>CAZPPH010000478.1:0-1007 GCA_964588375.1 uncultured Rhodobacterales bacterium | reverse complement strand
CATACTCCGCCACCTCCGACGGGCGGGACGAGTTCCCGTAGCCCCGCTGGTTCGGCACGATCACATGGTAGCCCGCCGCCGCAAGGGCCGGCATCTGGTGGCGCCAGGAATAGGCGTGCTCGGGCCATCCGTGGCACAGCACGATCGGGTTTCCGTGGTTCTCCCGACCGGCCTCGAAGACCTCGAGTTCGACATCCCCCAGCGAAACGAGCGTGGGCACGGGGAATTGAGCGTTTCTGTTCATGGCATTCTCTCCTTTTTTGATTGCCTCGGCGCCCACCTAGGTCGAAAAGGTTCCATAAACTGACACCTTTGTTAGGTGGAAGGCAGACATGAAGAGCCGAAGCCGACAAGACGCCATCGTGCGGACCCTGCGCCGCAGCGGAACGACAACCGTCGCCTCCCTTGTCCGAGGAGTCGGCGCATCGCGCAGCACGATCTTGCGAGACCTCTCGGCCCTGCGCGACGAGGGCTACGTGATCCTCGCCGAACAAGGTCGCGGCGGCGGGTTGTACCTGGATCCGAGTTCCGTGCAGGCGACGGCCAGACTGTCGGTTGCCGAGGTGTTCGCGCTCATCATCGGCGTGTCGAGCGTACGCGCCGCCGGCACGCTTCCGTTCTCACACCTCGCCGATGCCGGGCTCGCGAAGATCGAGAAGGCCTTGCCACCTGACAAGCTCCGCGATCTGCGCCGCTTTCTGGACTGTCTCTATGTCGGGCCGCTTGCCCCTCAAGTCGACACGTCGAACATCGGAGAGATGGACCCCGCCTTGCTGGCCGCGTTCGAACAGTCGTTTCTCGGAGCGCTATGTCTGCGTTTCCGGTATCGCGACGCAAAAGGGGCCGAGACCGACCGGCAGGTCGAACCCCAAGCCATGCTGATCCTGCCGCCGCTGTGGTACCTGGTCGCCTGGGACCCGACGCGCGAGGATTTCCGCCATTTCCGCATGGACCGGATCACCGGACCCGAAGTTGTCGAGGGGACCGCATTCCGATCGAGGCGCGTT
>CAZPPH010000477.1:0-1008 GCA_964588375.1 uncultured Rhodobacterales bacterium | reverse complement strand
TACCGCGTACTGACTGGCCGTCACCATCCTGTAGGCCGAAAAACAAGATTTCGCTGCCGTTTCTGAAGCGGATCGCCACCTCGCCCTCGGCGAACTCGACGCCGGGAATATCGGCGAGGAGTTCCTTGAAGACGGCCCAGTAAATCAATCGAAGCTGGGTCTTCGTCGTCGAGCCGAGGCCGTATCGGCCGGGCTTCGCGAGCGCGGCCATGCAGAGCGCCGCAGCGGCGGCCATGGACTTACCCGAGCGACGGTGGGCGACGACGACGACGTAGGCGTAGAGCGCCATCGCCTCGTGCAGTTCGAGCTGCCACGCGCGGGGGTTATAGCGGAGACCGACGTGGACGGCGGTGTCATTCATCATCGTGGCCTCCATAAACTTGGTGCTTTCCCGCGGTGAGCGCGCGTGCGGCGGGCCATCTCTCGAGGCGTTTGTTCATCGCCTTGGTGGTGATGCCACAGCGTCGGGCCCATTCCTCGACGGTGGCGACTTCATTCGTTTCCGGGTTGGCGACCTCGCGATGGATCGACAGCGTCGTGTCCGCGTCGCGTGTCTTCGGCGCACGGCGAGCTTCCTGCAAGCAATCGGGGCAGCCGCCGTGGATCGAGTTCAAGTGCTGCCGGGGCGTGACTTCGAAGAAGGCGCCATGGTGCTCGCAGGCGATGCGCACGTGGTGGTCGTCCGATGAGCGCAAGACGACATCGCGGTACGAAAACCGTGCGCCGTGGCGGCGGGTCGCCCGCTGGACGAAGCGCAGGCGGCGCTGTTCGCGCTCGAAGCGCAGTTCGGCGGCGGCCAGCTCGTGGCCGATGTGAACCTCGTCCTTGGGCAGCGTACGATGCACGTCAACGCCTCCGCATCTGAGCGGCGTGAAGCCCTTTGGGGTAGCTGAGGTCGTCGGACGCGCCTCGCGCCTGTGTGCGGCGCACTGAGGGCGTCGTGGGCGGTGCGTGAGGCAACCATGCCCACCTATCGCCCTGCATAACCGCCTTGAGCGCGGCACGGCT
>CAZPPH010000476.1:0-1009 GCA_964588375.1 uncultured Rhodobacterales bacterium | reverse complement strand
CTCGGCTGAAGTCGTCCAGTATGGTGCTCAGATAATACCAGCCCCAGCCGATCACCTTGAGGTAGGTGAAGTCGGTCTGCCACATCTGGTTCGGCCTCGTGGTCTTGTCCCGGAACTCGCTTGCGGCTTTGACAACGATGAAGGCCGGGCTCGGGATCAGGTCCTGCGCCTTGAGGATACGGTATACCGAAGCTTCTGACACGAAGTGCTTTTTCGTGTCGGTGAAGCGCACGGCCAGCTCCCGCGGCGAGAGTTCGGGCTCATCCAGCGCCAGATCGATGACGGCCTGTCGAACCTCATCCGGGATCCGGTTCCAGACCCGGCCAGGATGGGGCCGACGATCCTCGAGACCGGCCTCGCCGAAGGCGGTGTACCGGTCGTACCAGCGATAGAAGGTCGTCTTCGGGATGCCGAGCATCTCCAACGTGCGTTTCGCCGGCAGGTGCGACTGCTCGACGAGCCGGATGACCTCCAGCTTCTCGGATGCAGGATACCTCATTCGTGGTCTCCCCCATCCCCGATCATGCTTTTTTTCAGCAGTCGGTTTTCGACCGTGAGATCGGCAACCGCCTCTTTGAGGGCGACGGCCTCGGCACGCAGCTCCTTTACCTCAGGGCTCGTCGCCTGACGCGCCGTGTCACCGGCCAGGCGCTTCTTGCCCGCCTCGAGGAACTCCTTCGACCAACTGTAATACAGGCTCGTCGCGATACCCTCGCGCCGGCAAAGCTCGGTAATGCTCTCTTCGCCCCGCAGGCCCTCGAGCACGATGCGGATCTTCTCCTCGGCCGAGTGCTGCTTGCGGGTACGCCGGCGGATGTCCTTCATGACCTTCTCAGCCGGCGGCTTCTGTGTTCCGTGTTTCTGTCTCATCTCCACTCCTTGGCGGTTACGATGAGCCAGAAACCCTCCGTTACGAAATCAAATCAGATGTCCCATGGGCGCTGATGTCGGACAGGGCGGCAGGTCGCGCCAAGGCGAGGCCGTCCGCGCCAGCCACAGCACCGCATCC
>CAZPPH010000475.1:0-1015 GCA_964588375.1 uncultured Rhodobacterales bacterium | reverse complement strand
GACCGCCTGATCGCCCAGAGCCGCGTCGCCGATGCCGAAACGCAGCGCGTCGATGCGCAGGCGCAATTGGAACGCGCCGAGGCAGCCTTCCGCCGCCTCTTCGGCGACATCCCGGCGAACCTGCCGCGCCCGGTCAAGGCCCCGCCCCTGCCCGCCGGTGAGGCCGATGTTCTCGACCAGAGCCCGCGCCTGCGTGCCGCCAACGCCACGCTCAAGGCCGCCGAGGCCGACCTGATGGCGGCCAGGGCTCGCCGTCAGCCGGGGGTGGAACTCGGTGCCACCGGGCGGCGCGCCTCGGGTGGCGGCGGTGATCTGGCGCTCGATCTCACGCTCAACTACAGCCTCGACACGCGGGGCGAGCGCCGCGCCGCCGTCGATACAGCCCAGGCCCGGCTCGATGCCGCCGAAGCCGAACGCGACACGCTTTTGCGTGACGTGCGCGAGGCATTGGCCTTTGTGCGCACCGATCAGTCGGCAGGCGAGGCGCGGGTGATCGCAGCCCGGCAGGCCGTGGCCAGCAATGCCGCCAGCGTCGATGCGGCGCGCGAACAGTTCAGCATCGGACGCCGCAGCATGGTCGACCTACTGGACGCGCAGCGCGATTACGTGCGTGCCGAGGACACCCTGATCCGCGCTGAACAGGAACGTTTCCTGACCGACTACGCCGCGCTTGCGCTGACCGGCGACATTCTCGACCTCTTCGACATCACCCTGCCAGAGGTGACGCCATGACCACGCCGTCACCCCGCGTGGTCCCGCTCGACCGAGAGGCGCGCAGCCGCCCCGATGAAACCTCCCCGCTGGAGGCCTGCCTGCTGCATGCCGCCGCCGCGCTCGATCGTCCAATGACGCTTGCAGCGCTGCATGCCGTTCAAAGTTCCGACGTCACCGGAACGCTCGGCGTGCGCGAGGCGATCACAGCGGCAGAGCGGGCGGGGATGCAGGCGGCCTTCGGCGCGCGCAAACTCCGCGATTTCGACAGCACGCTCACACCCGCCATCTTGCTGCTTGAAGG
>CAZPPH010000474.1:0-1020 GCA_964588375.1 uncultured Rhodobacterales bacterium | reverse complement strand
GCCCGAAACAGAAATGGGCTCGATCGAGTTCGCACCGTGTCGCGACTTCAGAGCTTTGCGCACCGCGCGATTGCGTCAGCGTTCTCCCTGACAATCCGTCGGCCCTCCTCGATTGCTTCCGTCGCTCGATGAAAATCGAGCACAGACAGCTTCGCCAGATGAGCGTCGAGAACCACATGCGGCGGATCGCCAGCGAGTTTCGATCGGCGGATGCCATCCGTCATGATGTCGATGGAGGCGGCAATGACATCAAGATACTGAGGCGTGGGCTCTTTGTCATCCTCGCCGCCAAGCAGGCCCGAAAGTGCGGCCACTTTCGGGAGACGGTCTTTCCATGTGTACAGCAGTCCCGGCAGCTCGTGCTCACGATCCGCCCAAAAGGTTCCGTCGAACCGACCGTTCGGGTTGGCTGCAATGATCACCTCTGCACCCAAGATGCGGCAGGCGGTAACAGGCAGGGGATTTGTGAGGCCGCCATCGAGGAACCATCTGTCTTCGATCCTGAAGGGACCGATGACCCCGGGGAGTGCCACGGAGGCGCGAACCGCCTCGGCAAGATCGCCCTTCGTCATCCAGACCTCGCGGCCCGTTGCCATATCGGTCGAGACGAGGGCCAGAGGCACCGGAAGATCCTCGATCCTTTCGGTGGAGACCAATCGGCGGATGACCTCCAGGATGTCGGCACCCTCGACAAGCCCGCCGGAGGACAGATCGATGTCCAGCATTGAAAAGAAATCCCGCGCGGTCAGCTTGAGGGCCCAGTCCTCCAGGGCATCAAGCGCCTCACCTGCATAGATCGCGCCGACCAACGCTCCCATCGAAGCACCGGAAATCACGTCCGGCTTCAGCCCCATCGCTTCGAGTTCACGAAGTACTCCAATGTGACACCAGCCCCGTGCGCCACCGCTACCAAGCGCGATACCAACCTTGGGTCTTGGTTTTTTGGCCATTCAACGCCCCTCACATGGCTTGAAAGCATATAGAATCGTGCGCCGAGAGGAATGGGGCCAGGCTTTCACC
>CAZPPH010000473.1:0-1021 GCA_964588375.1 uncultured Rhodobacterales bacterium | reverse complement strand
GTCAGAAACTCATCGTCACGCCGAAATCGGCCACCGTGCGCGCGCCGTCGGTCGCCGCGTCGGTCTCGATGCGGCCAAGCCCGCCCGAAAGCGTGAGACCGTCCGACAGGGGCAGCGACAGGCCGATGCCGTAGGCGTCGCCAACGCCCGCCTCGGGGTCGGCCTCCACGCCGGTGGCCTGCGCCCAGGCCGCCGTTACCGTCGCGGGGCCGGTGTCGACCGACAGGTCGACCCCGTAGCCCTGCCCGCCCGCCGACCAGTCCGAATAGAGCCCGCTCACCGCCACCGGGCCGAAGCTGTAGCCCGCCGTGACGCTCAGCGCCCCGTTCGCCGCATCCGCGTCGTCGACATAGCCGAGCCCGAGGCTGAAGGCATCGGTGGCGTATTCGGCCGAGACCCCGAGCGAGCGCTCGGCGCCGATCTCGGCGGTGGCGACCAGAGTGAACCCGCCGCGCGACCAGGTGTATTCCACGTCCGCGCCCGCCGTGGCATTGCGGTACTGTTCGGCCACGTCGTCGATGCCGATACCCGAGAAGCCGGGGTCGAGAATGCCGAAACGGTCGCTCGCCGCGTCGAGCCTGCCGAGGCGGATCGTGCCGAAGACGCCGGAGAGAAAGACCTCCGCGTCGTCGACCGAGGCTTCGTCGAGGTCGAGAAAGGCGCCGAAGGTCAGCCCGCCGTCGCTCCGGCCCGCGCCGGCGATCAGGAAGTTGATCTCCGAATGGGTCGAGACCTCGCTGTCGGTGGCGTCCGAATCGTAGACCAGCCCGGCCGATGCCGTGCCCGAGAGCGACAGCTCCTGAGCTTCGGCAGCCGTGGCCGTGGCCGCCAGCAAAAATGTGAAATGGTGCACCCAGCGCATTGGCGCGGCCCGAACTGCTCGTTTGCGCACAAGCTAGGCGCTGCGGCGGCATTCGTCCAGTCGGGGGGCTGCAAAGAGAAAGGCGGGCCCGGGGGCCCGCCTTCCATCAGATCGGTCTGTCCTGAAAGATCAGAACGACATGGTCAGGCCGAGGTCGGC
>CAZPPH010000472.1:0-1022 GCA_964588375.1 uncultured Rhodobacterales bacterium | reverse complement strand
AGTTCCCATGTAGAAGGTGTAGGGCTGGCCCACAACCCCAGTAGAGGTAACACTTCGTCCACCACGGAACGGGCCAATGTTACGCCATTTTAATCCAGGAAAAAGGGAATCGTTGACTACAATGGAAGGTTGGTCAGATTTTTTGCTTCTTCGTTGTGCATCCATAGGATACAACGCCAATAACATGGCACATAAAAGTAGAGGTCTTAGTTTCACGAGTGTTGGAATTAGTTAGTCCGTTAAAGATACTAATTCAACTTATTCCTATGAAACTAAATGATTTCAACCCGTTGTGCATTTTGGCTATAAATAATAACAACTGTCAGTTCGAGTGGATTTTACGATTGAAATGAGTAAAATTTGTATCGAGAACAAAGAATTTTGGTTTAAAATAAGTTCTCGATACAATTTTTCGTCCCTCAAAATCGCTCGAACCGACAGCGTTTTTTAAAATACAAAATGAGGTTCACTTTACTCTTTTGTAGGCAAACAAGACTTCCTCTTGGTTTCCTCCCTCTTCAATAAGGACCCAAACATTCATTTGGTCGTCACTTATCTTTTCCATGGTGAGTCCTTCAAAATATACTTTGTTGGGCTCTAGTTTTACAAGCTTAAAATCGATGGTTTCGTCCTTTTCTTCCCATCCCTTCATATTACCATCAAAATGTTTGAGTTGAAGTATGATGGAATCGTCCAATTGTTGGATGTGGCCCGATTCATAGAAGGAGACTTTGTCATCATTTACCAATCGGAATACAAACATCATAGAGTTGCCCATGGGGGCGCTCCAAATTTCATCGGCAATACCTCCAAAAGCCTCGCCTTGCCAATGCCCCTCAATCCAAGAAACATCTTCCAGATTGGCCTTGGGTGATGATTGTCCTTCGGGCAGTTGTATGGTTTGCTGTGCAGAAACAAGTCCTGCGCTGAACATAAAAATAAGTGCGATTGATTTCATGATTAGTTTTTTGATTGATGAATATTTTTGTTATTAAAGTACCAATTAAGGGGGTAAATCCCTT
>CAZPPH010000471.1:0-1043 GCA_964588375.1 uncultured Rhodobacterales bacterium | reverse complement strand
CTCGTCGTCGACGCGAGCCAGGGCGTCGAGGCGCAGACGCTCGCCAACGTCTACCAGGCGATCGACGCCGACCACGAGATCGTGCCGGTCCTCAACAAGGTCGACCTGCCGGCGGCAGAGCCCGACCGCGTGCGCCAGCAGATCGAGGACGTCATCGGCATCGAGGCCCACGACGCCGTCGAGATCTCGGCGAAGACCGGCCTCGGCATCCCCGACGTTCTGGAGGCAATCGTCCACCGCCTGCCGGCGCCGCCCGAAGGCGACCGCGACGCCCCCCTGAAGGCGATGCTGGTCGATTCGAAATACGACCAGTACCTCGGCGTCATCTGTATCGTCCGCGTCATCGACGGCACCCTGAAGAAGGGCGACCGCATCCGCATGATGCGGACGGGCGGCACCTACGATGTCGACGACGTGGGCATCTACCGCCCCGCGATGACGGCGGTCTCCGAACTCGGCCCCGGCGAGATCGGCTATCTCAACGCCTCGATCAAGCAGGTCCGCGACACCCGCGTGGGCGACACGATCACCCATGAGAAACGCCAGTGCGCCGCCCCCCTGCCGGGCTTCAAGCCCTCGGTGCCGGTGGTCTTCTGCGGCCTCTTCCCCGTCGACACCGCCGAGTTCGAGGACCTGCGCGACGCCATCGAGAAGCTCGCGCTCAACGACGCCTCCTTCACCCACGAGATGGAGACCTCCGCCGCCCTCGGCTTCGGCTTCCGCTGCGGCTTTCTCGGGCTTCTCCACCTCGAGGTCGTCCGCGACCGCATCGAGCGCGAATACGGCATCGACCTCATCACCACGGCGCCCAGCGTGATCTACCATGTCTACATGCGCGACGGCACGCAGGTCGACCTGCACAACCCCGCCGACATGCCCGACCTCACCCATGTCGACCACCTCGAGGAGCCGCGCATCAAGGCCACCATCCTCGTGCCCGACGACTACCTCGGCGACGTCCTGAAGCTCTGCCAGGACCGGCGCGGCGAACAGCTCGACCTCACCTATGCCGGCACCCGCGCCATGGTCGTCTACGACCTGCC
>CAZPPH010000470.1:0-1047 GCA_964588375.1 uncultured Rhodobacterales bacterium | reverse complement strand
CGCTTCACGACGCGGAAAGCCCAGCACCACGGCAGTGCGTCGCCGCCTGACACCCGGCACTTGACCTCACGGTGACAGGCCCCCATTTCGATTAATGCATAGTGAGCGGCCGTGAGGTCGCGCCAACCGAGCGATCCTTCGCCACGGTGGTTCCCCACAATGGGGCATGCGGCAGACCCCGCCGACGGGGTCGGGCAAAATAGAAGGAGACGCCCAATATGAAGCTGTACCACCACACCCCGCTGAGCCACTTCATCGGCATCGCCTGCGAGAAGCGGCTGCGGCGCGGCCGAGACCCCGCCCACTTCACCCCAGACCCGGGCAGGCGCAGCGGCTACGCCGTCCCCGAGGATGACGACGGCGTCACATGGCTGACGACGAACTCCGAGCCGGGAGACTGCGGCCACATAGGTTTCCCGATCAAATCGGATGCCGATTTGCTCATGACGCCCGAGCAGTGCCGCGAGCGTGGCTTTGATCCGTCATCAGGAGCGATGTGGACCGACCGGCGGGAGGTCACGCTGGAACTGCCTGTGCCGCACCCACGACCGAAGGTGTTCAGGCACTACCCGCCATATGCGCGGCGGTACGTGGACCCCGCAGTTCACCGCGCCATGACGCCGTGGTTCACCAAGCCTCAGACGTGGTGGATGTGCTTCGCTCAGATCCCACTAGGGGCAATCAGCGAAATCGTGATCCGCCCTCTAAACTTTAGGGGGACGCCGGGCGAAGCTATACGACTGCTCGAAGAGCGTCAGATCGTTGAGCTCGTCCCTCGCGCCGCCGCCGCCTGATACACACGGCCACCACCCTGCATCCGAGGAGACTGCCCATGTTCATCGAACCAACCCTCGCCCATCTCGATCCTGTCGAAGCGCGAATCATCGCGGCGCTGACGATGGTCGCTCTGAAGCGGAATGACCGCACCAAGCTCGGCGTGCTCAAAGAGACGGGCTGGCTTCAGGAGCCCACCGACAAGCTCCATCTCGTCCGCGCCGCCATCGGCCGCGCCGAGACCACCCGGCTCGTATTCACCGACGGCCACCG
>CAZPPH010000469.1:0-1048 GCA_964588375.1 uncultured Rhodobacterales bacterium | reverse complement strand
AGGGCCTATGCGGACGCGATCTGCGACGTGGTGAAGGATTGGGTGCCCATCGCCTACGCCGCCTTCGAGGATTACCGGATGGGCGGGGCGCAGCTTTCGGGCAAGGCGCTCGCGGCGCTGAAGCGGATGCTGGCGGGGGAAGAGGTGACGCAGGAGACCTCCGGCATGAGCAAGGGGGAGTGGCGGGAGTTCATGGGGGTGATTGGTGACTGAGGGCGAGCGACTCTTCAACACACTTCAGGACTGTGTCGTTGCACACGTGAGTGAACGTGTTTCAAAGCTCGTATTCGATAAGCGGAATCAATTGGATTTCGCAATTGTTACCTCGTATTGCTCTATTCTAGAAAAAGCGTGGGCGTTGTTGGCCCTTGTTGACAAACAAATGGGTGGCCAAGGTTTGCCGATTCTACGTGCTCAATTCGAGACGTTCGCAGACCTAAAGTTGCTTTGCGATGATGCAGAGTACATAAAGCATCTAGAACTTCGGCGAGAGAAAGCTATTCACAAACGTCTCATTCTTGCAAAATCTGGCAATCCGTATCTTGGAGTTATTGCGAAAGAGTTTGATCTTGAAGGCCAACTCTCGGAAGTTGGCAAGAGAATGCAAGAGTTGAAAAGCCGTGGGGCTAAGTTGCTTGAGCCAGCTGAGAAGTTTGAGATGGCTGAGTTGAGCGCGGAACGTGAAGCCATCTATGCTCATTTGAGTGATCACTCCCATGGAGGAATAGGCGCATCGATCTCGAGGCATATGCGAGTACTGTCAGATGAAGACTTTGAGATTGCGGCGTTCCAAGACGAGTCTAAAGACAACTCAGTTCCTTCAATGCAAACTTCGCTGGATATTGTCCTTCGAGCATCTCAAATTATTCACGAATATTATAATACCGGTGAAGGTGACTATTTCCAAAGCATGATTGAAAGTTACTCTTTGGAATCAGCGTAGAAGGCTTAGCGCGAGCTTCCACCTCACCGTCCCCGCCCACACCCGGGCATCACCCGCTCGACATGGTGGGGTGAAACCCCACCCTACGCGAACCGCGCCCGATCC
>CAZPPH010000468.1:0-1052 GCA_964588375.1 uncultured Rhodobacterales bacterium | reverse complement strand
CCGGGCGGCGGGCCATGTGCCGGCTGGCATAATCGCCATCACAGGTGGCACGGGCGTCGGCGCATCCGACGATCTTGCTGCCGTTCTCGACGTGGCGCGGAAAGAGGATCTCTACACCCATCTCGATGCGGCATGGGCTGGCGCAGCAATGATCTGCGAGGAGTTTCGCGAGGATTTCTGGGCGGGCGTGGAAGGCTGCGACAGCGTTGTCATCAATCCCCACAAGTGGCTGGGGGCACAGTTCGATTGCTCGGTCCAGTTTCTCAGGGACTACACGCCCCAGCTCAACACGCTCAAGATCGAGCCGGAGAACCTGAAGACGACAGGCGCTGCGGTCACTAATTATTCCGAGTGGACCATTCCGCCGGGCCGGCGCTTCCGGGCCTTGAAGATCTGGTTCCTGATCCGAAGCTACGGCCTTGACGGTCTGAAGGAGCGGCTTCGCGATCATGTGCTTTGGGCCAGTGAGATCTGCGAGTTGGTCCGAGAGATGGACGGTTTCGAAATCGTCACAGAACCGATCCTTAGTCTGTTCACCTTCCGATGCCCTTGGCGACGACGACGCCCAGCAACGGCTTGTTGACGCCATCAATGACGATGGACGCATTTACGTCACCCAAGGCGCATTTCAGGGACAAAAGGTCATCAGGTTCCAGGTCGGTCAGTTCGAAACGACACGTGATGATGTCCTGTTTGCCGCCGACGTCATACGAAGCGTATGGCGAACGACGGCTTGATGTCTGCCGCTGAAGCGATGACGTCACTGCTCTCGCTTCGTGTCCACGAAACCGGCAGCAGGCCAGCTTGAGAAGCTCGCTGTTGATGAAGTTGACCTCTCCGACAGTGAACCCAATGACCGCGCGCAGCCGCTCGGGCGCCGAGATCAGAAGCCCGATGGAGAGCGCCTGCCGAAAGGCCACCGCTCGTGCGATGGGATCAGTGTCTTGGTCCTCGTGCACCTCCGAGAGCCGACGCAGGGCCCAGGACCGGACCTCGGACGCGGTAAGCGGAATCGGGGCCTTCGGGCTGTACGGGTCGGACCGGACGTAGAT
>CAZPPH010000467.1:0-1058 GCA_964588375.1 uncultured Rhodobacterales bacterium | reverse complement strand
CGATGGTCGATCCCAGCGCCTTCCTGCTCGTGGCTCGATTCTGCGCGCGTCGCGCGGCGCACCTGGGCAACATGCGCCCGCTCTGGATATGGCCTTGCGAATGTCTGCAAGATGATTGGTTACACCTTCGAGCATCACAACGCTTTGGAAGATGCAAAGGCCGCGGGTCACGTGATGCTGGCCGCCATGCGGGAAAGCGGCCTTGACATCGACGCGATAACGAAACGGGTGCTGCAACCCATTCATCCCACGTCGAGCGGCGCGACATCGATCAAACGCGACGGAAATCCCGACGGACTTTTTTCCGGCGAGGTGATCGTTTTCACAGGCGCGCTTGAGATACCGCGTCGCGAGGCCGCTGACCTTGCCGCCTCCGTTGGCTGCACCGTCGCCAACAGCGTTACCAAGAAGACGACCATGCTCGTCGTCGGTGATATGGATGTGACCAGGCTGGCCGGGCATGACAAGTCCTCGAAGCACCGGAAGGCCGAGGACCTTGTTGCAACCGGTCAGCCGCTCCGCATCATCCGCGAGACCGACTTTCGGCAGTTGGTCCGCCTGCAATAGGGAAAAGCGAGCCCTTATAGGCCCTTGCCGATCAGGCCGAGACGCTTCAGCGCGACGCGCGCCAGATCGTCGGGTTCCGGAGAGATATCGAGCCCGTGAACAGCCGCCGCATGGATGATGATCATCTTGATCACGCCGACGTCGATCCCGAGAGTCACCGGACCCGCACCTTGCTCCGCGCGCATCTTGCCGTAGTCGATCAGCTTTTGCCGGTCGAGGTGCCCGATCTTCTCCTTGCCCAGATCGCGCTTGAGCGTCGTGAGCGTGGCGGCCTTGGCTCGCGACGCGGCGGTTTCCCTACCTCGCACATATCGGCTATATGAAGGTCGATGAGGTCGCCAAAGGTCTGGAGGCGGGAAACGGACTACTTGTTCGGCGCCAGCCCCTGATCGACCCGGGTCTCCGCTTGGGCAGGCCCAACGATGGGCGTCGTCGTGGCTTCGGGCCGTCTCGCTCGCGTGAGCCATCCTTTCGTCTGATCTGGACGCGGG
>CAZPPH010000466.1:0-1074 GCA_964588375.1 uncultured Rhodobacterales bacterium | reverse complement strand
CTCGAGACCCACATGGGCTGGGCCTCGCGTGGCCTTGGCAACCAGATCGCGGACGCGCTGAACGAGTACCGGCGCACCGGCGACATGGCCCCGATGCAGGACGCGATGAAGATCGCCTATGGCGACGAGATCTGGGACGAGGGGCTGAAGGGCCTGTCGCCCGACGATCTCGCCGAGAAAGCCGGGTACGTCACCGGCGGCGTGCCCATCGCCACGCCGGTCTTCGACGGTGCGAAAGAGGCGGATGTCAACGACGCTCTCGTGCGCGCCGGGTTCAACCAGAGCGGCCAGTCCGACCTTTTCGACGGGCGGACGGGCGAGCAGTTCGCGCGGCCGGTCACGGTGGGCATCAAGTATCTTCTGAAGCTCCACCACCTCGTGGACGACAAGATCCACGCGCGCTCGACCGGGCCCTACAGCCTCGTCACCCAGCAGCCTCTGGGCGGCAAGGCCCAGTTCGGCGGCCAGCGGTTCGGCGAGATGGAGGTCTGGGCGCTCGAAGCCTACGGCGCGGCCTACACGCTGCAGGAGATGCTCACCGTCAAGTCGGACGACGTCGCGGGCCGGACAAAGGTCTACGAGTCGATCGTCAAGGGCGAGGACACCTTCGAGGCGGGCGTGCCCGAAAGCTTCAACGTGCTCGTGAAGGAAGTGCGGGGCCTCGGCCTCAACATGGAACTTCTCGACGCCGAAGTGGACGACGACGAAGACGAAGCCGGGATCGCGGCGGAATGAGTGTAGCGCATGTTCGGCCCCGGCGGGTTGCTCCTGATCATGGTGCCGATCGTGACGGTGCTGCTGATCGCGGGCTTTTCCGCGTTCTTTCCGGGCGTTGCGAGAGCAATCCGCCGCGGGAATGCAACTGACCGCGCCGCGAGAAAATGACTGTCGGTAGGGCGGGGGTTTCCCCGCCACACCTTACCCCGACAAGACAGGATTTGAGATGAACCAGGAACTCACAACCAACCCGTTCGCCCCCGTCGCCGCGCCGAAGACCTTCGACGAGATCAAGATCTCGCTGGCGTCGCCGGAGCGGATTCTGTCGTGGTCCTACGGCGAGATCAAGAAGCCCGA
>CAZPPH010000465.1:0-1078 GCA_964588375.1 uncultured Rhodobacterales bacterium | reverse complement strand
CTAGCCACCTTCCTTACCTTTGCGGCCGGACCAGCGCTGGCGACCGGCTTCCAGTTCGTGGAGATCCCCGCCAACGCGGACATGCCGCCCATCGCGGCCGCGGTCTGGTATCCGAGTGACACGGCCGTTCCCGGGGAACCGAACACCCCCTTCGGACAGGCCGTCGCGATGCACGCACCCGTCGCAGGCGCGGATCTGCCGCTGGTGGTCATCTCGCACGGCGATGGCGGCTGGTTCGGCGGGCATGCGCCGCTGGCCCGCGCCATGGCCGAGGCGGGGCTGATCGCCGTGGCACTCAACCATCCCGGCAATTCCGACGGGGACGACACCGCCCCGCCGTCGCGCTGGATCACCGAGCGCCCGGGCCATCTTGCCCGCGTGGTGGAGTACGTCAGCACCGACTGGCCGGATGCGCGCCATGTCGATGCCACCCGCGTCGGGGCCTTCGGCTTCTCCGCCGGCGGGCACAGCGTTCTGGCCGCAGCCGGTGCCGAAACCTCGCTTGCCCGCATCGCGGATCATTGCGCCACGACACCGGGCGAATTCGTCTGTGCCACCGGCATGGCCGCGGCCGTGGTCAACGGCGCCGGCCCCTTCCCCGCGCCGCTGCCCGACCTGCGGGCCGTGGTCGCCGCAGCACCCGGTTTCGGCTTCGGGCTCGATCCGGACCAGGTGGCGGATCTCGATATTGCCATCCAGCTCTGGGGCGCGGCGCAGGACATGCGCGTGCCGCAGGACACCAATATCGCACAACTCGCCGCTGCGCTGGAGCCACCGTCGGAGGCGCATGTCATCGAGGCGGCGGGTCACTTCGCCTTCCGCCCGCCCTGCCCGCGCGCGCTCGAACAGGCGAACCCGCGCGTCTGGGAAATGGCCTGCGTCGACGCGCCCGGTTTCGACCGGGAGGCCTTTCAGGAGCGGTTCAACCGATCGGTCGTAGCATTCCTGGCGACGCATCTCGGAGCGGGAAACCGTTGACCCAAGGCGCTGTCAGCACCCGTTCACATCACGACGGCGGCGCGCCCATAAACATGAGCGCATCGCGCAGGTCGGACCGCCCGGTGATCGCGAAGAGCCC
>CAZPPH010000464.1:0-1086 GCA_964588375.1 uncultured Rhodobacterales bacterium | reverse complement strand
GGTCTGTCACCCGACGGCTACGTCCGCTCCTGGAGGCTCCAGACGTTTGATGATGCCGCAGTGATCGGCGGCACCTAGCGTTTGCGGAAGTGAAGCACGCCCCAGCAGAGTTGCCCGGCGTCGGCTCCCTCGACCCAATCTTTCAGACCATTGAGCATGCGTTCGGCATACTCCGGGGAAATCTGGTGCTTCAGCGCGTGGCGCCGCGACTCCAGTTCCTCGCGCACGCGGGCATAGTGATTGCGCAGCTGATGGGTGAGGTCTTCGATCTCGACCGTATCGAAACCGAGGCCTTCCAGCGTGGCTTGGTAGAATCCGATCGAAGCCATATCGGGGAGATGGATCCGCTGATAGATCGGCTGGTATGCAGGGGCGTCATCGATATCCGCGGCCTTCATTGGATCGGTGAAGATGAAATCTCCGCCGGGCTTGAGCACGCGCGAGACTTCTTTCAACACGCGTGTGCGGTCGCCGGAATGCAGGAGGGCTTCTTGGCTCCAGACCGCGTCAAAACTGTTATCCGGGAAAGGGATCTCCTCGAATACCCCGTGGACGACCTCGACTTTGTCTTCAAGGCCCTGTTCCGCGGTCAGCCTGCGATTGCGCGCATTCTCTTTTTCCGAGAGGTTTAGGCAGGTGACAGGCGCGCCGGTCTCCCGCGCAAGATAGCGTGCCGCACCGCCATAGCCCGCACCGATATCGATCACGCGCGCGCCCGGCTTCAGATCAAGCTTCGACGCCATGTGGCGCACGGTTCGCGCGGACGCCTCGGCAATGTCTTCGCCGTCACTTTCATAGAAGCCGACATGGATATCCTCTCCACCCCAGATGGCGGCGTAGAAGGCGTTTGCGTCCGCGCTGTTGTAGTAATCTTCTGCGGTCTTCACCGCTTCTTTGTAATCAGACTTCATAAGATGGAGACCTCGCTGTCGGGGGCAGCCGTAGCGAGATAATCGTAACAGCAAAGTCCTTGGAAGTCAGTTTGGTCCGCGTTGCGGTCCTTCATTCTCCGAAAATGCTGCGAGTTGCACGAATGGCAGCAATGTGAAAGCTGCGCCGCAGCGCCGAGACGGCCGACGAATGGCC
>CAZPPH010000463.1:0-1092 GCA_964588375.1 uncultured Rhodobacterales bacterium | reverse complement strand
TGCAAGCCTCGCGCTGCGCGTCGAGCGAGTTGAAGCTCTGTTCGAGCCCCTCCTCGGTGGACTTCCGCGTATAGATCGCACAGCGCTGCCGGATCATCCCCTGCCCTCCTCCCTCAGGCCGAAGAAGCGTGGACCGTTACGCCGGCTTCCGGTGATGGCGCGGGCCACCGCGGACAGGGACCTGTAGCTCTGGCCCTTCCACTCTACTTCCTCATCCCGGACGAAGACCTCGTGGGTTTCACCACCCCAGCACCGTAGCAGCCGGGTACCGGCGGTCGGGCTGCCCGGCGCCACGCCGCTGATCGCAGCTTTTTGTGTGGCGCCTGCAGATCGTCGGGCTTCCACCGCAGACCAGGACCGGCGGTTGGCTGCGCTTTCTACATCCTCGCGCGCTGCCTGCATTTGCCAGGCCAGCCCGAGCGGCAGAAGCCGCCCCGACAATGTCCTCGGCGGCGGCTTGCCCAGGCGCTCGGCCCAGAGCGCTCTCAGGTCCGCGGCGGTCATGTCACGGAGATCGGTCACGCAAACTTCGGAACGCTTCGCGGTATGCGTCCGCATCAATCATCACCTCGCGGAGCGATGCGGTAGACAGGAGTCTTTGCCGCGCGGTCGAGCACGATCTCGCTGCCATCCTTCTTTAGCCGAGAGATCGCTGCGCGGACCGTATGGGCCTGCCAGTCAAGTTCCGTCATGAGTGTTTCCAGCGACGCTCCCTGCCGTCGACGGATCAGCTTCTCAAGGCGGGCTTTCTTGGTGGTGCTCGGCTTGGGCGGACGGGGCGCAGCAACCGGCTCGGTTGTCGTTTCATTTGCCATCCTGGTTCTCCTGTTCAGTGCGCGTCGGCCAAAACGGCCGCCGCTACCAGCGTGAGCCCGGCGCGGCCGGGCGACAGGAGAGGATGGGTGCTTCGTCTGGGGACACTGACGCTCCGTTCGGACAGGAAGTCCAGCGGGGAGTCAGCTGGTCGCTGTCGTTGCCCCCAATACAGCTCCAGGCACTGCTGGATTGCCCACTGCTTCACCGGATGCGAGCGGCGGAAACCCGGCGGAGAGCTGTCATCCAACCGATTTTGTCAGATGTCCCCGACGAGCC
>CAZPPH010000462.1:0-1096 GCA_964588375.1 uncultured Rhodobacterales bacterium | reverse complement strand
CGCTTGACCTTCATCATGTCGAGCACCGGGATGCCTTCGGTGATGCAGACGACGAGGGGGATTTCCGCGTCGATCGCCTCGAGGATCGAATCCGCCGCGAAGGGGGGCGGGACGTAGATGACACTGGCGTTGGCACCCGTCTTCTCCACCGCCTCGTGGCAGGAGTTGAACACCGGCAGGTCGAGGTGGGTCTGACCGCCCTTGCCCGGGGTCACCCCGCCGACCATCTGCGTGCCGTAGGCGATGGCCTGTTCGGAGTGGAACGTGCCCTGCGAGCCGGTGAAGCCCTGGCAGATCACCTTGGTATCTTTGTCGACGAGAACGGCCATGTGCGGGTCTTCCTTGGTGCTGGGGTCAGTCGTTTCTGTTCGGGCGGGCCGCTACGGCGGCTCGGATCTGGTCGATCGACCAGATGCCCATGGAGCGGTATTTCTTCGAACGCGCGGGGTCGGCCGCGTGGTCCGGGGGAATCGTTTCGTGGTTCTCCGGCACGAGTTCGAGAGGTTCGGGCAGGTTGAAGGGGGCGAGCCGCGGATCGAAGCGGTAGAAATCGCCGTTGCGGCGCAGGCGCCTGTTGCGGTGGACGTGATCGACGGTCGTCATGAGATACTTGCCGTCGGAGGCGGCGAAGTTCTCGAAGAACGCCCAGCGCAGCCAGAACTTGAGGTGAAAGAGGCAGTCCCGGCACATGAAGAGGTCGGAAGGCGGCAGCGGCGACGAGGTGATGTCGAGCACCTCGAAGCGGACCCCGTCGCGGGAATGGGCCGCGGCGTTGGCCGCGACGAGCTCGGGGACGATGTCCGCGCCGAGGTACTCGACGCCGGAGATGTCGGTCTCGGGCATCCACGTCCAGTCGCCGCAGGGCGCGTCGACGAAGCGGGTGACGCCGTAGCGGGCGAAGATGCCGGGCAGGGCGGCGCGCAGCCGCGCGGTTTTCTCGAGCGAGGAGCCTCGCCCCGAGCGGGGCGCCCGCCCGTCGCCGGCCCAGGACTTGCCGGCGAAGACGGTCTGGAGCCTGCCGCGCACGGCGGCCTGCGACGCGTCGGCCTCCGGCCCGGCGCCGGGCGCAGTTGCCGGGTGGTCACCGGAAGGCGTC
>CAZPPH010000461.1:0-1097 GCA_964588375.1 uncultured Rhodobacterales bacterium | reverse complement strand
ATATCCTGGACTCAAGTCTCGCTGCGGTTCGCTCGAGCAGATGGGCGCAAAAGTTTATGGTGATTTGGCTCAGCCGGCCGAAATTTCCATCTGGTGCGCCGTAGTTGATCGCACTTCCGGATTGGTCGAGCGCGATTGATAAAGATCAATGCTCGATTTTGGTCCATCGCTATACTGCATACCCCGACGCACTCTTTGAATTGCTATCAATGGCCACGTTGTCCGGCAATAGGCAGGAGAAAATTGGAATCAATGTGTTTGCAGGAGTTGACTTGAAAAGCGGTCGAACGCCCGCTCCGGTCATCCGCCGCAGCAGAAATACATAGATAATATGGTTTGACATGATAGATTATGCCTTCTTCAGTTTGTTTTTCTTTGTAATCCATCTTTCCTGTTATGTAATTGCAGGGCTTGTTGACCTCCAACTGTCTCGAAATCTATATTCGGGGAAGCGTCGGCTGTACGGGTCATTCCTGAGAGATACGGAGGATCTCGCTGAAAGCAAACGCATTGCAAAGCTCCTAGTGCCGTCGCAACTTATCAGAGCAATATTGATGTCATTGGTGCTATACCCGATACTTCCTTACCTGCAGGGCATGACAAATACTGTGCAGTTCATCTTCATGACTTCACTGATGTTTGTATATGCGGATTTTGCCAGTGCAGTTCCCTTTTCCAACACTATTGAAGGGATTCTCTATATGAAGAAGGAATTTGTGGAGAGAAGAGTGTTTTGGGTCATTCAACTGGAAGCGATCATATACAGCATGATGTTTGGATTACTGTCGGCTTGGTTTCTGGTGTAGATAATTCAGCACATTCTGCAATGGGCCGGGCGCCTTCACTTGGACCGACTGGCCGAAGACATCGAAGGTAACTCCATCTGGCTGAGGTCGGTGAAAATCCTGCCGCGGCACGCCTGATTGGCGGCCTGTCCCGCTGCAATGTCGCGACGCTATTCATTGGGTTGCAGCGAGGATCTCTCCGCGAGCGCGTGCAGGGAGGATTCGGCAGTTCAAGTTCGGGCCCGAGAAAGCCCCTCGTTTCAGCCCGCGCGAGCATCCGGTTTCGTCGCCGGAGGTGCTGGGCCGAACGCG
>CAZPPH010000460.1:0-1100 GCA_964588375.1 uncultured Rhodobacterales bacterium | reverse complement strand
GATCTCGATATCTCGAGGCGGGGCTGGAAGGACGGGAGGGGAGAGTGCGGGCGAACCGGTCAGGTCGGAAGCGACGGGTGAAGTTCGGCCCGATCAGTCATTCGGAGACTCCCCCGACCCGTGCCGGACGCGCCGTCTGGCTCGCCCGGCATGGGTCAGGGACCCCGGGGCGAGAGCGGCGATGTGTTTTTCGGTCCGGGACAACGGGACCGCGGAGGTCCTTTCCAGCCATCCCGGTGACTGACCGGCGGCACTTGCGGGAGATGCAAAACTGGAACCGCTTTCACCGATAGCGCTCGGCTTTCTCGGCAGCCTTGCCGCCGGGTCACTGACCGCGGTCGGCGCGGTGCCCGTGCTCTTCGGACGGATCCCGTCGCGGGCGGGCCGCGATCTCTCGCTCGGCTTCGCGGCTGGGGTCATGCTTTCGGCCTCGTTCTTCTCGCTGATCATTCCGGCCCTCGATGCCGCGGAGCTTCGGTTCGGAAGCGGCGCCGCACCCGCCGCCATCGTCTGCGTGGCGATCCTTCTGGGCATGGGCGCGGTGGCGCTGATGAACGAGAAACTGCCCCACGAGCATTTCAGAACGGGCCGCGAGGGGCCCGAAGTGGCCTCGCTGCGGCGCGTGTGGCTCTTCATCATCGCGGTCACGATCCACAATTTTCCCGAGGGCCTCGCCGTCGGGGTCGGCTTCGGGGCGGACGGTCTCTCCGGCGGCCTGCCGCTCGCCATCGGGATCGGTCTGCAGAATGTGCCCGAGGGGCTGGCGGTGGCCGTCTCGCTGCTTGGCGAGGGCTACTCCCGGGGCCGCGCCTGGGGCATCGCCGCGCTCACCGGTCTCGTGGAGCCTGTCGGAGGGCTTCTGGGCGCTGGCGTCATCACGCTGTCGCAGCCGCTCCTGCCCTGGGGGCTCGCCTTCGCCGCGGGCGCGATGCTCTATGTGATCAGCCACGAGATCATTCCCGAGACCCACCGGAGCGGGCACCAGAAAAAGGCGACGCTGGGCCTGTCGATCGGGCTGGTGCTCATGTTGTTCCTCGACGTCTGGCTCGGGTGAGCCGGGCAGGCGCGGGCCCGCTCCCGGCGACGTGTCGATCGGCACG
>CAZPPH010000459.1:0-1106 GCA_964588375.1 uncultured Rhodobacterales bacterium | reverse complement strand
AATGTATTTAAAGCAAAAAGAAAGGGAACCACCAAACTCAGGACTGAAATTGCGGAAAAAAACTGTAACGGCACATATGAAATAACCCCGGTAAGTATCAACAGAAACGCAACCAGCAAATTAATTGCAAAAACTACCTTATCCCATATAGAAGTCGATTTCTTCACCTATCAGTCTTCCTTACCCGCTTTAAACAAAAAGTCTTTTTCTTCCTTGGACAAGCTTTCATAACCGGACTTGCTTATTTTATCCAGAATCGTGTCAATTTTGCGCTGTTTGGCCTGTTTATCGTAATCTTCCTTACTTTTTGCTGCAGCTTTTTTCTTGTAGACGGTCTTTAAAGGTGCCTTCTTCTCTCTAGGTTTAAAAAGGTCTACTATTGAATTTCTCATTTTGGTGAAACCAGCACCTATGTCATTGCCCTTAAATAACTGTCGAGCATACATATATCCCAAAAATGCTCCTCCCAAATGGGCCATCCCACCCCCAATGTTGTCTCCCATACCAATCAACACCAAATCCTTGACCACCAAAGCCACACCAATATACCATAGTTTAATGTTGAAGAAAACAACACGAACTTCTTGGTTGGGAATATAGGCGCATACAAAAATAAGTACGGCGTTCACACCAGCGGATGCTCCAATCAATGCAGTTTTTGAGTTGACCAAAGTCGGAAATACATTATAGCTGAGCAGAAATACCAATCCGCCCAATATCAAACCTAAAAAGTAAACGTTGATAAATCGCTGGGCATCAAAAAGGTTCAAAAAGATTCGACTGGCAAAGTAAAGTACCAGCATATTCCAAAAAATATGACCGAAACCTGCATGAAAGAAAGAGTACGTAACCAAAGACCATGGCTGAGCCAAAAACTCGAAAAAATCCTTGGGCAAATGGAACCAGTGGGAAAAGGACTGCCCCAGCAGTGCCCCTGAGAGTCCATCAATCAAGAAAATAAGCACATTGATGGCAATAAGCTTTTCGGCAATGCTTAACCTAGCATATTGATATTGTAGTCCTCCGTTCATCATAAGTTAATCCCATCGATTATTGTTGAACTGGTTCTTTTTCCAGTACCACATCATTATAAAACCAATCAAAGC
>CAZPPH010000458.1:0-1113 GCA_964588375.1 uncultured Rhodobacterales bacterium | reverse complement strand
TGTCGGCGAGCTGGCCGTGCTCGATGGATTTCACACCGGCCCGCAGGGCGCGCTGAATGCCCTCGGGCGTATAGACATGCGAGCAGACATAGGTGCCCCAGTCGGCCGCGGCGCGGACGGCCGCGCGCATCTCCTCCTCGAGGAACTGTGCGGTATCGAGCGGGTCGTAGAGCGAGGTCACCCCGCCGCCGGCCATGATCTTGATCTGGCTGGCACCCTTCATCAACTGCTCGCGGGTGCGGCGCAGCACCTCCGCCTCGCCGTCGGCGATGGCCGCGACGCCGGTGCTCTCGGTGTAGTCCGCCGCATCTCCCGGCATGCGCGGCAAGGTGTTGAGAAGCCGGAAATCGCCGTGTCCCGAGGTCTGGGAGATCATCGCGCCCGACGGGAAGACCCGCGGGCCGGCGACGACGCCGCGATCGACCGCCATCTTCAGCCCGAAGACCGGCCCGCCGGTGTCGCGCACGGTGGTGAAACCGCGCTGCAGCGTCGCTCCCGCTTCCTGCCCGGCGACGAGGTGGACGAAGGCGATGTCCTGCGTCAGCGCCGCGAGCTGGCTGACGCTGACAAGGGTCGCGTGCCAGTGGCAGTCGATCAGGCCGGGGGTCACCGCGCGGCCGCCGCAGTCGATCACGTCGGCGTCCTCGGGCCCGGTGCCCGTTGGAAGGATCGCGGCGATGCGACCGCCGTCAACGAGAATATCCCTTCCCTCCTGCATCGAGAGGTCGCGACCGTCGAAAAAGCGGAGATTGCGCAGAAGCGTCGGACGGCCGGGGGCCTGGGCACGAACTTCGGTCGGAGCCAGACCGAAACCCGCGAACATGCCCAGCACGGCACCGGCACCGCCGATCATCTGGCGCCGGGAGATGTCGGCCTCGATCCTGTCCATCGCGGCCTGGGTTTCCGGCGCACCGCAGAGGCATGGGTTGATCGGCTCGATGCCAAGTTGAACCGCTTCGTAGCAGGACATGCACATTTGAGAATTCCTCCGATAATCGATGTTGAGGCGTCACCGGACGCGCAGTCGAAATGACGTTACCGTGACTCAGTAACGGAATTGAATCAAAGGATTCCAATGGCGAGATGTCGCAGATGACCGCGGCGAGCCCCGGC
>CAZPPH010000457.1:0-1119 GCA_964588375.1 uncultured Rhodobacterales bacterium | reverse complement strand
TTAATTTGGTTCAGCCGGGTGCATGCTGCCCGATCTTCAAGGCACGTCAGGAGCGACGGGAGGCACGGCACCGGCTGGTGCTGTGCGTCTAACCTATCGCTTCTGAAGCCCGCGCTTCGCGTCGATTTCTGAGTTTGTCTGTATCACAAGCGCTAGGCGCTTTTCATCCGGCGGGTGCGTGCCCCAGAAAGACAGCTTGCCTGTCTCGGTCCGCGCCGCCTCAGGCCTTGCGAAGAACCGCGCGCCCTTGACCGGATCGTAGCCCGCGGCACGGGCCAGATGCGTCGCGATCACGTCCGATTCCAGTTCATAGGTCTGCGAGAACGCCCGGTCGCCCATCATGTACCCGGCGGCCATGGCGTTCTCTAGGTCCTGAGCGTCGTTACCCGTGTAGCGGTAAGGATTGTTGCTCGAGGCATAGGCTTGGCCCACTGCCATGAGCGAGCCCATGATGATCGCTCCGGCCACCGCCTGCTGCTCGGCCTTCTCGATGTGTGTCGCGATGTGGTGCCCATATTCATGGCCCATCACGAAGGCGATTTCGTCGTCGTTCCTGGCATCCATCAGCATGGGCACGGTGAAGGCGATGATCGGCGTCCCGTCAGGCGCAGTAGTCTGGTACGCGTTCCTCTCCGGCATGTCAGTATCGACAACGATGGTCACGTCGCAGTTGTAGTCAGGACGCTTCTCCGCCATCTGCGTCCGGCAGAACTTCTCGGCGACCGGCTCCACCCGCGAAATGACCCGGTTGTAGCGCTGTGCGGCCGCTCTGGGGCTTACCGCGTAGCCGTCGCTAACACCCTTCCCTGCCTCCTCCGCGAACATGGCTTTCGCCACCTGTTCAGACCCGGGTGAGATATCGGGGACCGTGTACGTCGTTCCGCACGCAGAAAGGCTGAGTGTGACAATGCAAAGCAGCGTCGTCTTGGTCGCTGTCCGGGTGGTTGATGCTTTGAGATGCAAATCATTCTCCTCTAGCTGAGTGACGACAGACTTGAGGAGGAGGTTGGCCGAAGTGTGACCGGAAGAAGATTTGGCGAAGTCGTATTACGCCACCTCTCCGGGTCCTCAGAAGCGTCTAAACATTCACGCTCTGTTCCGGCCTCTCAGAGCCGACTT
>CAZPPH010000456.1:0-1120 GCA_964588375.1 uncultured Rhodobacterales bacterium | reverse complement strand
GTAATGAGACCATTGTGAACGCAAGGCTGAAATCGATTATTCATCGCTCCTTAGGCTCAAGTTTCAAGTGCAACACCCATGGCCCGACGGGCACAGGATGTTGCGATGGACAGACGAAGCAAGCACCTCAGCAGCGAGGACCGTGGCGTGATACGCGCCGAGCATGATCGGGGCAGCAGTCAGCGGGCGATCGGGGTCATTCTGGGTCGACCGGCGAGCACGATATGCCGGGAGCTGGCGCGCGGCCGTCAACCTGATGGCTCCTATTGTCCGTCGGTGGCGCGGCGGGTGTATGACGATCGTCGGGCGCGCTGTCGCCGCAAGCGAAGACTGATCGAAGGCGGTGCCCTTCATCGGTTCGTTCACGAACACCTCGTGTATCGCCGCTGGTCTCCCGAGCAGATCGCGCAAAGACTACGGCGCATGAAGCCCGATGACCCTGAGGCCCACGTCTGCCATGAGACCATCTATGCTGCAATCTACGCCCAGCCACGCGGCGGCTTGAAGGCCGCGATGGTCGAAGCCCTGCGACAGGCAAAGCCTGTGCGCGGCCGTCGGCGCACCACGTTGGCAGGCAGCGCCATGGTCCCGGACTCCCTGCGCATCATCAATCGCCCCGAGGAGATCGAGGCGCGGCTGGTGCCCGGGCACTGGGAGGGTGATCTCGTCAAGGGGGCCTTCAATCGCTCCTCCGTCGGCACGCTGGTCGAGCGCAAGACCCGCTTCGTCGTTCTGTGCAAGATGACCGGGAACGGCGCCGATGCGGTTCTCGACAGCTTCACCCGCCAGATGAAGCGCCTGCCCGCCGCCCTGCGCAAGAGCATGACCTACGACCGCGGCTCCGAAATGGCCTGCCACCCGGACCTCGCGCGGCGGCTGAGGATCGACATCTGGTTCTGCGACCCGCACGCGCCCTGGCAGCGCGGCAGCAACGAGAACACCAACGGCCTGCTGCGCCAGTTCATGCCAAAGGGCACCGACCTGAGCGACGTCAGCCAGACCTGGCTCAACGATGTCGCAGCACTGATGAACAACCGCCCGAGAAAAACCCTCGGATGGAGAACCCCCGCCGAAGCCATGGCCGACGAAATCGCGGCCTTCAGATCAACCGTTGCGCTTG
>CAZPPH010000455.1:0-1132 GCA_964588375.1 uncultured Rhodobacterales bacterium | reverse complement strand
CCCCTGATCGGACGTTTCGATCAGTCCTTCCTCATCCACATGATCCGCGATTTCTTCGTGATCCTGATCGCGGTCACGGTGCTGGAATTCACCCTCAAGGCGGCGCTGGTCTATTACAGCTTCCGCGTCTCCGGCCCTGAACGCACGCAGGGGGTGGCCGAGGGCATCGCCGATAACGTGCGCTCGATCATGCGCAACGAGGGCGGGCCGGTGGCGGCGCGCACGGTTTACCCGATCCTGGAGCGCAACTGGAACGATCTGGGCTACCGCATCGCCATCACCCCGGCCCCCGTCACCATCCGTTCGATTGAGGAGGGATTCGACTTTACCCCCGAGGGCATCCCGCAGGGCGACTGGCCCGACGCCACGCACAATCTCGGCCATGTCGCCGTCACCGCAGAACCGTTCTGCCTGGCCTGCCACACCGAGGCCAATGTCGGCGACGTTTTGGGTGAGGTCACCGTGCGCCGCGACCTCGCCACCGATTTCACCCAATGGGCCGAGGACATGCGCCTGACCGGCCTGTTGTCGCTTGGCAAGATCGTGCTGCATTCCTTCCTGCTGTTCCTCATCCTGCGCGCCCGGCTGGAGCCGCTTCTGGGCCTGCGCGCCGTGGTCAGCAACCTTGCGCGCGCCTATGGCGGGCTGACCCACCGGGCCGAGATCCGCACCGCCGATGAATTCGGCGTATTGGCACGCGATCTCAACCTGTTTCTCGACCGGGTCTGTCGGTTGATGGAAGAACTGGATGAGGTGTTAGCGCGCGTCGTTGCAGTCAATGCCGATATCGTCACGATCCAAGGCGACCTGCGCGACCGGATCGACAGCCTGACCGGGCGTATAAGGCGGCTGGAACGCTCCGCCATGCTAAGCGCCAAGGCCGAGCCGCGCCTGTCGCAAGCCTGGTTCGACGCCGCCCGCCGCGCCGTCTCCGATCTCGAGGCCCGCCGCGCCGACGCGGGCGAAGAAGATATCGGCAGCATTGTCGAGCACCTGCGCGCGGTCGTCACCAATGCCGAGGCGCAGATCGAAACCAGCGAGCGCGTCTTCGCCGATCTGGGTGAGTTGGGAGACGAGAGCGAAAAGCTCAAGCGCGCCATGGCCGAGATGATCCGGCTGGAGGAACGCATGG
>CAZPPH010000454.1:0-1137 GCA_964588375.1 uncultured Rhodobacterales bacterium | reverse complement strand
CGGTTCAGCTTGCGCCCGCCACCTTCGCCCTGCGACTCGAGCCCCTCTGGTCCCGGGTCCAGGAGCGATCCTTCGTGCGGATCTCGGCCCAGGGCATGACGGTCCGGGTCGTCCGCACGAGTCGGCCCGACGCGCCCGACGATCACGGAGACGTCGGCTCCGCGAGCGCCCCCCCTTCGAGATCGTCCGACGCGCGATCCCGACCCCGGCGCCGCGCCCGACGCAAGAACGGCGAAGGCCGGGAGCCGAGCCCGCTGCCGAGAGCCAGCGTCGCCGAGCTGCTCGACGTCTCGGCAGGCGGACTCCGCTTCAAGTCGACCGACGCCTTCGAGACCGACGAGATCGTGGTCTGTCATTTCCAGCTGCCGGGGACGAGCGGCTTCGCGCTTCCCGCGCGGATCGTGCGCGGCCAGGAGGGCGCCTCGGGACGCCCGCCGCGGCCCGGGACCGGCGTCGAGTTCATCGGGCTCGAAGAGCAGGATCGCGCGCGGCTGCTGCGCTGGATCTACCGGGAGCAGGTCCGCCGACATCGGCTCGAGGCGCGGGCCGCCCGGGAGCGGGAGGCCCGACCCGGGCGCTGAGCAGACACGGCGGAGGAGGTCCGGACGCGGCTGCGGCACCCTCCGGCCGCGAGACGCGGCCCGCGCCGACTCGGAGGACCGCCTCCGCTCAAGGACGCCAGAAGCGACGCTGGAAGAGCGCGAGCAGAGCGAAGAACTCCAGACGCCCGAGCCACATCAGCAGCACCATCACGAGCTTCTGCCACGGGGCGAAGAACGCGAAGTTGCCCGCCGGCCCGACGGGCCCCAGCCCCGGTCCGATGTTGGAGAGCGTCGCGATCGACGCCGTCGCCGCGGTGACGATGCCGAAGTCGCCGATCGAGAGCAGCAGGGCGCCCAGGCCCCAGGCCAGGAACCAGAGGACCAGCAGCGCGACCACGCTGCGCACCGACTCCTCGGGCACCGCCTCCCGCCCCGCCACGACCGCGATCACCGAGTTCGGGCTGAAGACCAGGCGGACCTCCCTCATCGCCGCCCGCCAGCCGATGATGCCGCGCAGGATCTTCGCTCCTCCGGACGTCGATCCCGCGCAGCCCCCGAGCACCATCGCCCCGAGCAGCAGGGCCTGGGAGAGGGT
>CAZPPH010000453.1:0-1139 GCA_964588375.1 uncultured Rhodobacterales bacterium | reverse complement strand
TCGGAGAGATCGGACCAGTCTGCGCAACCTGTTTCTGATCGATCTGAACACGCGTCGCTTGCCGATCCCGAAATGGTTCTGAGCGGCATACTGGTCGAAGGTTTCTGCAGGCTTCCTTTCGGGTGGAGCCCGCAATGGCCCCGTCAATTCGGAGGTTTCCATGCTGGCCAACGGAGATGTGCTTGCCGTCGTATGTGTTCCGCCATCGCCGAACCCGATGTTGGAGACGAGATTGACCTTTGGTGTGCACGTCAGCCCACCATGCCGAAAACAAGACCACGTCCAGATATAGGCCCAACTGTCGATCTTGCCGTTTCTTACGCGATCGAGGATTCCCGCCCAATGATCGCCGAACCCATGTACGTGACACAGGTTGTCGAGCATGTACGGCGCGGTTTCGGGGTCAAAACCTTTGAGCTCCCCATCGTAGAGCTGCCATGCCCTCCGCCAGCTGGCCCAGCCCCAGCAATGGTTGAAGATCGAATAGTAGTAGCTGTAGGGCCACCTCTTCATGTCTGCCTGGAAGTTGTTTCCGGTGATGCACATGATCTTCGGATCATCCCGATATCTCTCGAGGAGTGCCTCGCAGTAGGGGAAGAAGGACGGATGCGGCAGGCAATCGTCCTCCAGAATGATTCCCTCTTCCTCGTACTCGAAGAACCATGTGATGGCGCCGCTCACGGCTCGGCGGCAGCCGACGTTCTCGTCGCGAAACAGCGTCCGAACCTCACAGCCCCAGTCCACCTCGAGCGCGATCCGCCGCGCCTCTGCACATCGTTCCGCCTCACCCTCCCGGTCGGCACGCGGCCCGTCAGCCGCCACGTAGAGGCGCTCGGGCTTCGCCTCACGGATCGCCGCGAAGACTTCTGCGGTCGTATCGGGACGGTTGAAGATCAGAAGGAGGACAGGAGAGGTCATCGCCAGGGGTTCTCAATGACGAAAGTGTTTTCTCTTCCTGCATACATTGGAGAGATCGCGATGATATTTTGAAATTTGAAGATTTCATTCCTGGCGTCGTACTTACCCAGCGGGATCAGGCCATCACTTCGGAGCCGATAAAAAACGAAGTCTTCTAGCGCGGTGTAGAAGTCACGCAAGAACGTTCGTGAAATCACGTTCATCTCATTGAACTCAAATTG
>CAZPPH010000452.1:0-1139 GCA_964588375.1 uncultured Rhodobacterales bacterium | reverse complement strand
CCGATATCCGGGCCATTGCGAACTGGAATCTTCCACCTTTGAATTGCTGAAGGAGGAAGACCCATGAAGCGGAAGCGTTTCACTGAAGAGCAGATCATCGGCGTGCTTAAGGAAAGCGAGGCCGGCGCCAAGACGGACGACATCTGTCGGCGCCACGGGATCAGCACCGCCACGTTCTATACCTGGCGGAAGAAGTACGGTGGCATGGATGCATCCGAGGCCAAGCGGCTGCGGGAGCTGGAGATCGAGAATGCCAAGCTCAAGCGGATCGTGGCGGATCAGATGCTGGACATGTCGTCGATGAAGGAACTGCTGGCAAAAAACTGGTGACGCCCATGGCCAAGCGCAAAGCTGTGGGTTTCCTGATGAGCGAGATCGGCCTGAGCGAACGGCGGGCCTGCCGGATCGTCGGCTTGGCACGGTCGGTGCAACAGTACCGGCCATTACCGAAGGACGATGCCGCTGCAATCAAGCGCATGAAAGAGCTGGCGTCGGAGAACCGGCGCTACGGCTATCTACGTTTGCACGCCATGCTGCGGCGCGAGGGGCTGGTCGTGAACCACAAGCGCACCTACCGCCTCTACACCGAGCATGGCCTGCAAGTGCGTACGAAGAAGCGGCGCAAGCTGCCCCGGCGCGACCGAGTCGCCCCGCAAGTGCCGGAACGGCCGATGCAGCGATGGTCGATGGATTTCGTCAGTGACCAGCTAGCCGATTGCCGGCGGTTCCGCGTGCTGAACATCGTCGATGATCACAGCCGGTTCTGTCCTGGCCAGATCGTCGATGTATCGATCCCCGGAGCACGCGTTGCACGGTTCCTCGATGACCTGGCGCTACGCGTTGGCCTGCCTGAGGAGATCATCCTGGACAACGGCCCAGAAGGCACCGGCAAGGCGATGTTCGACTGGTCGGAACGAACTGGCGTGCGGCTGCGCTTCATCGAACCGGGCAAGCCCGTCCAGAACGCCTTCGTGGAGAGTTTCAACGGCAAGTTCCGGGATGAATGCCTGAACCTGCACTGGTTCCGATCCCTTCGCCATGCCCGCGAAGAAATCGGCCGCTGGCGCTATCACTACAACACCGAGCGCCCGCATTCGGCGCTCGGATACCTCTCCCCAACGGAGTTCCTGATCAAAACC
>CAZPPH010000451.1:0-1145 GCA_964588375.1 uncultured Rhodobacterales bacterium | reverse complement strand
TCGATGCGCTGGGGATCGTGAGCCGGCGCCGGGTGGACCGCCATGGCAGGGTCACAGGCGGCGCGGCCTTCTCGCGCGGGGCGCTCTATCATCTCCTGAGGAACCCGCTCTATGCCGGCAAGGTCCGCCAGGGCGGGGAGGTCTTCGACGGGCTCCACGCGGCGGTCGTGGACGAGGAGACCTGGGCCGAGACCCAGGCGCAGCTCGATGCGCAGGGCGGGGGCCGGATCGCCGGGCGCCGCGGCAGCGCGCAACGCTGCCTCGACGGGATCCTCATCGATGCGCACGGCCGGCCGATGAGGACGACCTATGCCCAGCGGGCGGTGATGCAGGGCGGCACGCGCCGCACGAAGCGCTACTGCTACTATGTCAGCCGGCCGGAAGAGCAGGATCCGCAGCCCGTCACGCGTCTTCCGGCGCAGGCACTCGAACATGCAGTGGCGGAAGCCATCGCCGGGAAGATTGCGGATCGGGCATGGCTGCTCGATCGGCTGCGGGAAGTCACAGCCCAGGCACCGGCGCAGTTGAACCGGCAACGCATCGCGGAGATCGCAACGAAGCTTGCATCCGAAGCGGAGGACGAGCGGGTCGCCTGCTTGCACGACATCGTCCGGCAGATCGATCTTGCACCCGCAGCACTGCGGATCACCCTCGACATCGCGCCGTTAATGGAAGGCGCGGACGACGCGACGGATCTGTCCGCCAGCTTAGAGATCCCATACGCGAGGCACCAGAACGGCCGGGCCCGACCGATCGTGATCCGCCCGGGCGATGCGCCGCGGCGCGATCCCGACCTCATCACGCTCGTCGCCGATGCGCGGCGCTGGATGGCCGAGCTTCTCGCCGGCGAAGCTACGACGGCCGCGGAGATCACGACGCGGGAGGGGCTTCGTAAAGGGGCGGTCAGCCGCATCCTGCCGCTCGCCTGGCTCGCGCCGGACATCGCCACGGCCATCCTCGAGGGGCGCCAGCCGCGTGCGCTCACCGCGAAGCGGTTGCGCGACCTCGACGATCTGCCGCTCTGCTGGCAGGAGCAGCGCAAGTTGCTCGGCTTTCCGGCCCGCTGACCTCCAACTCGATTCCGGCAACACCTCACGCAAAATGCGCCTGCAGAGCACTCTGGCGAATTGCGCCGGAAATGGCAG
>CAZPPH010000450.1:0-1154 GCA_964588375.1 uncultured Rhodobacterales bacterium | reverse complement strand
TTTGATCCATGAGTTCGTATCCGGAAGGAGGACTGGCGATGAAGTATTACGTGGGCTTGGATGTCTCGTTGAAGGAGACGTCGATTTGCGTGGTGGACGGGTCCCGTCGCGTCGTTAAGGAGGGCCGTGTCGTCTCTGAACCCGAGACGATCGGCGTCTGGTTGCTGGGGCTGGGTCTGGACTTCGAGCTGGTTGGCCTCGAGGCGGGGTCGCTGGCGCCGGCGCTCTACGACGGTCTGCGCGAACAGGGCCTGCCGGTTGTTTGCCTGGATGCACGCCATCTGAAGAATGCTACTACGGCGATGCCGGTGAAGACGGACCGGATCGATGCCATGAATATCGCCTGGGCGTTGCAGGCTGGTTGGTACCGGACCGTTCACGTCAAGAGCCGGGACACCCACAAGCTACGGGCGCTTCTGCGCAGCCGGGCCATGCTGGTGAAGACGCGCACGACGCTGGACAATCATCTCCGCGGTATTCTGAAGGCCTTCGGCCTGAAGGTCGGGCGTATCGCGGTCGGCCGTTTTGAAGACCGGGTGCGTGAACTGATCTCTGACATAGCGGTTCTCGAAGAGACTGCAGAGGCGATCCTGCGGGTGCGGTCTGAAGTGGCTGCGCGGCTGGCAGATCTGCATCGGCAGGTGCTGGCTGTCGCCAAGTCGGATCCTGTCTGCCGCCGGTTGATGAGCGTGCCGGGGGTGGGGCCGGTAACAGCGCTGGCGTATCGGACTGCCGTCGAAGACCCCAGCCGGTTCACGAAGGCATCGTTGCTCGGAGCACATTTTGGCCTGACACCGCGTAAATATGCGTCCGGGGAGACTGATAGGAACGGCCGGATCACGCGCTGCGGTGACCGAATGGTACGTTCCCTGCTTTGCGAAGCTGCCACCGTCCTGCTGTGCAGGGTCCGATCCTGGAACTGGCTGAGGCGATGGGGGATGCAGGTCGCCCAGCGGCGGGGAATGCGTCGGGCACAGATCGCGGTCGCGCGGCGCCTTGCGGTGATCCTGCACCGGCTCTGGACCGATGGAACGGAATTCCAGACGAGCCGCGCGGGCATCGCCAGCGCGACGGCGGCCTGAAATCTGAAGGAGTGAAAGGATGATCGAGCAAATCTGAAAAAGGATCCGCGACGGCGGATGTGTCCGGCAGGA
>CAZPPH010000449.1:0-1163 GCA_964588375.1 uncultured Rhodobacterales bacterium | reverse complement strand
GCAACATGGGTATCAGAAGACCTTTATCCTAATTCTTTATATAATGGAAAAGGGGACGCTTTAAGGCATGCCTACTTTAATGGATTAAATGCCATTTTGTTGGGGCCCACATTGGCAGAAGATTTGGCAACTGCACATGAAGATAAACCTGCACCACTGAATTACCCAAATTATTTTAAAGAAGTACAAATGGACTTGTTCAACAATGCTGTGGGCAGGAACAAAAGAAACTGGCTATCGGACGGTTACGATTCTTTAACTGAAAGCATTCAGGACGCCATGGTAAATGGTGAATTGAGGTACTTGTCAAATTTACATCCGGCTTTGGGCACTAATGAAGATTATCGGGCAACGTATAATTCTCAATTAATCCCTTCTAACCAATAGTTTTATGAAAAACAAATTAGTTATATCAAGTTTATTTTTGTTAATAGTTTCTTGCTTTCATAGAAAAGAGCCAAAAATCACAATTATCAACAATTCAGGAAATCTATATGATAGTATAAAAGTATTTACATCGGTGAACAAGCCAACATTATTTTATAATGTTAAAAGTAAAAGTATAGTCAATGGGAAAATATTATTTGATGAGAGCAACAAAAGTGATGGATGTTATAAAATATTGCTTTATCAAAAAGATAGTTTAAAACTCAATAATTGCTTTGGTTATTATACAAATGGAGCCTCATTGAACTATAAGTTTGACATAAAAATCGAGAAAGACTCTTTGATTATTGATGGACATTGAACGGCATAATCAATTGGGCTTTTAATCCATATAAGGAAAACTTGAGATTGAATATGGGCTTTAAAAATTAATTCATGAAAGCGGTTTATTAAATTATTGTGACCATAGCATTAGTGGTTGTTCTTTACATTTTGGGAGTTGAAAAAGCCTCAACATCTGCAATGTAAAAGAAATCCTTAAAATAGATTCAAAAGGATTCCACACAAGCAAAAACGCAGGCTGCTCCCGAGGAAAATCACAAAAAATGTCACAACTTTCTTGACATTTATCAATAATCGCGCCTCGCTGAACACTTCAACCCATTTAAGGGAGTTTCATCTAAAAGCTTGGGCACAAAATCATCCCTTGGCTTACATTTGGAGAACCATAGCATAAGTAGGTTAAGTTCATGGTAAGATTTGGGGAAAGAAGCCGG
>CAZPPH010000448.1:0-1165 GCA_964588375.1 uncultured Rhodobacterales bacterium | reverse complement strand
GGTTGGTTTGATGGACGACGGTGTTTCACGGCAAACACTCAGGTGAAAGAACCCATAGAGTTGACGGCTGGCTTCGGCGCAACTCACCATGTCCAACTCTCGACTAATCACTTTGCTGAATTTTCAGTGAAGGCAAGTAGTTGTTGAGGGGAAGAAGGCACTGAATTGAGACAGAAAAAAATCATCATCGCGTACATCGCCGGGCTGGGTCACAGCGGCTCCACGCTCACTGACCTTCTTCTCGGCAGCCAGCAAGGGGTCGAGAGCTTCGGCGAGTTGAGCATGCTCGACAAGGTTTATCGGGGCATTCTCGCAGATGGACGGTGCACTTGCGGCGAGAGATTGCAGGCATGTTCGTTATGGGGGTCGGTCCTAGACTCGCTTGAAGGCAGAGGCCTTGATATTGCCGCGATGAAACTTGGGCATAAAGGCTATAAGGAAATAACCGACGCTACATTTACCGAACTCGCGGCGCGAACCCGGGAAGGAGTTATCGTTGACAGTAGCAAGTCGACGCAACGCCTACGCAGCATTCTTGACCTGCCCCGCGATCGATTTGACCTTCGGATCATTCACTTGGTGCGCGACGGACGTGCTGTGGCGTATAGCAACACCCGGAAGGGGCGGTCGTTTCGGGTCTGGATGAAGCGTTGGAAGAAAGAAAATTTGGAAGTCGAGGCCCTCGCAAGACTTTCGGAAAACTATATTCGCATACGCTATGAGGATCTTGTGGCGGATCCGCGGGGCACTGTTGGGAATTTACTCGCATTTCTCGACGTAGAACCAATTGCAGACATCACGCTGGACTGGACCGAGAGGGAGAGCCACAACATAGGCGGGAATCGAATGCGCCGGAGCAGCGAGGCTGGGATCACTAGGGATGACGAGTACGTTTCGGGCGTATCGGACCGTCAGTGGCGACAAGCTGGAGAAATTGCGGGAGCCCTGCTGCGCAGCTACGGGTACGAGGACTTACCGGACGCCAGAAGGACCGCGGGGGCTTTTCCCAGAATGAGAGGGCCGTCCATCCTCAAACGGATACGGAGAAGCTTGGTCGCTCAAGAACGGTGAATAAGCGAGCGTAGGGTGCGCTTCACACATCGTAGGGTGTGCGCTCTGCGCGCACCGCGTCGCTGAACGGCGGGAGCAAGGGTGCGCATGAATG
>CAZPPH010000447.1:0-1167 GCA_964588375.1 uncultured Rhodobacterales bacterium | reverse complement strand
TATGCCGAGGAGGTGCGCCGGGGCCTTGCCATCGAGATCGTGCCGCCCTGCGTCAACCGCTCCGAGGCGCTGTTCTCGGTCTCGGAGGGCAAGGTCGTCTATGCGCTGGGCGCGCTTAAGAACGTCGGTGTCGAGGCGATGAAACTCGTGACCGAGGCCCGCCGCGTCCCGGCCGGAGAGCCGGGACCCCGCTCGGAAGGGCCCGAGCGGCCGCACGAGACCCCCGATCAGGTCCGGGGCGCGGCCAGAACCGGAAAGCCGTTCGTCTCGCTCTTCGACTTCGCCCGCCGGGTCGATCTCCGCCGGATCGGCAAGCGCCCGCTCGAGATGCTGAGCCGGGCCGGGGCCTTCGACGTGCTCGACCCCAACCGCCGCCGGGTCTTCGAAAGCCTCGACGCGCTCACCGCCTATTCCGCGGCGATCCACGACCAGCGCGCCTCCGCCCAGGTCTCGCTCTTCGGCGAGGCCGGCGACGACCTGCCCGAGCCGCGGCTTTCGCCCGCCGACGACTGGCTCTCGGCGGACCGGCTCGAGGCGGAGCACGAGGCGGTGGGCTTCTACCTCTCCGGCCACCCCCTCGACGATTATCTGGCCCCCCTGAAGCGCAAGAAATGCCTCACCCTGGCCGAGCTTCGCGACAAGGCCGAACGTGACGGCGGCGCGGTGGGAAGGGTCGGCGTGATGGTCTCGGCCCTTCAGGACCGGAAGTCGGGCCGCGGCACCCGGTTCTTCCGGATGACCATTTCGGACCCGACGCTCACCGTCTCCGGCATGGCGCTCTTTCCCGAAGATTTCGAGACGTCGCGGCGGGTCTTCGAGGAGACGAGCCGGGTCGTGATGACCCTCGAGGCGCGGTTCAACGATGGCGGGTTCGACCCCGTCGCGCGCTCGGTCGCGCCGCTCGACGGCGTCGTGGCCGATGCGGGGGACATGTCGGTGCGGGTCTTCATCGACGCGCCCGAGGGCGCGATTTCGGTGAAGGCCCTTCTCGACCGCTACCGCGACGACGCCGCGGTGAAGGGCCGGGGCGAATTGCGCATCGCGCCGATTGGCGTGCCCGTGGGCGAGGTCGACATCGAGCTTGGCGACGGCTGGCCGATGACGCCCGAGATCAAGTCGGCGCTGAAGTCGCTTCCCGGCGTGGCGGCGGTCGAAGACGTGGTGTGA
>CAZPPH010000446.1:0-1168 GCA_964588375.1 uncultured Rhodobacterales bacterium | reverse complement strand
AAAGTCCTCTGGGAACGCTTCGCCTCCTTCGGCTAGAACCCTGTCGACCTCGGAGCTCGTGCATGCGGATAGTGTGAGAGCGGCCAAAGCAAAAATGATGCTGACGCGTCCGGCTCGCGATTTTTTCTCATCCATTACAAAAAATTCCCCCTCTTCAAGCGTGCAACTTACGTGCAACTTAAAACATATCTTTGTCAACGGCGTCCGGGCTCCGAAACCTTGTCAAGGATTCCTTTAGATCTCGAGGCCGTCCGGTGGGTCTTCAGGTACGTGGCGTCGATCATTAGGATGTCGGTTTCGACCGATCCTGAGGCGTCGCTGCGTTATAGGATTTCCTTCGTCATGTACGAGCTGGCCGACGACACGACGGTGAAGGTCGAAGACTACCCAGGTGATGTGAAGGATATTTCGGATCCAGAGAAGTACATCGCTGACCTCGAAGAAGAGTATGGTCAGGAGGTGCCGGGCTATTACGTCAAAGCTGGCCAGCAGTACGTTGACCAGGATGGGACCGTATTTCAGGAGGGCACTGACACCGGCCTTCACAAAATCGGCTCAACAGCCACGACGAGCGATAGGAAATCGCCTGAACGCGCCTCCAAGTCTGTCAGTCGTTCCGCCGGTACCGGCAATCGATCGCAAAGGGAAAACAGGAGCCCAAAAGGCGGTCGCGCGGGCGCGAGAGGCGGAGGGTGAGTGCCTCGAAAAGATCGTCAAGGTTTTTCAGAAGAGGGGTGCGTTCGACCAACATGCTCTGGGCGGTGATGGCCTCGATCTGGCGGATGAAGCCGCCTTGGACTGGATTATAGGTAGCTTCAGGCAGGATGAGGATCACGAGTTTCTGGCCATCGCGAAATTTCTGAAGCTTGCCAACCCGAACCGGCCCTCAGCATTGCTTCGTCGAATCCGCAGCATTCGTGGCTATCGGCGCCGCGCGGAGAAGTCGCGCGCAAGGGCTCTGGAGGATTGCCTGATTTCTGCAGAACGAAGCCAAATACAATTTTAGGTTGAAATCCTGCGACCCTCCTTTGCTTCCGATCTTGCTCTCTGAAGCTGGGGCTCGGCTCAAAATGGCCCTTTGGCCATATCATGGACGCCGACCTCACCCTTCACTCGGCCTCGAACGCCCCCGAAATGGCGGTGATCGAGCGCACGCTCATCCGCCTCG
>CAZPPH010000445.1:0-1175 GCA_964588375.1 uncultured Rhodobacterales bacterium | reverse complement strand
CCCACGCCGCAGACGGTGGACGCGCTGATGAAGCTCGACCTCGCCGCCGGCGTCGATGTCGAAATCAAGGTCTGAGGAGGGTAGGATGATGCTGCGCTCCGGTGTGATCGCAAAGAAGGTCGGCATGACCCGGCTCTTCCTGGAGGACGGGAAGCAGGTTCCCGTGACCGTTCTTCAGCTCGACAAACTCCAGGTGGTCGCCAAGCGGACACCCGAGAGGGACGGCTATGCGGCCGTCCAGCTCGGCGCGGGCTCCGCCAAGGCAAAGCGCACCTCCAAGGCGATGCGCGGACATTTCGCATTGGCCAAGGTGGAGCCGAAGAGGAAGATCGCCGAATTCCGTGTCGACCCCGATAACCTGATCGAGGTCGGCGAGGAGATCACCGCGAACCACTATTTCGAGGGCCAGTTCGTCGATGTCTCGGGAACGAGCATCGGCAAGGGCTTTCAGGGTGCGATGAAGCGGCACAACTTCAGCGGCCTGCGCGCCTCGCATGGCGTCTCGATCTCGCACCGCTCGCACGGGTCGACCGGCCAGTGCCAGGACCCGGGCAAGGTCTTCAAGGGCAAGAAGATGGCCGGCCACATGGGAGCGGCCAGCGTGACCACGCAGAACCTCCAGGTCGTGCGGACGGACGCCGACCGGGGGCTCATCATGGTCAAGGGCGCGGTGCCCGGCTCGAAGGGCGGTTGGGTGACGATCAAGGACGCTGTGAAGAAAGCGGTGCCCGAGAACGTCATTCTTCCGGCGGCTCTGAAGTCGGCCGCAAAGGAAGCCGAGAAGGCCGCCGCCGAAGCTGCCGCCGAAGCGGAAGCCGAAGCAAAGGCCGCCGAGGAAGCGCGTCTCGCCGAGGAGGCCGCGGCGCAGGAAGCCGCGCTCCAGGAAGCCGAGGCGGACATCGAGGCCGACAAGTCGGACGACGCCAGCGGCGCGGCCGAAGAGAAGAAGGATGGCGAGCAATGAAACGCGACGTGATCAGCCTCAGCGGCAAGAAGGCCGGTTCGGTCGATCTCGCGGACGAGGTCTTCGATCTCGAGCCGCGCGCCGACATCCTGCACCGGGTGGTTCGCTGGCAGCGCAACAAGGCGCAGGCCGGAACCCACAAGGTCAAGACCCGCTCCGAGACCAGCTACTCGACGAAGAAGATCTACCGCCAGAAGGGCACCGGCGGCGC
>CAZPPH010000444.1:0-1186 GCA_964588375.1 uncultured Rhodobacterales bacterium | reverse complement strand
CGTGTTCGCCGAACCAGATCCAACCAGACCGTTGCAATCAGGCGGGGTCCATATATGTCCACACATGGGACCCGGTTATGGCGAGACCAGCGCTGGCGAGCCTATTGTAGAGCCACTGCGACAAGGGGCCGGCCTCGAAGCCAATCCGTTCGCAGGTGCCATCGATCTCGGCCAGAACTTCGCCGATGTCGGCAGGGTCCGAAACAGTGTTTGATCCCACGTTTTGATGGTGTGATTCATTCGATGGAATGGAAGGAAGCACTATGGGACAAGTTCGTCACGGCAGCGCCACGACCACGCACGCCGTCAGAGCAGCAATACAGCGATCGCAAGCTTCGACCGCGGCGCTGAGCCGGGAGCTCGCTATCAATCCGAAGACGGTCGCGAAGTGGCGGAAGCGTGAGACGGTCGAAGATCGCAAGACGGGCCCAAAGGAACCGCGATCGACCGTTCTCAGCGATGCCGAGGAGGCGATGGTGGTTGCGTTCCGTCGGCACACACTGCTGCCTTTGGACGATTGCCTCTATGCTCTTCAGCCTTCGATCCCGCACCTGACGCGGTCAGCGCTGCATCGCTGCTTACAGCGACATGGCATCTCGCGGCTACCGGATCTCGAAGGGGACAAACCCAAGCGCCAGCGCTTCAAGCGCTATCCCATCGGCTTCTTTCACATGGACATCGCCGAGGTGCAGACCGCCGAGGGCAAGCTCTATCTCTTCGTGGCAATCGACCGCACCAGCAAGTTCGCGGTCAGCCAACTGGTGGAGAAGGCAGACAGGCGCACCGCATGGGAGTTCTTGGAACACCTGCTCGAAGCGGTCCCCTACCGAATCCACACGATCCTGACCGATAACGGCATCCAGTTCGCTGAGCAGCCCCGGAACCGCAACACCGCCTTTTCCCGGCAGATGCGCTTCGACATGATCTGCGAGGCCAACGGGATCGAGCATCGGCTGACCAAGCCCAACCATCCATGGACCAACGGCCAGGTTGAACGGATGAACCGCACGATCAAGGACGCCACCGTCAAGCGATACCACTACGGCAGCCACGACGAGCTTCGTGGACACCTCGACGACTTCATTGATGCCTACAACTACGCGCGTCGTCTAAAGACGCTCAGCGGTCTGACGCCCTACGAATACATCTGCAAAATCTGGACTTCAGAGCCCGATCGATTCATCGT
>CAZPPH010000443.1:0-1192 GCA_964588375.1 uncultured Rhodobacterales bacterium | reverse complement strand
GAGACGGCGTAGCAGCCGCCGTAGGCGCCCACGTCCTCGCCCATGAGAAATACCCGCTCGTCGCGGATCATCGCGTCGCGGATCGCCTGCTTCACGGCCTCGCGGTAGGTGGTCTCGACCGTCTGGCCGGACGGCTTCGCCGGTTCGGGCGGCGGAGGGGCCTCGCCCAGGACGTGCCGCCCGAGGTCCTCCACCGGCTCCCATGTGCCGGCCTCCGCGAAATCCACCGCCTCGGCGATCTCGGCATCGATCCGTTCCTCGATCTTGTCGATCTCCTCCTGATGCACGAGCCGGTTTTCCAGAAGCCAGTCCCGGAACCGCTTGATCGGCCCCTTCTCGCGCCATTCCGCCACCTCGGCCTTTTCGCGGTAGAGCTGGGCGTCGAACATCGAGTGCGCCCGGAAGCGGTAGGTCATGCATTCGAGGAACGCGGGCTTGCCGGTCTCGCGGATCGCCCCGATGGCCTTGCGCGCGGCGGCCTCGACCGCGACCACGTCCATTCCGTCGACGCGCACGGCCTCGATACCGTAGGAGCCGGCCTTCTCGTGGATATCGGAGATGGATTCTGTGCGGGCGATGGCCGACCCCATGGCGAAGCCGTTGTTCTCGCAGACAAAGAGCACCGGTAGCTTCCAGAGGGCCGCGAGGTTCAGGGTTTCGTGGAACTCGCCTTCGGCGACCGCCCCCTCGCCGAAGAAACAGGCGGTGACGTTGGCCTCTCCCCGCAATCGGTCCGCGAACCCGAGCCCGCCGGCCAGCGGCAGGCCACCGCCCACGATGGCGTTTCCGCCATAGAAGTTCGCCTCCGCGTCGAAGATATGCATCGACCCGCCGCGGCCGCCCGAACACCCCTCGGCCTTGCCGAACATCTCGGCCATGACCTTCTTCATGGGCACCCCGCGCACGAGTGCGTGGCCATGCTCGCGGTAGGTCGCGACGAGACGGTCGCTTTCCCCGAGCACCGGGATGATGCCGGCGGCGATCGCCTCCTCGCCGTCGTAGAGGTGGAGAAACCCGCGGATCTTCTGCTGCGTGTAGAGTTCGGCGCACTTGTCCTCGAATTTCCGGATCCGGATCATGTCCGTCAGAAGCGCCAGCACATGGGCATGGTCGAGTTTCGGCTTGTCGATCGTGCTCATGTCTCGTCGGTCTCCAGGGTGGAAATGTCGCCCTCCGGCAGGCCCAGTTCGCG
>CAZPPH010000442.1:0-1193 GCA_964588375.1 uncultured Rhodobacterales bacterium | reverse complement strand
AACATCGAATGTCTCGACTGGGGCAGAGTGTTTGAACCGGCCAGCTACCCGTGCGTTGACCATGAGATCGGGTAGGATAAATGATCGAAATCGCGAGGACATGCCGGATTCTCATTGTCTCAGTGCTCGTTTGCTCGGTGCCCAAGAATGCCGAGGCTCAGGCTCAAGTTCGGTGCGGCGGCCTGGAGATCACCGCCGAAGCCGCCGACAAGGCCGCGGCCGAGCGCGCCTGCAAGGCCGTGACCCGTGCAGATCACCGACTTCGGGAACTGGGCCTTGAGCATGAAAGACCGTTGTTGATCGAGGTTACCGAAGAACTCGATTTTGGCGCAGGGTACTGCATGGCGTATTACGACGCCGAGGCGGAAAGGCTGCAAGTCCTCTCGGAACCGTGCCTTGAAGACAACCCGCCGCCGGAAAGTGCTTTCCCGGTAGTGTCGGCGGCCGTGCTTTTCGAAAGTCTGATCCATCACGAACTGACGCATGCCTATCTCGACCAAACTCTCGAGGGACGCCCGCTGCCTCGGGCAGCGCACGAATACCTCGCCTATGCGATTCAGATAGAAATGCTGCCCGAGAGCGTGCGGGCGCAGTTTCTGAACGACGCGCACGTGAGCTTGCCGGCCACGATCGAGGAACTTAACGAAGCGATGCTATTCATGGCTCCCAGCCGGTTCGCAGCGGCGGCATGGTTCTATTTTCAACAAAATGGCGGTGGCCCCGAGGCTGTGGAGCGCGTTCTCGCGGGGCACGAGAACTTTCGTCGCAGTCGCTAGCGACAGCACACCACCAGTCGCCATGCAGGGTGAACCTGAAAGCGCCCGGTGAACGCGCCTGGCTTCCCGAGCACCTCCGAGTGTTTCGGATAGGAGTGAACGAGCCCTACTTAAAAGTCATATCGATCTCGTCTTCATACCACGTTTTGAGGCCGACCATCGGCTGTTCGCCCTCTTCGGAGAATGCGAACACATGAAATGCATCGTTGTGTATGGTCATCCGGCAGAAGCGCCCCTCTCCTGAAAGCTCTCCCGGACAGTCCAGCAGGTTTACATGATGTATGGCCGTCTCGAACATCTCGTAGGTCAGGGTGTCGGTATCTTGCGCGTTGGCTACCGAACCGATTAGCGAAGCCAGCGCCACAAAAGCTACTCTCATGACGAGATCCTCCTCGAATTGTGTGGATCAAGCCTAGG
>CAZPPH010000441.1:0-1195 GCA_964588375.1 uncultured Rhodobacterales bacterium | reverse complement strand
TGCGGCTGGTCCGCGCGCTCGATCACGGCGGCTACGACAACCCCGTCGCGTCCCCCTGGATCTTCACCGAGACGGGGCCCATCCTCGTGGGCGCGGCCTTTCCCGCCGACAGGGCGGGGGCCCCTGGCGAGGTGCTGGGGGTCGATGAAGGCGCGCTGACGGTGGCCTTCGCGGACGGAACGCTCAGGCTCGCCCGGCTGACCGACCCGATGGGCGCTCCGCTCGACCCGACGGGCCTTTTTCGTATGGGTAAGAAACTCGCCGACCCCGGCCCGCTGCCCGGGAACGAGGCCGGCGAGATCGCTAGGGCCGAGAAGACCTGGCGCGCGCGCCTCGAGGATTATCGCCCCGCGACCTGGACGATGCGCGGGGAGGGGCCGGGCGCCCATTCGGTGGCCCTCACCCTGCCCGGTGAGGCGGGTCAGGCCGAGATCGCCGCCGCCTTCGGGGCGGTGATCGCCGCCGCGGCGGGGGGCGAGCCGGTCGATCTCGCGCTTCACATGCCCGGCGAGGGGGTCATCGCGGCCCCGTGGGTTCCTGTGCGCTTCGATGCCGGCGCGGGCTGGGGGAACGCGCTCGCCCGCGTCGAGGCCGACCTGCGGCGCGCGGGCGAAAAGGGCCCCATGGCCTTCGATCTGCCCGCCCGGATCGCGAACCTTCCCGTGCGGAGCGCTCCCCTCGCCGCACTCTCGGAGACCGGTCCGCTCGAGGGCGCGGCACTCACCCTCGTCACCGGAGAAGCCGCGCCCCGGCTCGAGGCCGACACCGCGCTGATCTCCGCCGCCGAGACCGATCTTCTCGCAGCACGGCTCCGGGGGCTTCTCGACGCGATGGAGGGGCTTTCGCCCGAGGCCGTGCTCGCCGACCTGCCGCTTCTGCCGGAGGCCGAGCGGCGGCTGGTCATGGAGACCTTCAACGCCACGGATGCGGATTTTCCCCGCAACCTCTGCCTGCACCAGGGCTTCGAGGCGCAGGTAACGAAAACGCCCGAGGCGGCGGCGCTCACCTTCGAGGCCACGACGCTCAGCTATTCCGACCTCAACGCGCGGGCCAACCGCCTCGCCCATGTGCTGATCGCCCTCGGGGTCGGGCCCGGCCAGCCGGTGGGGCTGCACATGGCGCGCTCGGAAGGTCTCGTGATCGCCGCCCTCGGCATCCTGAAGGCCGGCGGTGCCTATGTGCCGCTCGACCCCGA
>CAZPPH010000440.1:0-1197 GCA_964588375.1 uncultured Rhodobacterales bacterium | reverse complement strand
AAGTCGCAGTACAACCCCGACCGGCTGCCGCGCTACTCGCGCAACCTCTTCCAGGCCTTCAACTCGCGCCCCTTCATCCGCTTTCTCGAGGAGATGACGGGGATCGACGGCCTCGTCCCCGACCCCTATTTCGTCGGCGCGGGCATCCACAAGACGCTGAACGGCGGCTATCTCAACATCCACGCCGACTTCAACGTCCACAAGAAGATGCGCCTCGAGCGGCGGCTCAACGTGCTGATCTACCTCAACCCGCCCTGGAAGGAAGAATGGGGCGGCTCGTTCGAGGTCTGGGACAAGGGCATGAAGACCAAGGTCGCGAGCTTCGCGCCGACCGAGAACCGGATGTGCTGCTTCTCAACGGGCTCGGACACCTGGCACGGTAACCCCGAGCCGGTGAATCACCCCGACGGGCTGCCGCGTCAGTCGATCGCGCTCTACTACTACACCGCAACTTGGGACGACACGCGGATGGAGCATTCCACGATCTTCAAGCCACGTCCGGGCAGTGGGGACGTCAGTGAGGCGCGCCAGCGGCGGCGCAGAGCGCTGAAGGAGGCCCTGCCGCCGGTGGTATTCCGCCGGGTGATCGGCCCGCTCCGCCGTCTCGGATTCTGAGACGCCGCGGTTCCGTCGGCGGAGCAAGACCCCGGCGGCGGCTATGCGCGCCAATGCCTGACCATGGGCGGCGGGGCTGGCGACGTTCCCGCGACCTCACCCGGCTGGCGGACATGTTCGCGCGCGCTTCTCTTCGTCCTGCAGACCCGAGCCGATTACATGCCGATAGTGGCGGCCGAAGCGCTAGCCTGCGGCACGCCAGTGCTCGTCACCGATGTCGGAGGGATCGCGGAGATGATAAGGCAGGGCGCCGGGCGCTCTCTGGCCGTTGGCCGCTGGGGCAGAAGACTGGGCGGTTGGCTTCGCGCCGATCTTGGGATCGAGCACCGCCTGGCCCCGCCAATGCGGCCCCAGACGAACGGTATGGTCGAGCGGTTCAACGGTCGGATAGAGGATGTCCTGCAGAGCCACCGCTTCCGCTCCGGCGAGGAGCTAGAGCAGACGATCCTGCGCTACGTCCGCCTCTACAACGGTCAACTACCGCAATCCGTCCTGCAGGGCAGGACGCCTAACGACGCCCTCAAGGGCTGGCACCAACGGAAGCCGCAGCTCTTCAAGAAGCGGCCCCACAATCAAGCGGGA
>CAZPPH010000439.1:0-1202 GCA_964588375.1 uncultured Rhodobacterales bacterium | reverse complement strand
ACGGTCTCGTGGCTGATGTCGATGCCGCGCTCGTGCAGCAGGTCCTCGACGTTCCTCAGCGAAAGCGGGAAGCGGACGTACAGCATCACCGCCAGACGGATGATCTCGGGGCTCGTCTTGAACCACTTGAACTGGTTGGGTTGGGCCATGACGGGACGCTAGTCAGCCCCCTGCCCCACCGCTACCCGAGTTTCTCTGATAGGACCGGGGGCGCAGCTCCGATGCAGAGACGGCACCGCTCACGGGGCTGCTCCGGGATGAGACCGGCGACCGCCTGACCCCCACCCACAGCGTCAAGGATGGCAAGCGCCACACCTACTAAGCCTCGAAACGACTGATCACCGATGGGCCCGATCCCACCGGATGGCGCCTGCCGGGCCGCAAACTCGAGGCACTTATCGCCGGCGCGATTGCCGACCACATCGCGCAAGCCGTGGCCGAGCACCGGCTTCTTGCTTCGGCCGATCTACGGGCAGATCCGGGTCTCCTCCTCACCATGCGCGATCTGGTGCGCACTCTCCGGTCGCGCGACCAGGAACTGCTGCGCCGCATCCTCGCCCGCGGCACCATCGCGCCGAGGAAGATCTGCCTCGACCTTGATCCCGCGGTGCTGGCGGAGACGTTGCGGTTCCCGGCCGAAGCGTTGTCACCGGATCTCATCCATGTCTCCGCACCGGTGCATCTGCGCCGCCGTGGCGTCGAGGCGAAGTTGGTCATCGGCACCCCGAATCCGGACCCCGACCCGGTGCTGCTCAAGACGCTTGCCCTTGCGCACCGCTGGACCTCCGCCGTGCGCAAGGGAAGGCCGCTTTCCGAGGTCGCCAGCGATGCCGGTCACCACGACGCCTTCATCCGCACCCGCGGACCGCTCGCCTTTCTCTCCCCGAAGATCCAGGTTGCGATCCGCGATGGCACGCTTGCGCCGGAGGTCACCTTGCGCCGGATGATGCGTCTCCAGATCCCGCTCGATTGGCAGGAACAGGAGCGGATGTACGGGGTTTGAAGCCGGTTCGAGCACGTGCTCGGGCGCAGATTTCAAGTGTTCCCTGTTCCGCGTCCAAATTCCCTGCTCGGTCAGGGAGGGGGGTATAGTTATCTCCGCTGAGAAATATCCGTCATCCTGACAAGTCGTATCGGTGACCGTGAATGGTCGTAAGCTGCCGCAAGATGTTGGGACCACCAACGGCCGCAGTGGGGGCCTT
>CAZPPH010000438.1:0-1232 GCA_964588375.1 uncultured Rhodobacterales bacterium | reverse complement strand
CAGACCCTCCTGACCGTCACGGTCTCCGGTGGCCCAAATCATCTGACAACGGACATCTGGCTTTATCGCCTGGCTTGATGTTGGCGAAGTTTTTTTCACGGCCCATCAAGACCGGGTTAACCAAGCTGATTCATTGAGATAGCGGTTTTCGAGCAGCCCACTAAACTCATCAATTCAACGCTGCCAATAATCTGTACCCCGGGACGTAACATCGCCCCGGGGTCTAACCTTTTGAGTCCGCTCCGGAAAGGAGTCGTTGTTCACGTACTGCATCGCTCCAGTTTGCCTTGCGCGCATACATGAGCGGTGGCATCTACAGCATCCCAGGACACGCCCTCAAGCAACGGTGCAAGATGATGGCCAATCCACACTGCGATCAGCCTATCGTTGCGCTTCTGAACGCCTCCGCCGTGATCCAAGGAGTCGAGGCGATCTGCGAGACGGTGACACAAACGAACACCCGGTTCGTTCCTATGAAGATCGAAGATTAACAGGCGGTCCTCTAGATTTTTTGATGTGGCAGAAAACCATGATTCTCAACGTGATCAACGCGCATCTGGCGGAATTCGTGATGATCACCGCACAGAGACCAAGGAACGTTGTGGACGCTGTCCGGCGCCTGAGAAGTCCCGACGATGGACTGGAATTGCCAGCGATCGCTCGGTTGGCGCTTCTGTCGCTGGCCGCGCAGTTTGAGATCCAAGCCGAAGGGATACGGTCATGAAGCGTCGGTAGAACTCGGCGTTGGCCGCTAGGCGCAGAAGCGCCCGGTGCAGCTCGGCGAGTTACGCTTCCATCTCGGCGCGCTCTCGCAGGAACGCGGAAATGCAAAGCATGAGGTTGGGGTTCCCGTCGACGAGTTTGCGCACGCGGGCCTCGAAGACCCGCGTGCGGACTCGTCCGACCTTCAGCCCAAAGCTTCGTGACAAAGGCCCGGGAGGTGCAGCCATATAGAGCCTGGGCGTCACACACGGGCAGGAGACGGGGCGCTGGCTGAACCATCGGGCGGAGACTTTGCACTTGGCGTTCCGACGAAGAGAGCGGGCGATGCAGGTGGCTGAGAATATCAACTCGCTGTATCGGCCGTTGGCACGCCCCATTGTTAGTGAATGACGGGTCTTCGATTTGTCGGGGTGAGGTTCTTGCAGGGCTGCGCCGGTGTAGAGGCAAACCACTTCATCATGTCAGCCGCACACGATGTGTGCCAGCAAACTATCATACGCATCCCTTCG
>CAZPPH010000437.1:0-1236 GCA_964588375.1 uncultured Rhodobacterales bacterium | reverse complement strand
GACGATCTCTTCGGGCTTGTGCTTCTTCTGGGGCATTCCTTGATCCTCCATCTGGGTCGAAAGCCTACTTCAGGGAGGACCACTTTTCAGGGGGTAGGCCAGCTATAGTGCTGGTTCAATGGGCGGTCGGACGATACCGAGAATCACGACAGGCCGCCGAGGGGAACGGCAAAGGATGAAGGCCGCGGGTTCCCAGGAAACTCATTCGACGTCGAGATGCTGGCACAAGATTAGATAAATACATCCGTACTGGGCGCGCCGGCATTAACGAGATCGTCTGGACGTGGCATGCCATGCCTTACGAACGATGGGGCCGCCCGGCTCCTTGTCGTCACGCGGACCGTCCTCTGTTATGGGCTGAAAGATCTTCATCGAAGCTCAGACTTTGAGCCACATGCCGTGGATGAAGTAATGCTTGTCCAGCAAATGCAGGGTATCTCGTGATTAATCGGTATCGTCGCGATCTCGTTGCCCGAAAGCGCCGTCGTCGCTCTCGGACAGGGCCACCGCACCTCCATCCGGCATGCGGCGACGACAATGATACGGGAGGTTCAGAGCGACGCCATTCCGACGGGCCACGACCGAGATGCTGATAGCTTCCTCCAGCGTCTCCTCGACGATCCGAAGCTTCCCGTGGGGGACCAGCGGTGGCGACGGTCGCGACTGAAAATGATCGCCATCTCAGACATTTGTGCCCGCTCAATTATAGACCTGAGCCTTTTTGCCGATGCCAAAGTGTCCCGCCGAAACGGGAGCCAGCTCAGCCTACATTCAGGATCGTCCGTCTGGTTCATCGGGCTGAAGGCGGACTGCGCTTGTTTTTTCGGTTTGTTCTGCGAGGCTGGTCCCATGGTTGGGGGCAACCAAAGCACTAGCGCAAGGGACTCCCAACATGAATAAAATCCGAGCAGCAGGCGACGAAGGGGACGGCTGGATCCCAAGAACAGCCGAAGAAGTACGGGACGCGGGACTCTGGGATGCTGTTCGTACGGCATCAATAGAGATCGAGGATTTGCCCAACGCCATGATTTTTGAGCAGGGCAGGGACTGGACCCGCCTATGGCACGAACTCGGCCTGTCACGATCTGACGAATCAGACGGAGTGCTTGTGGTTGGCGAAGATGCCGCGGCAGCTTTGCTCAACAAATCAAAGGAAAACTCCGGGGCCTTCGATCTGCTTGTGGATCTGGCGGCGTCAATGATTGAAAAGGGGATAGCTCTTCCGCAGCCATGGCG
>CAZPPH010000436.1:0-1242 GCA_964588375.1 uncultured Rhodobacterales bacterium | reverse complement strand
TCCCTGCCCCGTCGTCGGGGCAGACGAATGCACGGCGGAGCGCCGACGCCGGTGGCAGCCCGTCTCGGCGACGGTCCGGGCTGCTGCTATGGCGGCGGAGATGGATACGACCGCGATGGGCAGCGCAACCCGCGGTGGCGTGTCCGCCAAACCCTCCTCACCGGCGAACCGCGAGTCTTTCTGACCGTCACCAGCGCGCGGTCCGGGTCCTCGAGCGCAGCCCCGGCGGGGGCCCCGGCCGCGTCCAGCGATGGCGCGAGGCCGGGTGACCCGGCCAGTCGAAAGCTTTCATCAAGCCGCCTGCGCGCTGACCGCCGAGAGCGCATCGTCAAGAAGATCGAGCCCGGCGCCGGGCCGGTGCGCACCGTCCGAGAGGATCCGCCGCCAGATCCGCGCGCCCGGGACCCCCGCAAAGAGCCCCAGCATGTGGCGGGTGACCGCGTGAAGCCGCCCGCCCGCCTCGAGATGAGCGGCGATGTAGGGGCGCATGGCCAACGCCACCGCCTCGCGGGAGAGCGTCGGGCGCGGGTCGCCGAAGATGCGCGCGTCCGCTTGGGCGAGAAGGCCGAAGGGGTCGGAATAGGCCGCGCGGCCGATCATCACCCCGTCGAAGCCCCGGGCGAGGAAGGCCTCGGCCTCGTCGAGCGAGCCGATTCCGCCGTTCACGGAAATGTGCAGGTCCGGGAAGCGGTGCTTCATCGCGAGGACGAGGTCGTGGTCGAGCGGCGGAACGTCGCGGTTCTCTTTCGGCGAAAGCCCCTCGAGCCAGGCCTTGCGGGCATGGACCGCGACGCGGGTGACGCCGGCGTCGCGGATGCGTGCGATGAAGTCCGGAAGCACCTCGGCAGGGTCCTGATCGTCGACCCCGATGCGGCATTTCACGGTAACCGGCAAGGGCTGGGCGTTCATCATCGCGCGGACGCAGGCCGCGACGAGATCGGGCGTTTCCATCAGCACCGCCCCGAAGCATCCCGACTGCACCCGGTCCGACGGGCAACCCACGTTGAGGTTGACCTCGTCATAGCCGGCCTCGGCGACCATGGCGGCGGCTTCGGCCAGCTCGGCCGGCTCGGAGCCGCCGAGCTGGCAGGCGACGGGGTGCTCGGCGGGCGAGAAGTCGAGAAGATGGGTCGCGCCGCCGCGGACGAGGGCCGGCGCGGTGACCATTTCGGTGTAGAGGAGCGCGTGGCGGGTGAGACGTCGGTGAAAATGGCGGCAATGCCGATCGGTCCAGTCCATCAT
>CAZPPH010000435.1:0-1244 GCA_964588375.1 uncultured Rhodobacterales bacterium | reverse complement strand
CATGGAAAGCGAAGGAATAAGTGTCCTCGGAGAGAAAGCCGAGCGTCTCGGTCAGAAGCCTGTGTGTCGTTTGGTCTTCCCAAATCTCGCGACGGCGGACGGGAACCTCGAACTGAAGACTGCGCCGCCACTCTTGTCCCATCTTTGAAGCAACCGAGCCGCCGCGGGAAATCGCCGAGTCGGCGGCGTACACATAAGCGGCCACCTCCAGAAGATCTGCCAGGATGTCCGGCATCTCCTTCAGGAAGTGCCGACGGAGGTGGGAGACCTTCAACTCGGCGTGAACGTCCGCTTCATCGATCCGAAGAAAAAGGCGACCCTTCGGGTCACTCTGGGCGGCTGCCCCACAGACGATCCGATGCTCATTCGTCATTCCGGCGTCGTCCAAGCTCGCGCCGGAGCTTGGTGAACGCGTAAGACGCAAATCTCCGGATGTTAGCCGGCGTAGGTCCGTCACCCTGCCAGATGTTCTTTCCGTACCAGCCGGCCGCGTACTCCTCGACGACGACAGACGCTTCCCAGGCGTGCTGCCTGAGGGCTTGCTCGAAGCGGACGCGGTCCGCGTCATTTGAGAAGCGTCTTTCCTCACCGGTTTGAGCCGCAAGCGCGCGGCTGAGGTAGTAGGACAGCGCCTGATGCGTCAGGCCGGCAAAGAATTGGCGGGCAAACCCTGCGAAACCTTTGCCTCCCGCAAGGCCACCGAGCGTTGTCCTGACATCCGCGGGTGTCTCTGGGAACAGCGCTGGCAAACGTGCGTCAAACTCGGAACTCAGCGCACGTACCAGTTCCATCCGCGCCAGTTCGCCGAGATCGGTCGTGGCCGTCGTACGGTCCAAAGCCGAGCTCAGGGCTGCGAGGAAAGCAGCCCGAGAGGACAGGGCCTCGTCATCGACACCGAGGTCTTGGATGTACCCTGAGAACCCGGGTCCCCGCGCGGCGAGCGGCAAAGCGACGAGAATCTCTGCAGTCGCCTGAAACGCTGGATCGTTCGATGCCTGGCTAAGAGCGTTCTCGGCCGCACGGGCGGCCTGTCCTGCCACTTCTCGTGTGGACCCGCCGGCGTCGATCAAGCCCAGGACGTGTCGCCAGGGCTTCGAGTCCGGCAGGTTCAGCGACATCAGGTGTCCCAAACCGTCTCCTCCCGACGAAACAATGCGGGATCAATGGCTTCAGGGAAAGTCCCAAGCGTAGCGAAATGGAGCGTGAGGCTTACCCACCGCTTACCTGCGTGTGTCCGTCTCCAT
>CAZPPH010000434.1:0-1244 GCA_964588375.1 uncultured Rhodobacterales bacterium | reverse complement strand
CGCGCGCCGTTGAGCGCCATCGAGGCCGCCTTGAAGAGCGTCTCGATCGTCAGCGTCGACTTGCCGCCGCCCGAGACGCCGGTGACGCAGACGAAGCGGCCCAGCGGAAACTCGGCGGTGACCTCCTTGAGGTTGTTGCCGGTGGCCTTGACCACGGTCACCGACTTGCCGTTGCCCTTGCGCCGGTCAGCCGAAACGGGGATCTCGCGCGCGCCGGAAAGGTACTGGCCCGTGAGCGAGGCGGGGTCGGCCGCGATATCTTCGGGCTTGCCCCGTGCCACCACCTCACCGCCGTGCACCCCGGCCCCCGGCCCCATGTCGAACACGTAGTCCGCCTCGCGGATCGCCTCCTCGTCGTGCTCGACGACGATCACCGTGTTGCCCTGGTCGCGGAGGTTCTTCAGCGTCGTCAGGAGCCGCCCGTTGTCGCGCTGGTGGAGGCCGATGGAGGGTTCGTCGAGCACGTAGAGCACGCCGGTCAGCCCCGAGCCGATCTGGCTCGCGAGCCGGATGCGCTGGCTCTCCCCGCCCGAGAGCGTGCCGGCGTTGCGCGACAGCGTGAGGTATTCGAGGCCGACATTGTTGAGAAAGCCCAGCCGCTCGCGGATTTCCTTCAGAATCGCCCGGGCGATCTCGTTCTTCTGCTTGCCGAGCTGGTCCGGCACCGCCTGGCACCAGGCATGCGCCTCGCGAATCGACATCTGCACGACCTCGCCGATGTGCAGGCGCTCGTCCGGCCGGCCGCTCGCGGGGCCGATCTTCACCGCGAGCGCTTCGGGCCGGAGCCGGTAGCCGTGGCAGGTGCCGCAGGGGCGGTTGTTCTGGTAGCGCTCGAACTCCTCGCGCACCCAGCTCGAATCGGTCTCCCGGTAGCGGCGTTCCATGTTCGGAATGACACCCTCGAACGCGCGGGTGACCTCGTAGACCCGGCCGCCCTCGTCGAACCTGAAGCGGATTTCCTCGTCGCCCGAGCCGTAGAGGAACACCTGCTGGACATGGGGCTCGAGGTCTTTCCACTTCGTGCCGAGCTTGAACCCGTAGTGCCGGGCGATCGACTGGATGGTCTGGGTGAAATAGGGCGACGGTTTCTTCCGCCAGGACGCGATGGCGCCGTCGCCGACGGTGAGGTTCTGGTCGGGCACGACGAGCCGTTCGTCGAAGAAAAGCTCGACCCCGAGACCGTCGCAGTCCGGGCAGGCCCCGAAGGGCGCGTTGAAGGAGAACAGGCGCGGCTCGATCTCGGG
>CAZPPH010000433.1:0-1253 GCA_964588375.1 uncultured Rhodobacterales bacterium | reverse complement strand
GCGACGAAACCGGCGCGTGTGGTCATGAATCAGGCCTCAGGAAACGATCAGTCGGATTAGGCCAAAAGCAAGGGTTTGGCCACCTTGCAAAGTGTGTTGCATTCCGCGTCACTTCGCCGTTCCTTGCGCCAATGGTGAAGCTGGTCCTACTGCATAAGGCCAACTCGATCTACGAGGACGAGCCGGATGTGGTCTATGATTTTCCACGCAGCTATCTGCGAGCGGTGCAGGAGGGCGTGGGCGACTGGTTTGTCTACTATGAACCGGTGAAGGCGGGAGACCGCGGCTATTTCGCCGCGGCCAAGATCTCCGAGGTCGTCCCGAAACCAGGCGCGGACGGACGATTCCTGGCGTTGATTGAACCGGGCAGCTTCCTGCCGTTCGACCGGAATGTCCCGCGCCTCATGGACGGCCGGCCGTTGGAAACGTCGCTGGCGGAGACAGACGGCACACCGCGCAAAGGCGGCGCGGTCCAGCTCGCGGTCCGCAGGCTACCGGAGGCGGATTTCGCCCGGATCCTGGAACTCGGCCTGCCGGAGGATCTCGAACGGATGGAGGCGACGCGCTATGAGCATGAGGAGTTCGAGTTGCGGGACTCTGCCGAGGTCTTCAAGCGTCCCGTTCTTGAACGGCTGACACGCCGACCGTACCGAGAGGTGGCGTTTCGCAGGCGAGTACGCGAAGCCTACGGGTACCGATGCGCGATGTCGGGCTTGCGGCTGCGCAATGGCGGCGGCCGTCCGGAGGTGCAGGCGGCACATATCCGTCCCGTAGCGCATCAGGGAAGCGATTCCGTGCGTAACGGGCTGGCTCTTTCGGGCACCCTGCACTGGATGTTCGACCGGGGCCTGATCTCCGTTGCCGATGACAGCGAAACCATTCTGGTCTCGCGAAACAAGGTCCCCGGAGACGTTATCGATCGGCTCCTCGCGAGGGACGGCAAGCTCCTGAAACCTGAAGACCCGCGCGATGCTCCGCATCCGTCAAACCTTCGGTGGCATCGCGAGAATGTCTTCGGACAGATTCAATCGGACGACGTGGCGCCTTGGCAATAATGCGCCTCTCGGCACGCTGACCGTTGCCGGTTCACCTTGCGCCAACCGCCAGCGCGCCGCGGCTTCACCGGGGAAGAGAACCGAGGTCGGAGAATCACGAGAGGCGATCAAGGAGGGCGCGGGCGGCAAGCTGTTCGGCCTGTCGCTTCGACGTCGCGGTCGCCGCCGCCTTGCGCCCGTCGGTCAGGCGCGCCTCGA
>CAZPPH010000432.1:0-1255 GCA_964588375.1 uncultured Rhodobacterales bacterium | reverse complement strand
CTGTGGCGTCCGCGATCGTGCTTTGCGTCGGGTCGAGCTGACTATTGGTCAAGTTCCAGACCGCTGCCTTGTTGCTCGGATGGCTCCGGAAACGACACGATGTTGCAGGTGCCGTTCTGAGGTGCAAACCAGCTCGCCCGCGCTGCGGCCGTGACAAACCCGGTTCCCGCGGATCGGATCGCCCCCTTTCAGGACGAGATACGGTGACCTAGGTTGTAGGGGAAACAGGAGTCGACATTGAGCAAACAGGCATCGAAACATCCTGCACTCGATCCGGAACGCGTCGCGGCTGTCGAGAAATTCGGCGGCAAAATCATTCCTTTGTCCCCCATCGGCGCGGAGGTCAGCGGTATCGACCTTTCATCGGGGCACACGCCGCCGCCCGATGTTCTAGATGCCCTCGAGCAGGAGATGGCTCGTCGCGGCTTTCTCGTCTTCAAGAACGAAGGACAGCTGGACGCGGAGGACTTCCTGCGTGCGAGTTGCTGGTGGGGTGGGAAGGAATTGCACAGCACCCATGGTGTCCACCCCGCGACACCCGGCCGTAACCCGCATATCTTCCGCCTCTCCAACGATCGCCGGCACGGCATCCCCGGCGTCGGACCGCAATGGCACAACGACGGAAGTTTCATTCCCGCGACCTTTTCGCATTCCGGCTATCACATCATCCGGCCGCCCGAGAATGGAGGCGGCACCTATTTCGCCCATCAGGGCATCGCCCACGAGGCTCTGCCGGAAGACCGCAAGGAGTACTGGGGGCGTCTGTCCTCGGTGAACTCCGCGTCGGGCGTCGTGCATCCGATGGTTCACGAGCACCCGGTCTCCGGACAGAAGTGCATCTGGCTGCACCTCGGCATGACCGGGGCGATCATCGAGAAACGGCCCGGGGAGGATGGATTCCGCCTGCTTCGGGAAGACGAAATGAACCGGCTCTGTCGCCAGTACAACGATATCCTTAACGCCGGGCTGACAGATGGATACGCCGTCGCCTACGAATATCGGGAAAACGACTGCGTCTTCATCGATAACCTCGCGGTGGCGCATCGCGCAGCCCCCGAGGCTCATATGCCTGTCGAACAGCAGGGATTGCGCATCATGCACCGCAGCACAGTTCGCGGCGTCTCCGATCTGGCGCCGGACTTCGGTCTGCCCGCCTACCTCGAAATCGACGGGCCGAGCCCGTTCGGAGACGGAGTGTGGCAGGGCGGGGGCGTTGGCTTTCGGTGGGACGAAAATATCCGCATGCAGAACTAGG
>CAZPPH010000431.1:0-1259 GCA_964588375.1 uncultured Rhodobacterales bacterium | reverse complement strand
CTAGAGGTCGGCCTCGTACTGCAGCCTGGCCGTGCTGACCCAGGAGAGCCTGAGCTCGACGGGGCCGCCGTTGTAGTCGCGCGCGATGCGCCTGATCCGCAGGACGGGTGTTCCGGTCGGCAGGCCAAGCTCATCGGCGCAGGGTCCTGAGGCCGCGGCGGCGGTCACCGCCTCGCAGGCGCGGTGCACGGTGGCGCCGAACTGCGACTGATAGAGCTGGTAGAGCGTGTTCGGCAAAGGCTCCGGCGCGGTTTCGAGCGCGCCGAAGCGCGCGGCGTCGAGAAGGATGTTCTCGTAGACGATGGGGGTGCCGTCGCCTTCGCGGACACGGGTGATGCGGATGACTTCCGCGCCGTCCGTCAGCCCGAGCGCCGCCGCGTCATCGCCCGCTGCGGCCTCCCTCACGCGGGCGAGCACCCGGCTTTCGGGGCGGAGCATGCTCCCGTCGGGCCGGCGCAGGTTGAAGAAGCGAAACAGCACCTGGTCGCTGTCGTGACTCGCCACCACCGTGCCCTTGCCCTGTCGGCGCTGCACCACGCCTTCGGCCGCGAGATCGAGCAGGGCCTTGCGCAAGGTGCCGACCGCCACGCCGTAATCCTCCGCCAGCCGTGTTTCGGACGGCAGGTAGGTTCCGGGCGACCATTCGCCCGACTCGATTCTCGCAACCATGAGATCGCGCAATTGCCGGTGCAGAGGCTGGGCTACGGGACGCTGCTGGGCCATGGGATCCTCTGGGGGCTGCGCGAAGTCGAGGTTACACCCGGACCAGCGCTGAAAACCATGCCGGACCGGGCGAAGGACATTGACCTTTCCATAACATATAAACTATAGAGAAGTGAAGCGGCGGTTTCCATGCCGGGCCGCATCGGAGAAATCATGACCTCTGTCCGGATCACGGCGAAAGACGCGGAAGCTCTCGTGGCCGCCGCGTTCGGCCGCGCCGGCATGCCCGAACGCCTCGCGGCCCCTGCCGCCCGGGCGCTCGTCGCGGCGGAGCGGGACGGTTTGCCGTCGCACGGCCTCGCGCGCGCGCCATTCTATGCCGCACAGATGCGGACCGGGAAGGTGCGCCCCGGGGCCGAGCCCGAGGTTGTCCGCGACGGGGCGGTCGTCCGGGTCGATGCCGGATACGGGCTCGCCTTCGCCGCGATCGAGGCGGGCGCGGAGGCCGCGCGGGACGTCGCCCGCGAGCTTGGCCTCGCGGCAATCTCCATAACCCGGTCGCATCATTTCGGGGTCGCGGGCCACGCCGTCGAGCC
>CAZPPH010000430.1:0-1271 GCA_964588375.1 uncultured Rhodobacterales bacterium | reverse complement strand
AATGTGCCGGGCGGGTCGAATGCCGCTCTGGCGGAATATGTCGTTGCGAACGCGCTGGCCCTCAAGCGCGGTTTTTTCGCGGCCAGCGCACCCCTCCGCGCCGGCCACTACACAAACCACAGGGCAGCCATGGTCAAGGCCAGCCTCTGTGGGCTTGGCGGGCTGACCATCGGACTGCTCGGGATGGGAACCATCGGCGTCGCCGTCGCCGAAAGGTGCCACCAGATGGGCGCAGGCATCATCTACCATGACCCGGCTCCGCCCCGGGACATGGCCCGGATCGAAGCCCTCGAGGCCCGTGCATGCAGCCTCGCGGAGCTGTTCGAGACCGCCGATGTCATAAGCCTTCACGTCCCCCTCATAGACGCCACACGAAACCTGGTGGACGCAGCACTCCTGTCCCGGATGAAGCCGGACGCGGTCCTCATAAATGCGGCACGGGGGGGCATCGTGGACGAGACCGCGCTGGCGGCGGCCATCGAGGGAAAGCGACTGGGCGGCGCGGCCGTGGATGTCTACAGCAAGGAGCCGCCCGAGCCCGACAACCCGCTCTTGACCGTAAGCGATGACGCGGCAGCACGGTTGATCCTGACACCGCATATCGCGGGGGTGAGCCGCCAAGCCTCCCAATTCCTGTTCCGGCAGGCATGGGACAATGTCGCGCGCGTCCTGATCCATGGAAACTCCCCCGAAAACGCCGTGATCGAAAGCGGCAAGGCCGATGCCAATCGATGATCGGCCTCGACGCCCTCGTGGCGGAATTCGGCATTGCGACGCTGATCCTGATCGCCGTGGCCGCGTTCATCACCTCATCGATCCACGGCGCCGTGGGCGTGGCGGGCGGGATGCTGATGACCGGGGCGCTGGCGCTTCTCATCGGGGTTCGGGCCTCGGTGCCGATCATGAGCATCGCGCTCATCTTCAGCCACGGGTCGCGCAGCCTGATTTACCTGCCCCACATCCAGTTCCGGGCCTTCGGAGCGGTCATGCTCGGCGCGATCCCGTTCATCGTTCTCACCAGCCTGATCTACACCATGCTGCCGGTGAACATCCTCGCCGCGGTTCTGGCCGTGATTATCTTCACCTCGATCCCCATGCGTCACTGGGCCAAGTCCCGCAGCATCAAGGCCGGATATCCCTCCCTGATCGGCATAGGCACGGTCTACGGGTTCTTCGCCGGCGCAGCGATCGGATCGGCGACCATGCTGAGCCCGTTTCTTCTGGGTTTCGGGCTCTTCAAGGAGCTCTTCGTCGCCACCATGGCGATGATC
>CAZPPH010000429.1:0-1282 GCA_964588375.1 uncultured Rhodobacterales bacterium | reverse complement strand
AGGAAGACCTGCTTGCGTTCAAGCGGATCGTTGTGGAAACCCTTAGCCCTGACGTGACAACGCTGCTTGTGGATTCCAACCTCGGGAGTGACCAGCTTCCCGCATTCCATTCCGGATGGGTCAAGATGCTGGCCTATGAGGCGGACGTCTACCACATCTCGGACGATGACCACATGATGAAGCTGCCAGACAATCTCAGGGTTGCCGAGTCCCAGTCGCTCGGTACGGAGGTGCTGAAAATCTTTCTTTACGACGGCCCGAACGACCCGGCAGATCTTAACGGGCGCAAGGCGGCGCCGGTCGAGGAGATCGGCAAGGAGTGCGTCGCCGATGGCTTGGCCTTCCTTTTCGAGCCCATCGTCTACGATCGCGCCATTCCCGACCAGACCTCGGCCGAATACGCCCGGGCCAAGGCGAATCTCGTCCGGGCCGCGACCGCCGCGTTTTCGGACTCGCGCTTCAACATTGACATTCTGAAAGTGGAAATCCCCGTTTCCATGGCGCATGTCGGCCCCACCATGACCGAGGTGGAGACACTCGGCGCCTTTTGGGACCCTGCCGAACCGACAGGCGACGTTCCGATCCTTTATCTAAGCGCAGGGGTTACGTTCGAACAGTTTCGCGAGGCTCTGAGACTGTCGCGTAAAGCGGGCGTCGAGGCGAAAGGGTTCATGTGCGGCCGTGCCATCTGGAGCGATACAATCGGCATCTTCGGGGCCGATGGCCCGTCCGAGATGGCGCGTTGGATGGAAACGACCGGCCGCGAGCGGCTCGCAGCGCTGAAGGACGGCATTGCATGATCGAAGTTGCAAAATACAAGCAGGCCCATGACGAGATCCTCAACCGGCTGAAGAGGGGCCATTACGCGATCGGCATGAGGATACCCTCCAAATACGATATGTCCGACGCGTTCAACGTTAGCCGGGTCACGATCCGCAAGGCCCTGGAGCTGCTCGTGCGAGACGGGTATCTGACCTCACGGCAAGGCAGCGGCTACAATGTCGCCACCCTGTCACCACCTTCGTCGACATGTCTCGTCTCGTTTACCGATAAGGTGCTTCGCGAGGGGCATGGACCGGGCGCGCGGTTACTCAGGCTCGAAAACGAGGTGAAGGACGTTCCCAACCCCGTGAGCGACATGTTCGGCGAACCGGTGTCGCTTGTCGAACGGCTGACGGGTCGGGTCGGTTGTCTGCTCGACATGACCGCGCCTGATCTAACCCGCGACCAGATCCTGATGTGGCATGGTGGCGGCGGCCCGCGCTACATGCTGAGAGGACAC
>CAZPPH010000428.1:0-1288 GCA_964588375.1 uncultured Rhodobacterales bacterium | reverse complement strand
TTATGCACCTTAGGGATGAAAAAACCCCGTTGAGAAGGGTAATAGTGTGGACCCCCGTATTCCTGATCTGTTATTTGATATTTATTTTGCTCTTCGAAGCAGATTATATCTATAGTGTTTATAAGGATGGGTTCATTACTTGGAACTTCTAATAAAACGTATTTAACAAATTAAAAAGACGGTTTTCCAACCGTCTTTTTTTATTTTTGTAGGGTTGTAACACTATGAAGAAAAAAATTGTTTTAGCCGTTCTTTTTGTCCTCCCTGTTGTGGTCTATTTATTTTTTGCATCGGGGGTAAATAATTTTGGACGTTTACCTATACTGAGCGAAAATGTATCCGATGTCGTAGCATTCGACCCTTCCGTTAAGCTCAAAGATAAAATCACCATATTGGGTTTTTTAGGAAACAATGTTAGTGCTAAGCAAGGCAATGCTTTTAACCTTAATCAAAAGATTTACAAAAGGTTCGGTGAGTTCAACGATTTTCAAATAGTCATGGCGATTCCCAAAGGAAATGAAGATCAGGTGGTTGAATTGAAGAATGAGTTGGGCAAGCTCTCCAATGTGGACAAATGGCATTTTGCCTTTGGTTCCGATACTGAAATCAGGGAACTCTTCAATTCCTTGAAGTCAAATATTGATTTGGACGAAGAGTTATTCACTCCCAATGTTTTTATAATAGACAAGGACCTTAAGCTTAGAGGAAGAACCGATGATGAGGATGAGGGTGTTAAATATGGTTTTGATACCTCGTCCGTAGCAGAACTTAACAATAAAATGGTCGACGATGTCAAGATAATCTTGGCAGAGTATCGCTTGGCCTTAAAAAAGAACAATGCCGACAGGAGCAAATAACAAGAGAAAACACACCTATATTTGGGTGTCCGCAATCATTCTGATTTTTGGGATTTTTGCCGTTTACGAAATCACCAAGCGCGTAAAAAGCGGAACGGTGGTGGAAAAAGATCGTATGAGCATTGGTGCCAAAGACGCTAAGGTGAGCTTTTTGGTAAATCAAGGGGAAAAGCGAAAGGTGCCTGACTTCTCTTTTTACAATCAGGACAGCGTATTGATAACCAACGAGGATTATTTGGGAAAGGTCTATGTAGTGGAGTTCTTCTTTACTACTTGCCCCACCATTTGCCCGATAATGACCAAAAACTTGGTAGACTTGCAAGAGACCTTTAAAAATAATGGGGATTTCGGAGTTGCATCCTTTACCATCAATCCGAGATATGATACGCCATCTGTTTTAACGGAGTACGCCAAAAAATATGGAATCACGG
>CAZPPH010000427.1:0-1288 GCA_964588375.1 uncultured Rhodobacterales bacterium | reverse complement strand
CGCAGCGGGTTGCCTGCCGCGTCCTTCAGCCCGTCGCGCGGCAGGACCATGATGGCGCCGTTCATGCCATGGCAGACGTGATAGGGGATCATCGCTCCGCCGGGCGCGCAGTGATAGGTGAAGCAGCCCGCCTTCGTCGCCTTCCAGCGCAGCACGACCTCCTCGCCGGGATAGACATGCGTGAGGCCGCCGCCGCCCAACGCGCCCGTCGAGGCGTGAAAGTCGATGTTGTGCTCCATCATGCTGTCGGCGGGGTTCCGCAGGGTCAGTTCGACCATGTCGCCCTCGTGGCAGATGATGAGCGGGCCGGGCACCGAGCCGTTGTAGGTCAGCGCCCAGATCGAGGCGCCGGTGTCCTCGTCGACCATCATCAGGCGTTCCGTCGTGTCCATCGTGATCTCGACGATCTTCGGACCGCCCGTCGCGACCTGCTCGTGTTCGGGCGCGAAGGGCGGTGCGACGAGCTCCTGCCGGACGCGGGTGTAGCCCGAAAGGTCGGCGGGCTTCGCGTCGCTCTCCGCCGTCATCTGTTCTGCGACCTTGTGAAGATGCGCCGAGGCGGCATCGGCCCGCGCTGTCCGCACCGGTGCGCGGCGCGGCATGGCGAAGGCCCCCGCACCGGTCACGGCGGCCGCGCCGGCGAGGACCGAGCCGCGCAGCACGTTCCGGCGGCTTGTCGGGGTGTCGATGGATTTTCCGAATCTGTTCATTGTTCGCTCCATTGTCAGGGGCAGGGCGGCGCACATGGCCACCCTGTCCGAAAAGGTCTTCAGAGGTTCCCGAGCTGCTCCTCGAACCGTTCGAGGGCCTTGCGCGGGATACGGCCTTCGAGGAAGTCGTCCGGCGCGGCCTCGACGTCGCCCACGGCGACCGTCATGACCATGCCCATGGCGTAGTGCGGTTTGCAGATCACCCCGTAGAGGCCGGGGGCTTCGAGCGTCACCTCGACCTCCTCGTTGATCTTGCCGGTGAAGCCCTCGGCACCCGCGGGAATCATCGCGTCGACGGTTTCCGCGTTGTGACCGCGGTCGGTCGCGAGAAATTTGACGGTATCGCCCGGCTCGACCTGCAGGAACGAAGGCTCGAAGACCATTCGTGCCCCGTCGTCGCCGCGATTTAGCATCCGGACCTCGTGGGTCTCGGCGATGGCGCCTCCCGCGATCAGCGCGGTGAGAGCGAGGCCGGTTGCAAGCGTGCGGATCATCGTTCTGTCCTTTCGGGTTCGTGATCGTCTGAACCGGAAGTTAGGGACATTCCCCGACGGGATGTTGCGCTGGCACAAACTCCG
>CAZPPH010000426.1:0-1289 GCA_964588375.1 uncultured Rhodobacterales bacterium | reverse complement strand
TCTGGTCGCCAAAGGCCTGCCGGTCGAGAGCCGCGGTTCCAAAGATGCCCGCGCCCGAGGAACTGTTTGAAACGATCAGAAACCAAATGATCCCCCCGAAAGCCAGTGAGAAAAGCAGGCCGCGCACGCTTGCCAACTGGAGCAAGCGCTGGCGCAGCCCACCACGCAGTCGCAACAAGAGAAGTTGGCGAAGTGCAGGTTCCATCTCTTAGACCAGTGCTGTCTCTGAGGCCTGGTCCGAGGCTTGCGTGATTGAGAAATACACTTCTTCAAGTGCGGACGTGCTGTCCGTATTGCCGACCTCGCTCAGCAGGTCTTCCATAGTGCCAAACCGGCGGCACTCGCCAAGGTTCAGCACCATAATATGTGTACACAAATTCTCGAACAGGCTCAAAAGGTGAGAGCTGATTATAATGGCGGCGCCTGCCTGCGCGCGGTCGCGAATTGCTTGTTGTATACCCCGGATGCCTTGCGGATCTAGCCCCGTCAGGGGCTCATCGAACAGGATCACTTTTGGGTCATGCAGAAAGGCACAGGCGATCGCCACCTTTTGCCGCATCCCGCGCGACAAGTTGTGGACGAGCGTATTGCGCTTGTGTGTGAGTTCGAATGACGCAAGGAGCGCTTCGGCATCCTTTTCGAAGTCTGCGAGTTTGTAAGCAGCCGCCGTGAAAACCAGGTGTTCCCAAACCGTCATGGTGTCAAAGAGCCGTGGATCGTCCGGAACATAGCCGATGCTTGCTTTGGCCGCGATGGGCGACTGGACAACGTCATGGCCAGCAACCAAGAGACTCCCCGAGCTGGGCGGAATAATCCCGCACAGTGTACGGAGGGTCGTTGTTTTGCCAGCTCCATTCGGTCCAAGCAATCCAAGGATTTGGCCTGGTTCGACCGAAAAGCTGAGGTTCTTCACGGCCGTGAAGCCTTTGTACTGCTTGCTGAACTTCGTGACTGTAATCATGTGCTCTTTGCTCAACACTTTCCGGTTTGCCGGCACCTGAGCGGGCTGGCCTGCTCTCCAACAGCGCTCAAGTCATCGATGATTTGCACCGATTCATGTCAATTCTAAGTCCAAGACCGATGCTCCAGACGATTGCTGTGTCCGGCTCAGGTCGAAGGTCGAAAAGCCCACATTCTGGTCAGCTAAACCTACCTCAAAGTTCGCGCTCGCAGCGAACGGCCGGAAAGCGGGCTGCGACCGCAACGTAGCCGGATGCCGCCGAGTGTCCGCAAGGGGCCGATCAGTCCATCGCTGAACCGTCGCCGTGGCTCAGCCTACCTACGTCTCG
>CAZPPH010000425.1:0-1305 GCA_964588375.1 uncultured Rhodobacterales bacterium | reverse complement strand
GCGACCGGTGAGCCGGTAGGCCAGCAGGCCGACATATTCCTTCATCGCGAGGTCGAGCTTCTCAAGCCTGTCGAGAAATCCCCAGGTGATGCCGCCCGGGACGGGGTCGCTGCGGAAGTCCGTGGGCCAGGCGGTGAGATCGGTCCATCCCGCCGCACAGAAGGTCTCGATCGCGCGCGGCATGTGAAACCCGCTGGTCACGAGCAGCCATTCTCCCTCCCGCTCGTCGGGCCGGAGGGCGAGGCTCGCGGAGGCGTTCTCCGCCGTGGTGCGCGAGGCGGGCTCCAGGATCAGGCGCTCGGGGGCGAGGCCGGCATCGAGGAAGATGTCCTGTGCGACCTCAGCGCCGGGAAGACCGTCCTGGTTCAGGCTGCCGAGGCCTCCCGTGAAGAGGACAGGTGCCTCGGGAAATCGATGCGCGAGGGCGAGGGCCGCGATGAAACGGTCTCCGGCCTCGTTGACCTGGGGTTGCTGCCAGAGGCCTGAATGACGCCCGCTCTCGCCACCGCCGAGGACGACGATCCCCGCGACATCGCCGAGGGGGGGATTTGCCGGATAGCGGCTCTCGAGCGTTCCGAGAAGCAACGGTCCGGCGGGCAGCATGCCGAAGGCGACGAAATAGACCAATGTCAGGCCCGACATCCAGCGTGCAAGAACGAGACGCCCGGAGACGAGCGCGAGGAAGATGGCGGCGACGAGGAGAAGTCCCCAGGTCTCGGGCCGGATCAGGCCCCAGGCGACCTTCGAGATGATGAAAAAGAGCGTATCCACGGAGGCGACGGGACCGGGTGAGGGGCAGGAACGACAGGTCCTCCTCGGCGAAGTGGCACGGGGACCCGCAGATTGCAGGAGTAATCGGCGGTCCGGCCCCGCACAACCGGCAAGTGTTGCGGCTTCCGTTCGGCTCCCCCGTGATCTCCTCCTGGCGATGTCTCGGGCACGCGAGGCGCGTCACGGCGTCGGCCAGCACGTCGCAGAAGGCGGCGTCGACGACCTCGTCGGCATCGAGAAACAGGACCCAGGGCTGCGTGGGCGGGGCGTTGAGAAGAAACCAGTTGCGCTTCCCGGGGGAGCGTCCGTCCCAGGCAAACTCGACGACGCGGGCGCCGAAGCCTCCCGCGATCTCGGCGAAGCGTCCGAGGCGCGCGAGGCAGGCGGCGAGATGGGCCGCCTCGTTCTTCACGGGGGATCGCCACGGTCACGGGGAGACGCTCTCCGGTCTCTGCCCCGAGGCCGGGCGCTGGCGCGTCACTGCGTTATCGGGCGTTCGGGCCGTGAGAAGCGACTTGACAGCGATGGCAGTGG
>CAZPPH010000424.1:0-1319 GCA_964588375.1 uncultured Rhodobacterales bacterium | reverse complement strand
CGGCCCAGAGCCGACCTCCACGAGGATGGTTAATGCTGCGGTGCGGCTTCTCCGAACCGGTCATCCGTGACCTCGTGAAGAATGCGCTGGGAGGCCAAGGTCCGCTCTGCGGACAAAGCAGTCGCTCGATTGCAGTGCAACAGAGATTGTGCGACCATTTTTTGATGGCGTCATGGAAGGCACTCAGCAGAACTCCTAGGTGCGCGGCGCTCGCTGTCATTGTCGGCTTTTTGCTTTGCACCTCGCCCGCCTTCGCTATTGCATCGGGATCCTGCGCGTCGAGACCAAGCATCCAAAAGGTCGATCCCCAAGTTCCGTCCGTGATCGGAAAGCAGCTGTTCGACGAGATCATTGCATGGATCGCGATCAACACGTCCTACGACGTCGCTCAGGCATACAATGACCCACCGACAATCTCGTTTTGCGAGATTGGAGACGTGATCGACTACGAGCAATCAGACCTTCTTGTCGACGCCGCACTGCTTGCGGCCTTCGATCGTGGGCGACGACACATCTTTCTGACGCACCCCTGGTCACCGGTAAACCTTTTCGACCAATCCGTCTTGCTGCACGAACTCATTCATGACGTACAGCTCCAGAACCGGACATGGGAGTGCGTAGGTGCGCCTGAAAGCGAAGCGTATCTTCTTCAGGACAAGTGGCTGGTTGAGCATGGTGTACGGCACCCATTCGACTGGCAGATGATACGGCTGCTTTCACAATGCCAATGAGTTGAATTGCTTGATCGCCTGCAAACGGATTTCTCGGTGACCTATCCCGCCTCGAGCCAAGGTTCTTTGGGAGTACCGTACAGGCGCACAGGATGCTAGTACCGGTTCCGTGACAACTCCGACAACAGGTAACCTAATTGTCAGCTATCCACGTGCTCGCCATCATCACAACAAATCCCGGCAAACGCAGAGAGGTGCTAGATCTCTTCGAGACCATCGTGCCCACCGTCTTGGCCGAGGACGGCTGCATCGCCTACGAGGCGACTATCGACGCCGAAGATGCAGGGCCCGCCCAAGCTGAACTCGGGCCCGACACTTTCGTCGTTGTCGAGCGATGGGCGAGCCTCGATGCATTGGATGCTCATGCGAACTCTGATCATATGAAGGCCCACGGCGCCCGCACAAAAGACATGCTGGCCGCGCGAAAAATTTACATCCTGTCGCCGATCTGATCCCCGCTAACACACCATGCCCTCGTTGCGACGCTTCAGGGCCTCGGAGGCGAACACCGGGCGAAGTGCGTGCCACCAGACCCCAGAAATTGACGTCCATGAATGACTCCTTTCAAAAGGGCGTCCGCTCTGGGCT
>CAZPPH010000423.1:0-1325 GCA_964588375.1 uncultured Rhodobacterales bacterium | reverse complement strand
CGCCACGTCCCGTCCGCTCCCGATCAAGTCCGCGGCACCGAAAGTTCGACGACTTGCGCCTCGACCCGCGCGTTGGCCTCCGCCTGGACTTCCTCGTAAGTGTCCATCAACAGAGTTCTGAGCCATAAGTTGCCCGGATCGCGCGTCAGCCGGGATGACCACACGAAGCGCACGCGGAATTCCTCCGGTGTCACCGCCGGCCGCAGCGCCTCGAGGTTGTGCGATTCCATCTGGCTCGCCATGGCAAGGGCAGGCAGCGTGGTGAGATAATCGGTCTCGGCAAGGACAGCCCCGACGCCGGAAAACTCGCCGATCTTCGCGCCGATACGCCGCGTGGTCGCAGGATCGTTCTTGCGCGCATCGACGGGGCTCAGCGTGTTGGTGGCAATCTTGACCTGCAGATGAGGCCATCGCGCCCAGGCCTTGGCCCCCCAATGCGAAATCGCCGGATGATCCCTACGGGCGAAGCTGTACCAGGTGAACGGTGTCATCTCCCGCTCTTCGAGCCCCTCGGGCAAACGCATGTCTCCGCCCACATGCGCCACATCGATCAACCCTTCAGCGACTGCATCATAGACCTGCGCGCTGACATTGACCCATTCGAGCGTCACGGCCGGTGCCTCCGTCCTTACCCGGTTCACGATAGCTACAACGAGCGCCGGAAACGACGACATCATGATCCGGAATACCCGCCCGCTGGTTGCGGGATCGAATTGATCGCGCGGCGCGAGCATCCGGCGCAGGCTGCGCAGCACGGGGCGAACCTCCTCGATCAGTTCGAGCGCATATGGGCTTGGCTGCATGCGTCCGCCGACCCGCACCAGAAGTGGATCGTTGAGTAACGTCCTGAGCCGTCCGAGCGCATGGCTCACCGCCGACGGCGTGACCGCCAGCCTGTCGGCCGCGGCGGTCAGCGTGCTCTCCTCCATCAGCGCCTCGAAGGTGACGAGCAGGTTCAGGTCGATCCGGTGGAGTTGAATCTCGTTCATCGGCCCTGAAATCGTTTCGTTTTGCGGAAGCGTCTTTCCATGAAACAAGGATGACGCTCCGGAGCGCAACAGCAAACATCCAATCACAGGGAACGATGCGATGACCCTCAAGGTAATCGGCTCCGGCTATGGCCGCACTGGCACCATGACGATGAAACAGGCCCTCGGAACGCTCGGTTTCGGCCCGACCCACCACATGACCGAGGTCATGGCCCATCCCGAACAGCTCGCGCACTGGAAGGCGATTTTCGCAGGTCAGGAGGTCGACTGGGCTGACGTCTACGCAGGCTACGGATCGCAGGTCGATTGGCCCGGCGCGTCGGTCTGGCAGGAAGC
>CAZPPH010000422.1:0-1327 GCA_964588375.1 uncultured Rhodobacterales bacterium | reverse complement strand
CTCGTCGATCTCGGCGACGAGGTGGAGACGGGCCAGCCGGTCGCGAAGATCTGGCGGCTCGACCTCTCGGGCCATGCGCCCGATACGGTTCGGGCGACCCACACGGGCATCGTCGCCGCGCGGCACTTCCCGGGGCTCGTGGGCAGCGGGGACTGCCTTGCGGTGGTCGCCTCGGTGACCGGTTAGGCGAGCCGGACGCTCAGGTCATCATGTTTCGCGGCTCGCCGATCAGACGGGCATAATGGGCGAGAAAGCGCGCGGCGTCGGCGCCGTTGATCACCCGGTGATCGTAGCTGAGATCGAGCGGCACCATGGGCACCGGACGCGGGCTATCGCCGTCCCAGACGGTGACCGTCTCGGTCCGGGTGATCCCGAGGATCGCCACCTCGGGCGGGTTCACGATGGGGGTGAAGGCGGTGCCGCCGATGCCGCCGAGGTTGGTGATCGTCATCGACGCGCCGCCCATCTCGCCGGGGCCGACCTTGCGGGCCTGGGCGCGGGCGGCGAGGGCGCCGATCTCTTCGGCGAGCTCCCAGAGCCCCTTTCGGTCCGCGTCGCGGATCACAGGGACCATGAGCCCGTGGGGCGTGTCCACCGCGATCCCGATATGGACGTATCCCTTGAGCACCAGCGTTTCACCATCGGGCGAGAGCGAGGCGTTGAAGCGCGGGAAGGCCCTGAGCGTGCGCGAGAGTGCGGCGACGTGGAAGGCGAGGGCGGTGAGCTTCACACCGCGCGCGCCCGCTTCCGCTTTCCACGCCCGGCGCAGGTCTTCGATGGCGCTCACATCGGCCCGGTCGTGGTGGGTGACCGCGGGAATGAGCGTTTGCGCCGCGGCGAGATTGCGCGCCGCGACCTGCGCGAACCGGCTCATCGGCTCCTCGGTGACAGGGCCGTACCCGGCGTGGTCTACCTCCCAGAAGGAGGTGTCGCCTTGCGCAGCCGGGCCGGACGAGGCGGCGGGTGCCGCCGACCCGTCGATGTCCTCGGGCCCGATGGTCGTGCGGCCGAGCCGTTCGGCGAGGGCCTCTATGCCGACCCCCTTCTCGCGGGCGAGGCGGCGGGTGGCGGGGCTTGCGTTGATCTCCGACATCGTTTCCTACCAGTCCGCCGAGATGTACTGGGTTTCCATGAACTCGAGCATCCCCTCGTGGCCGCCCTCGCGGCCGAGGCCCGACTGCTTGACGCCGCCGAACGGCGCGGCGGGGTCGCTGACGAGCCCGCGGTTCAGCCCGACCATGCCGTATTCGAGCCGCTCGCAGACCTGCATCGCGCGTTTGAAGTCGCCCGAGAACACGTAGGCGACAAGGCCGTATTCGGTGTCGTT
>CAZPPH010000421.1:0-1334 GCA_964588375.1 uncultured Rhodobacterales bacterium | reverse complement strand
CCGAAGCTGGCGTTTCGTACGCCTCAATGGCAGCGATGGATCAGTTCGTCGGCAGGCCCCTCCTCGGTCTTCGCTGATCGAGGAAGGGTTCAGTCGCTCGGGTCCCCCGTTCTTGTGTCTGTGGCAGCAATCTCCCCTTCGCTGGTCGCGTGAAGGGGGCAGGGACGGCGGACAAGGGTTTTGAGGGCCGCACTGGAAGTGGCCCCGCCGAAGCGGGACCAGTTTTGTGGGCGCGGCTGAGCGTGCTTGAAGCTGCCGCTCGCGAGGCGCAAGACGGCCGGGTTCAGTGGCGGCATGGGATGCGTGGGCACGGGGGGCTTCCCGCTGCGGGTCCCACATCTCGCGCTGGACGCGGAGCCGCCGCCTCTCGGCCTCGTCGAGACGGTAGGGGTTCTTCTCTGGCGGCGGCTCGTCGTCAGGTGCGCCGGCCATCAGCTCGGCCGTGGCGGTCCCCGGCGCGCTTCGCGCGGGACGATCTTTGCGACCTTCGGCGTTGCCGCTTCGACCGTGCGGCGAGCCTCGGCCGCATAGCTGGCGACGCGGATACGCGCCAGCTCGGTCAGCAGGTCGCCGGGGTCGTCGGTCCAGTCATCCTCGGGCGGAGTGGTGGACTTGCGGCGGCTCATGAGCGGGCCTCCGGTGCGTCGCCGAGAAGGTATAGAAGGATGATTGCGCCGAAGGGCGAGAAGCAGACCGAGACGAGCACCCAACCCAGCGCCGACCTGCCGCGCGCCTTCGCCATATCGGCAGGGACAATGAAGACTAGCCAGATAGCGACGAAGGCGGTGAGCAGCACGCTGACTGCGAAGACGAGGTCAGTCATTGGCGATCCTCCTGCGCGTCGTAGTCGCAGTCGGCTCGGACGGGCGTCGCCGTGCCGCCCCAGCGCGCCTCTGCGATGGCGGCGGCACGCTCGGGGGTGCGGGCCTGAACGTAGCGGGTCTCGGTGCCGTGCAGGCGGTCGAGCTGGACCTCGAAGACGGAATACATGGGCCTCTCCTTCGTTTGCCTCCCCGCAGGCCGGGGTGCCGCATGCCCTTTCGGGAACCACCGTGCGAAGCCGGTTGGCGCGGCCGAAGCCGCTTCACTATGCATGAAGGACGATAGGTGCCTGAAACTTGAGAGGCAAGTACCGGGTGTCAGGCGGCGACGCACTGGCGCGATGCAGGGCTTTCCTCCTCGTGAAGCGCGGCGGGCAGAAGGAGATGCAGCTGCCCGAGGGCGCCGCTCAGCCACGCCGGATTGACAGCACGCTGGTCAAGGCGCTCGCCCGCGCCTTCCGCTGGAAGCGGATGCTGCAGGCGGGCGGGTTCGCCACCTTCGCCGAGTGTGAG
>CAZPPH010000420.1:0-1349 GCA_964588375.1 uncultured Rhodobacterales bacterium | reverse complement strand
ACCTGGTAGATCTCCTCGCCGTCCGCCTCGACCCGGCCGTCGGCGACGCCCATCGTCAGCCGGCGCGACTGAACGGCCTTGGTGAAATCGACGTGGTAGGTCAGCATCTTCCGGTCGGGCCTGACCATGCCGGTGAGCTTCACCTCGCCCACTCCGAGCGCGTAGCCGCGCCCCTGCCAGCCGCGCCAGCCGAGGTTGAAGCCGGTGAGCTGCCAGAGCCCGTCGAGCCCGAGACAGCCCGGCATGATCGGATTGCCGGGAAAATGGCATTCGAAGAACCAGAGATCGGGCTGGATGTCGAACTCGGCGACCACATGGCCCTTGCCGTGCGCGCCACCGTCGGCGGAGATGTCGGTGATCCTGTCCATCATCAGCATCGGCGGCAGGGGCAGTTGCGCGTTGCCCGGCCCGAAAAGCTCGCCCCGGGCGCAGGCCAGAAGGGCCTCCTTGTCGAAGGACGTCGGATAATCCGCCATGAAAGCTCTCCCCTCGGCGCGCTGCCGTCGGGGCAGACCTCTAGCGCAGCCCGAACCCCGCGTGCAAGGGCAAGGGATACGCGGGACGGAAGCTCCGGGGGAGGCGAATGGCCGCCCTCGCCTCTCCGAAAAACAATTGTAAATCGGGGCCGGAGCACCCTATATTGTGCCCCGATGGCACAGGAAATTTCTTACAGCGACACTGGCGACCTTGGTGCAACATGGCTCGCATCCGCAGGGCTGCGGCCAACCCGTCAGCGGGTCGCGCTCGCTGAACTGCTCGTCGGTGACGGCCGCAACCGCCACGTCACCGCCGAAAGCCTCCATGCCGCCAGCCGCGAGGCGGGTGACGGGGTGTCGCTGGCGACGGTCTACAACACCCTGCGCGCCTTCTGCGACGCCGGGCTCATGCGCGAGATCACCGTCGACGGCTCGAAGAGCTATTTCGACACCCGAATCGACGATCACCCGCATTTCTACTGGGAGGAGGACGGACGGCTCACCGACGCGCCCGCCGCCGACCTCGAGATCACACGCCTGCCGGACGCGCCCAACGGCGCCGAGGTCGCCAGCGTCGACGTGGTGATCCGGCTGCGGAAATCCGGCTGAGGGTTATCTGCGTCGACTGACCGGCGCCGGGCAAGGTTGATGCTGAATCATCTGTAAGCCGTGCGACCTGCGTGGTGACGAAGTGTGAAGATCCGGTTCGGGTTCGAAACGGAGGCCGTCTCTTTCGACCGACAAAGACCCCATCACCCGGTCGCAGCAGGGGCTGTCTTGCCGAAATACGCGCTCGACGCGCGGCGAATGTCCGGTCCAGCCCTGTCTCCGGGCTGTGGTGCATCCGAAAACCTCGCGAGGCTGCGGCGAACG
>CAZPPH010000419.1:0-1353 GCA_964588375.1 uncultured Rhodobacterales bacterium | reverse complement strand
CGGTTCATCAGAAAGTTGGGGTGAACAGCACCCGGGATCTGACTGAGGTGTTGTCAGTGTTCCGCTCTGTGGGCGCGATGTACGACGAGCCCTGACCTGGGCTGGCTCGAGTGCAATGCGGCGTCCACTTCGTGCGCAACCCCGTCGGCAGGTGTGGCCGCCCTTCACTATCGCGGCGATCGTCGGTCTGACGGCCTGCAACGCAGCGTTGGGATCTGCGTCCGTCTTGCGCGACTGGGCCGTCCGCGTCGGGACGGGTCCCGCTGCGCGTGCAAAACCCCATTTGCGCGCTGCGGTCAGTTTGGGCTCGGAGCAGACTACTGCGCTGCAGAGACGGCCGTTGGATCTTCCGGCCGCATAGCGGTCATTCATCCAGAGGTGTATGCTGCGCACGTTGGCGTGGTGCCGATGCATGGTGTGGGAGGGCTGGATGGAGACCTCACCATGTCCAGAATCCAGCTTCCAGCAACCAGACCGCAGTGCCCGCCTTGGAACAAAGGGCGGCTGATCGGCCAGAAACGTCCTCTCCTGCCAAGGCAGGTCTGGGCCATTCGAGCGCGGCTCGAGCTCGCAGACAACCTGCGCGACCTCGCGCTGTTCAATCTCGCGATCGACAGCAAACTTCGCGGCTGTGACCTGGTTCGGCTCAAGGTCGTGGACCTCGTCGCCGGCGGCTGCGTTCGCGATCGCGCATCCGTCGTCCAGAACAAGACCGGGCGGCCAGTTCAATTCGAAGTATCCGAGAACACGCGGAGATCTGTACTCTCGTGGGTTACATCGCGTCCCATGCTTGGTCAGATATTTCTGTTCCCAAGCAAGTTCCACGGCTCACCACACATCTCAACGCGCCAGTATGCGCGCCTCGTTGATGACTGGGTGTCTGCAATCGGACTGGATCCAAGCGGGTATGGCACGCATTCCCTAAGGCGGACGAAGGCCGCGTTGATCTACCGGAAGACCGGCAATCTGCGCGCGGTCCAGCTCCTGCTCGGCCACACCAAGGTGGACAGCACGGTCCGATACCTTGGCGTCGAACTCGACGACGCGCTGAGCATCGCCGAGAAGATGGACATCTGAGGCTTTGGCGGACGGCAGCAGTCGTCCGCCATCCCAGACCGGTCGTAACGCAATGCCGTCCGCAGCTTCCGTTCGGAGCCCATACGTGAAGTGTTCTTGGCACAGCAATGCGGTCGTCCGAAGCCGGTAACATCGTCGTGAAAGAAGAACGGATGCCCGTCACGACCGTCGGGATCTCGAGACGGCTGGTATCCGGCCAAAGTAACAGCCGGAGATATTGCCGCCACGTCCCGTCCGCTCCCGATCAAGTCCGCGGCACCGAAAGTTCGACGACTT
>CAZPPH010000418.1:0-1354 GCA_964588375.1 uncultured Rhodobacterales bacterium | reverse complement strand
GGTCGAACACATGATGCGTCGCCGCCGTCTTGATCGGGTCCGCGCGGCCGGGAAGAGCGGCGTCGGCGGTGACCATTTCGGCCTTCTTGCGTTGGAACAGGAACATTGAAGCCTCCATTACCATGCGGCAAACATAGGGCAGCCGGCCGAGATTGCCATTTCTCGGCCACAACGATTGCGCGAAGGTTTTCGAAGTGTGCCGATGAGCGTGGCATCTCCGTTGAGCCCGTCCGGCCCGGGTCATTTCCCGCTTTCTTCGCTGGGGCGGGACCGCCGAATGCGCCGGAGGTCAGCCCTCGGTGCCGGCAGCGCGCCCCCGTCGGCGCGACAGACCGGCAAGAAGACCGAGACCGGCGAGAAGCGCCCAGCCCGCTGCAGGCAGGGGAACCGGGGTGAGCGACGTCAACGAGATATCGTCGACGAGAAAGAGCGTCGCGTTCACATTACCACTGCTTTTCGGGTACTGGTTCCTGCCCACGAACCCCAGCAAGACTTGTGTTTCCGTGTCGAATGTCGAGGTGACGGACATTCGGAACCAATCCGTACGCGTCGGCAGAACGAGCAGGTTCTGGTCGTTGTCCGTCGCGTCGACCAAGGGAAAATCTCTGGCGTTGACATCGACGAACGTATTGCCGCCCGAGGTATCGCCTCCGACCGGCAAAGCCAAGAGCCGCGCCAGCGTCGGCTCAAACCGCGTGGGAGAAATGCTCTGAAAATCCGCAGCTTCGGCGGCGGTCCAAACGCTGACCCAAGCCTCGAGCACGTAGGTTCCCGCCGGCACAGCTTTCTCGACATAGAAGAATTGGTTCGATGCAGGGTCCGTAGGATCGCCCAGCGACAGCATGCCGACAGAGCAGGACCCCGTGCGCGCCGTTCCTTCGTCGCAAATCACACCGGGTGTCGTGTCACCGAATAGGAAATTCGAAAGATCAGCCTCTTCGAACGACCCGTTCTCGATCAGATTCACGGTCGAGGCGACAGCGGCATGCGAGAAAGCAAGACACAGAACAGCGGCGAGGCCCGCCGCAAATGACCGAAAGAACATGCCGAAAGTCTCCTGATTACAACCCGGAGTAAACGCTAGGCGAGGGCTGAAGATGTGGCAAGCGCCGAATGGCGCCTCGCCCCTGACTTCCGGCGCGCGCACCGGCGAGCCCAAGAGCGTCATGCCACGCATGTTTCCCGACGAGCGCCCGAGGCACGACCGGTCTGCGACGCACCGATCGCCCGGGGCTTTGCGGGCAGGCAGGCTGTCGCGGTCTCGCAGGGTGAGCTGGCGCGAGGGTCAATGAAAGCGGGTCAGTAGAAGCTCTGGGGGTCGATATCCACCGCGAGGCGAAGGTTCGCCGGCGGC
>CAZPPH010000417.1:0-1358 GCA_964588375.1 uncultured Rhodobacterales bacterium | reverse complement strand
GCGCGGCGGGGGAACGCTCCGCGCGCTGGACATCGCGCTACGGCAGCCTCGCGCTGACGGGCTACGACATTTCGACCGCGGACGGGATGAACGAGGCGGGGCTCAACGTGAACCTGCAATGGGAGGTCGAGGCCACCTATCCCGAAGACGACGGGGTGACGCCGACGATCTCCCTGTCGGTGTTTCCGCAATACCTGCTCGACCGCTACGCGACCGTGGCCGAGGCGGTGGCCGATCTGCGCGACAACCCGGTGCTCGTGCAGGGCGGCGAGGTGCCCATCGGCCCGCCGGGCCGCGCGGCGACGGTGCATCTGTCGATGTCGGACGCCACCGGCGACAGCGCGATCCTCGAATTCGTCGACGGCGAAATGGTGATCTGGCACGACCGCAGCTACCAGGTGATGACCAACGAGCCCACTTTCGAACGGCAGCTCGCGGTTCGCGAATACTGGGAGGGGGTCAACCTGCGCGAGTTCATGCCCGGCACGGTGCGCGCTTCGGACCGCTTCGTGCGCGCGAGCTTCTACATCAATGCCGTGGAACAGACGTCCGATGCGAGACGGGCGGCGGCGGCGGTGTTCAGCGTCATCCGGCAGACCTCGGTGCCCTGGGGCATCTCGCTCGCCGACCAGCCGAACCTGTCGACCACGCGCTGGCGCATCGTGGCCGACCAGAAGAGCCTGCGGTACCACGTCGAATCCGTCATTTCCCCGAGCATCTTCTGGGTGGATCTCGCCAATCTCGACTTCTCCGAGGGGGCGGAGGTGATGAAGCTCGACCTCGGCGTCGACATGGAGCGGGTTCTGTCCGGCGAACAGGCGGCCAGCTTCGAGGCGGCCGAGCCCTTCGCGTTCCAGCCCGCCGATTGACCGGGTGCTGCAGCGCCGGGTGTGATCAACGCGGCACGAGGTCTTTCAGGTGCTCGACAAGACGCGCCTCCACTTCCGGCGTCCAGCCTTCCGGCTCGAGAATGGCGGCCCAGGCGGGAATGTAGTGGCGCGCGATGTAGTCGTGCCCGTAGCCGAGCGTGCCGAGCGCGACCGCCATGTCCACCGCCACCTGAAGCATCGTGACGACCGGTATCCAGCGCATCTCGGGCGACAGGTCCGGAGCCCGCTCGCCCTGCAGCCAGTCCGGCCGCTTCCACGCAAGCGCATAGTCGAAGAACACGATGGGGTCGCTGCCGTACTGCAGCAGGACGAACCGCATCGGCCCCCAGCCGGTGGCGAAGCCGTCCAGTCCCCCATCCTGATTGACGGTGCGAATGAGCGAGCCATTGCCGAACGCTGGCCGCCAGGCCGGACTGTCGGCGTTGCGCCGGTCGATCACCATTCGCCAGAAATCGCTCAGAAACGGCG
>CAZPPH010000416.1:0-1362 GCA_964588375.1 uncultured Rhodobacterales bacterium | reverse complement strand
GCCTCGATGCCGGGGATGGAATTGTCGCGCGCGCCTTCCATGACGGTCATGCCGTCGGCCACGTCGACGACGTGCTCGGTGCCGTTGTGTTCGATGTAGGTGATCTTCGCCATCATGGTCCCTTGCCGGTTGCGCTTCCGGGCGCGTATCTAGTCCGGGAAGCGCCCGTCTGCCAGTCCATTCTGACAGGCAGGCACCGCACGAGGGACGGGAGCGACCAGATGACGCTGAAGGTGATCGGGGCCGGATTCGGCCGCACAGGCACGGATTCCATGCGCGAGGCCCTCGGGATCCTCGGCTTCGGGCCGTGTCATCACATGTTCGAGGTCACCGAGAACCCGGTGATGAAATCCCGCTGGCGGGCCTTCATGGCGGGCGAGGACGCGGGCTGGGAGGCGCTCTTCGAGGGCTATGCCTCCTGCGTCGACTGGCCCGGCGCGCTCTTCTGGCGCGAGCTCGTGGAGGTATTTCCCGAGGCGAAGGTGGTGCTGACATGGCGCAGCCCCGAAAGCTGGTGGACGAGCTACGAGAACACGCTCTTGCGCTATTACCAGACCACCGACGATCACGCCTCGGTGGGGTACCTGGCGATCGACCGGGCGTTCGGACCCCGGGCGGAGGACCGCGACCACGTCCTCGGCATCTACGAGGCCAATACCGCCGCGGCGCTGGCCGAGGTGCCGCCCGACCGGCTGGTTCTGCACCGGCTCGGCGACGGCTGGGGGCCGCTCTGCGCGGGACTGGGCGTTCCGGTCCCCGATGTGCCCTATCCCAACAGGAACAGCACCGCGGCGATCCGTCAGCGGTTCTCGCCCGAGTGACGCGGGCTTTGCGGGCGGCGCCGTTTGTTCTATATTCGTTCTCATGGAGATCGCCGCACCCCCTGGCCGGCCCGCCCGCTGGCCCCGCCCGCCCCACGTGGTGCCGAACGACCGGCTCGAGGAGGTGGGAAACCGCGCGCGGATCTGCGTCGCGGGCCTCGTTCTGGTGCGCCAGCGCCCCGGCACCGCGAAGGGGGTGATCTTTCTCACGCTCGAGGACGAGACGGGCATCGTGAATGTCATCGTCTGGCGGAAGATCTACGAGGCGTTCCGCCGCGCGGTGATCGCGGGTCGGTGCCTCAAGATCACGGGGCGGCTTCAGCGCGAGGGGCCGATCACCCATGTCGTCGCCGAACGGGTGGAGGACATCTCGTGGATGCTCGACGAGTTGCTGCGGGAGCGCGAGGTGGCCAAAGCGGTGCACGAGGTGTGCCGGGCGGGGGATCAGCCGTGAAGGGATGAGCCTCGCGTTGATCGCATCCAGCGCCGAAGGCTCTGAACTGCCGCACCCTTTCGGTCATTCAGAGAACCTGCGGCAAGG
>CAZPPH010000415.1:0-1370 GCA_964588375.1 uncultured Rhodobacterales bacterium | reverse complement strand
GGCTCAACTAGCTCATTGAAATTGATAGGGAGCCTTCTTTGTAGCGTCGAATAAGCACAAACCGTCGTTAGCAAGGGCGCTCCCGGACTTACCTCATGATTCGTCGTCACGTCTTGGAAACTAGGCTGCCAGCCTCCGATCGGCGGCTGAGCTCTGCGCAAACAGTCCGCATCGCCGGCCTCAGCGCATCAAGTGACGGCCGAACATAGCGCTGTCCGGTGATCGAGAGTGGGGTGTGATTGAGCAAGCGACCAACGATCTCCTCGAGGACACCCGCCTCCATCGCGACCGTCGCGAAGGTCCGCCGGTGCGCATGCGGGCTCCACGCAATCCGTTGAGGCGAGGTCAACCGTCCCTCTCGACCCTTCGGTGAGGGGAACACCCAGCGCCGATGCAAACCCCTGACCGGTGCAAGGATCTCATGATGGCGCTGAAGGATCGGCAGATCAAAGCTCCGCCCGTTCTTCGTTATCGGCAGGTGAATGCGATCCTCGTGGATATTCTTCCACTCCAGCGTGAAAGCTTCGGACTTCCGGAAACCAGTGAAGAGCAGGAGTTCGAAGAATGCGGCATGGATCGGGTTCGGCAGTCCTTCGATGGTCTGACGCCATCCCGTCAGGTCCTCGATGATCGCCCCGGCGGGCGCCTCGTCGTACCACTCGATTGCCATCGTCGGGCTCTCCGGGAGATCGTAGGTTCGGCGCGCATGGTTCCAGACGCTCCGAAAGTATTTGAGCGTATGATTGGCCCCGGACGGCGTCGCCGCCATGGCGCGATGCTTCTCGACAGCCATGGCCTTGGTGATCTCATTTAGCGGCAAACTCATCCACTGCTTCAGGTGCAGGTCGAACTGCTGGCGAATACCCAGTCTGTGGGTCTCCGACCTCAGCTTCGGGCGTGCAAGGTACGCCTCCATCGCTGCTTCCAGTGTCGGCGCTCCGATCTGAACGGACTTGCCGGCGCCCCTGCCCCATTCGAGGGCGAAGCCGAGTGCGGTCTGCCGTGCTGCTGCCGCGCTGATGACCGGGTAGCGGCCGATCAGCACTCGCTGCGTCCTGCCCCCGACGTCCTTCTGGAAATACCATGTCTTCGCACGCTTGCCGACGAAGAGAGAAAGACCCCTCACCTCGGTGTCCCAGTACTTCTGGGTGCCCGCTTTTGCAGTGGGCAACTTGCTTACGTAGGTCTCAGTGAGCTTGGGCATATTGTCGGTATTTTGTAGGTAACGCTAGGAAAATATAGGAACCTACATCAAACCTTATGACAGCCTTAAGTCAACAAAAAGAATGATTTGGAATGAGTATGAAACGACTGGAAAGCGTGCCGACTTGCTTGGAAGGCAAGGGTCTTACCATTACACAACGCCCGCT
>CAZPPH010000414.1:0-1371 GCA_964588375.1 uncultured Rhodobacterales bacterium | reverse complement strand
AGATAGACCTGGTCGAACCCGCCCTTGATTCCGTTTTTCGAGGGCTTTGAGCGGAACACACGGCCCTCCACCCGAAACACGTCGAAAGAACTCAGGCTGTGTCCGCTCTTGATCAGGTCACCGTTCAACGGCACGTGATCGCTTTCCTTCTCGGCGATGATGCTGTGCGATGGGTCGTTGTAGCTGTAAGTGTTGCTATCAACCAATGTCAGCAGCATTGCGTCGCCCTCCGTGTGGAGAGATCATGCAGTCTTCTTTCACCCAATACAATCGGAGACTTCGGCGCCGGAGGCCGGCCGCGACGGAAGCAGCCGCGACGAAAGCTTTTTAGGTCCGTGGGCTGTTCATTGAAAGATTCGTTCCTATACTCCCGCCATCAACCAGGGAGGCTTGATTAATGAAGAATTCCAGACTGATTCTGAGCGGTGCCGCCGTCGCCACGGCCCTCGGGGCGACGACCGTTCCCGCTGTCGCTGAAATCGACGAGGTCCGCTGGGCGGTGCCGATCAGCTTCTCGTCTTCGCTGACGGCACTTGGCGACACGCTGCCATGGGTGGCCGAGCGGCTGGCCGATGTCTCGGACGGCAAGATCATGATCGAGGTCGTTGAGCCGGGCGCCATGATTCCCGCACTCGCCGTCTTCGAAAGCGCAGCGACCGGCCAGATCGAGGCCGGCTACAGCTGGATGGGCTACGAGCGCGGGCAGGTCCCCGCTTCGGCGCTCTTCGGCGCGACCCCATTCGGGCTGGAGCCGCACGGCTACGCCGCGTGGATGTATCAGGGTGGCGGCAACGAGCTTCTGCGGGAGACCTTCGAGCCATACGATGTCTACCCGATCCTCTGCGGAACCATACCGCCCGAGGCCGCCGGCTGGTTCACCTTTCCGATCGAGAACGTCGAACAGCTCGAAGGGCTGAAGTTCCGCGCAGCGGGCGTCGGCGGCGAGATCATGAAGGAAGTGGGCATGTCGGTCACCGTCCTTCCCGGCGGTGAGCTCTATCAGGCGCTCGAGACCGGTGTGCTCGACGCGACCGAGTTCTCCCTGCCCACGGTGGACGAACAACTCGGCTTCGATCAGGTCGCCAAGTTCTACCATCTGCCCGGCTGGCACCAGCCCTCGACGTCGCAGTTCCTCTACGTGAACGCCGGTGTGTGGAACGACCTCAGCATGCAGACCCAGTCGCTCATCGAGACGACCTGCATGGCCGGCACGCTCTACGCCATGGCGCGGGGCGAGGCGCTCCAGGGTCCCGTTCTCTCCTCCTTCCAGGAAAAGGGCGTGACCGCGCAGCAGCTTCCCGAGGAGGTCCTTCAGGCCTTCCGCGACGCAACCGAAGTGGTCATGGAACGCGAGAGCGCCAACGACGCGCA
>CAZPPH010000413.1:0-1375 GCA_964588375.1 uncultured Rhodobacterales bacterium | reverse complement strand
CCGCCGTGCTCTTCGGGAATGGTGACGCCGAGAAGGCCCATTTCGCCCATCTCGGCGAAGATCTCCGGGTCGACCGTTTCCTCGGCATAGGCGCGCCGGACCCGGGGGCCGAGCTTGTCGGCGGCGAAGCTCGCGGCACTTTCGGCGATCATGCGTTCGTCTTCGGAGAGCTGCTCGGCGAGGGCGAAGGGGTCGGCCCAGTCGAACCGGGCGCGTGCGGGGCCTTGTCCGTCGGCCATGGGTGCGGTCCTTTCGAGGTTCGCCCTCATTCTCGCGCGCCCGGCGCGACTTTGCCAGAGCGAACCGGTGCGACCTCTCAGCCGATGATCTCGAACCGCGTGACGTCGACCATGCCCCGGTCGGTGATCTTCAGCGCCGGAATGACCGGGAGCGCGAGGAAGGCGAGCTGGAGGAATGGCTCGTTCAGCGTTACCCCGAGGGAGGCGGCGGCGGCGCGAAGCGTCGTGAGCTCGTCGCGGACGGTTTCGAATGGCGCGAGGCTCATCAGGCCGGCCACGGGCAGAGCAAGCTCGGCGAGAACCTCGCCGTCGCGGGCCACGACGAAGCCGCCCTCGATGTCCGAGAGCCGGTTGGCCGCGAGCGCCATGTCGTCGTAGGAGATGCCGACGCAGGCGATGTTGTGGTGGTCGTGGCTGACCGTGGTGGCGATGGCGCCGGCCTGAATGCCGAAGCCGCGGACGAACCCGGTGGCGATGTTGCCGTTCTTCCCGTGTCGTTCGACGACGGCGATGCGGGCGAGGTCGCGCGCGGGGTCGGGCCGCTTGTCGCCATCCTCGATAGGAACCGTCTCGCGCAGGTGCTCGGTGATGATCTTGCCTTCGAGAATGCCGATGACGTCGGTCTCCTCGCGGTTGCCGCCCGAGCGGAAATTACCGGGCGTGAGGCGGGGCGCCTTCACCGAGGCACGGCCGACCGGCGGGAGGATCTTGCGCGCCGCGAAGGCCGCGTCGTCGACGACCCGTCCGCCGGCGAGAACGAGGGTCGCGCGGCACTCCTCGAGGCTTTCGAGTGCGACGATGTCGGCGCGGAGCCCCGGCGCGATGAGGCCCCGGTCCTTCAGCCCGAAGGCCTCGGCCGCCGAGAGCGATGCGGCGCGGTAGGCCGAAAGCGGGGTCGCCCCCTTCGCGATGAGGGTGCGGATCATGTGGTCGAGATGGCCCTCCTCGGCGATGTCGAGGGGGTTCCGGTCATCGGTGCAGAGACAGAGATAGGGCGCGGTCGTCTCGGTGAGGACGGGGGCGAGGGCGTCGAGGTCCTTCGAGACCGAGCCTTCGCGGATGAGCACGCGCATGCCCTTGCGGAGCTTCTCGAGCGCCTCTTCGGCGGTGGTCGCCTCGTGCTCGGTGCGGATGCC
>CAZPPH010000412.1:0-1377 GCA_964588375.1 uncultured Rhodobacterales bacterium | reverse complement strand
CGACGAGAAGGTATTCCTCCTCGATGCCGATCGTGAAGTCCGGTTCGCCCGTCATGCTGCCCGCCTCCCGGTTCCCGCACAGTCAAGCCGCGATGACGGGAATGCACAAGTTGCGCGGTGGGCGCTGCATGTTTTGCCGCGGACGAGCGGGCACCCGCAGCCGTCGCGCCCGACAAGATCGCGTCGCGTCAAGAAGAAGTTCGAGCGGTGACATGTGCTTGAACTGAGGTCCTTCGGGGGCGTCACGGTCTGGAGCAGCCGCTCGTCCGCACCATCGCGATTGGCAGGGAGAGGAGAAAGCCGCCAGCACACAGAAATCGATTGGCATGAATTCGCTCATGTGCGATGAAAAAGACGATGGATGACTAATCTGAGCAATGGGGCAAATCGAGAGTGTGTAGAACGAGGGTATCATGAAATCTGTCATCTTGGCTGCGGCGTGCGTTACGTTTACTGCCGCGGCGGCTGGTGCTGCGACAATTCAGTTTAACGAAGACAGAGACTGGACGAACGGCAGCCTCCGTTATTCGAACGGTCACGACTCGGTCTCGGTGTCGGCCTACGAGTACTTCAACTATACCGCCGGACTTCTTCACAGCGGGTCGTCGACCCACGTTGCGAGCGTGTCCGGCCCCGAGGGTGGCATCGGCGCGTGGTCGTGCAACTGGAATCACTGGTGCAGCCACGACAATCCCACCATCGACGGTCGGCACGGGAACGAGATGGTCGTGTTCGACTTCGGCAACCGGATCGTCGAACTCACGGGCGTGACCCTGTCCCATGCCGATGGCAACGACTATGTGGATGTCGTTGTCTACAACAACGGCACACGCCGCATGCCGACCGATGGGTTCCTCGACATGGCCGTGGCAGACTACAGCCCGCAGTTCATCTCCATCGCGAGCCTCGACACCGGTTCGGTGTTCGGCGTGGGCGCATACAGCCACGGGTCCGATTTCAGGGTCCAGGCGATCCATTTTGAAGTCGTACCGCTTCCGGCCGCGGGCTGGCTTCTGCTCGCCGGCATCGGTGGTCTCGCAGCATTGAAGCGCCGCAACAAAGCCTGACGTCGCGCGAGAGATCGCGTCATCGGAAGGGCGGTTCGCAGGGGCCGCCCTTTTCATTTGTCGGCAGAGCATACCGGATGCTCTCGAGTGGATCGTGCCCAGACGTTGGAGGGTCCGCCCGGCCACGCGGTGTCCTGTTTCTTCGCCGATCGCTCGTCCTGCCGATGCTTCAGGAGCGGATCCCCCGACGCGATTCCATAGGGTCCGTGTCGACCGGAAGGATCGTTCGTCCGCATCCGCCAGGATGGCGCCCGGCGAGCGTGCGACTTGACAGGCCGGGCGACCGCGCCTCAGGCTGTCACGAATGCGT
>CAZPPH010000411.1:0-1379 GCA_964588375.1 uncultured Rhodobacterales bacterium | reverse complement strand
GCAAGGCGCTCTACGAGAGGATCGAAGAGGACAGCTGGAGCCGCCTCGACATGGAGATCCACGAGCATCCCATCGTCGAGGGCAAGGTGGGCGAGATCGGAGCCCCGATCGATCACCAGGACGACAAGGGGATTGCGCGCTTTCTTGAAAAACACCTCGAGTATGCGCGCTGGGAGGCGCGGCGCTTTGCGAAGCTCCAGTCCGATCCTGCCGCCTGGGACACCCTGACCGACCGGCAGCGCTTCAAATACCGCCATCTCGCGAAGGCGTGGTATCCGGGCTTCTACTTCCTCTTCACCTGGATCGCGAAGCTCGGGATCCTTGATGGCGGGGCTGGGTTTCACTACGCCGCCTGCAAGGCCTGGTATTTCAGGACGATCCGCCTTCTCATCCGCGAGGAGGCCGGGAAATCGTGATCAATTCAACCGAGAAGATGGGAGCTTGCCTTGGTGCGCCTTTACGATAGCCGCAAACGGATCCTCGTCACCGGCGGGGCGGGGTTTCTCGGCTCCCACCTCACCGATCGTCTGCTCGGGCAGGGCCACGAGGTGATCTGCCTCGACAATCTCTTCACGGGCACCAAGCGCAACATCGAGCATCTCCACAGTCATCCGCATTTCGAGTTCATGCGCCATGACGTGACCTTCCCCCTCTACGTGGAGGTCGACGAGATCTACAACCTCGCCTGCCCCGCATCGCCGATCCACTACCAGCACGACCCCGTGCAGACGACGAAGACCTCCGTCCACGGGGCGATCAACATGCTGGGGCTCGCCAAGCGCCTCGGATGCAGGATCTTCCACGCCTCCACGAGCGAGGTCTATGGCGATCCCACCGTCCATCCGCAGCCCGAGGAGTACTGGGGCAACGTCAACCCGATCGGCCCGCGCTCCTGCTACGACGAGGGCAAGCGCTGCGCGGAGACGCTCTTCTTCGACTACTGGCGGCAGCACGATCTCGACATCAAGGTCGTGCGGATCTTCAACACCTACGGTCCGCGCATGCATCATGCCGACGGCCGCGTGGTGTCGAACTTCATCGTCCAGGCGCTGCGGGGGGAGCCGATCACCATCTACGGCGACGGACAGCAGACGCGGTCCTTCTGCTACGTCGACGACCTCGTCGAGGGATTTATCCGGATGATGGAGACGGACACATCCGTGCCCGGTCCGATCAATCTCGGCAATCCGGGCGAGTTCACCATCCGGGAGCTCGCCGAGAAGACGATCGCGCAGACGGGATCGAAATCAGAACTCACCCGGCAGAAGCTGCCGGCCGACGACCCGAAGCAGCGCCAGCCCGACATCACCAGGGCTAAGGCGCTTCTCGGATGGGAGCCGACGATCCCCCTAGACGAGGGGCTCGAGCGGACGATCGGG
>CAZPPH010000410.1:0-1379 GCA_964588375.1 uncultured Rhodobacterales bacterium | reverse complement strand
GGGTGGTTGATGAGGAGAAACTCCATCACGCCTTCCCGCGCCTTCTTGACCATCGGGCTCTTGGTCTTGACGACGGGCGGCGCACCTTCAGGACCCGGGCGGAGGTCCTTTACCTGCATCGCGCAGGAGGCGGCCGGTTTCGGCGGCCCGCCGACGACCTCGACGAGACACATCCGGCAGTTGCCCGCGATCGACAGCCGCTCGTGATAACAGAAGCGGGGGATCTCGATATCGGCCTGCTCACAGGCCTGGATCAGGGTCATCGCCGGATCGACCTCGATCTCGATGTCGTCGATGATGATTTTGCGAAGATCGGTCATGGAACGGTTCCCAGAATTTGACCGGGCGTCGCGCGCCGGCAGACTGCCCCGTTTGTGACAAACAGGGCCGTGGGCGCAACCCCCGTAAGTGTCGCGGCGGCTCAGCGGGCCGCCAGCGGACGAAAAAAGCCTCAGCTCCTGTCGCGCAGAAGCCGGCCCGCCAGACTGTCCTTGGCGATTTCCTCGCGTCCGATCCGGCAGTAGGCTTCCGTGTTGCCCGGCGTCGCCCCCCGGGCGGCGAGGTCGGCGACGATTTCCCGGCGCAGCTTCTCCTCCTCGGCCTTGTTGCTCAGAAGCTTGTCGACGTCGTCCATCGTGTAGCCCTGATCGAGCGCGTAGCTTCTCAGCGCGAGCGCATAGCGCAGGCCCCTGAATGTCCGTCCGACGAGATCCGGGCAGTTGTTGCGGACGATATCGGCAAGCCCGGCCGAATAGAACGAATAGCGCACCGTGCGGTTCTCATGAAGCGGCGGAAGATTCTGAGCGACCGCGGCCGCGCCGGGCACGAGCAGGAACAGGCTCAGGATCACGTGTTTCATCATCTCTACTCCGCTGCCTCGGGAGCGCATCTTCGTGTGCGCCAGTGCTTCGCCTCCTCGAGCCAGTTCCAGCCGAAGGCGCGTTCTGTGTCGCCGTGGGTCTTTCTGTGGTCAAGCCGGGCGAGGGCTTCGTCGAGCGACGGGCGGTGTCCCGCCGGAACCCACCACATCACGAAATGCTGCTGCGCGAGCACTTCGAACCACTCGGCGCGGCGCTCGTAGAACTGGCGGTGAACGGTGTTCCAGACGAAATGCCCGAGGGCGTCGGCGCTCTCCCACACCGTGAGGTTCGACACGAAACGCGTATCTCCTCCGATCTTCGTCCCGGTGTTGCCGGTGCCGGGCTCGCCCGAGCCCTCCATCATCCAGACAAAGCCCGGACTGCGCTTGCCGATGCCGTTCACCCGGTCGAGCGCGGACATGAAGGCCGCGACGCGCGGGTCGCCAGGCTCGGCGACGAGACGGCCGATGTTCAGTTCTGCAAGGTGGCGTCGCATGGGCCTTCCGAAAGACGATGTCA
>CAZPPH010000409.1:0-1380 GCA_964588375.1 uncultured Rhodobacterales bacterium | reverse complement strand
CTCGTGACCCCATCGCGGACGCGCCGCGTTGACTTGTTCGATGATCCGTAATCTGCTCAAAATCGCCCATGTCCCGCCGCAGACTGCTCTCCGTCATCGCAATCGCCCTGCCGGTTCTGCTGGTCTTCGGCGCCGGCGCGATCGTGTTGACGAGCTGGCTCGACCACCGGCGCCTCGTGGAAGAAGAGCGCGCGGCATACCCGGCCCCGGGCGAGCTCGTCGCGGTCGGAACCGGGCCGTCGGAGACCGGCGGTCTTCTGCATGTCTACGCCGAAGGGCAGGGGGCGCCGACGCTCGTCTTTCTCGCGGGTCTCGGGACGAGTTCGCCCCATTTCGACTTCAAGACCCTTTTCGAACGGCTCGCACAGGACTACCGCGTCGCCGTCGTCGAACGTGCCGGCTACGGCTGGAGCGACGTCACCGACAGCCCCCGCGACATCGCGACGGTTCTGGAAGACTCCCGCACCGCGCTGATGAAGGCCGGCGAGAGCCCGCCATTCGTGCTGTTTCCTCATTCCATGGCCGGTCTTGAGGCCGCCTACTGGGCAATGGAGCATCCGGACGAGGTGGAGGCGATCATTGGCCTCGATCCGCTGGTGCCGTCCTATCTCGAGCGTGCGGACGACCCGGTCGCGTTGTCGCGTCTCGAGACGATCATGGCGCGCACCGGGCTGATGCGCTCGGGCCCCGACATCTTCGAGGCCAACTTCCCCGCAATGGTGCACGGGCGCCTCTCGGTGCGCGATGCGGCGGTCGCCGAGACGATCTTCCACCGCCGCACCCATACGCCGAACATGTGGGATGAGGTGCGCGCCCTTCCCGAAAACGCCGCGCTTCTCGGCGACCGCCCGCCGCCCGGCGTGCCGTTCCATGCCTTCGTCTCGAACGAGGCGACGCCGACGTGGACCGAGAGCGTGCAAGACTACGCCGAGGCGACAGGGGGAGAGACCTTTTTCGTCGACGCGGGTCACTACGTGCATCTCGAACGGCCGGCCGAAATCGCCGGCACCAGCCGCGAGCTGATCGGGCAGGCCATGCGGTAGCGGCCCCGGGGCCCGCGCCGTCTCCAGACCGCTTGCATTGGGGCAGGACTCCCGATATCTGCCGCGGGTCGCCCATGGGCGGCATCATACGTGGGAGGCGGCGCGCTCGCGTGCGCGCACCGGACCACGGGCACATCCTGGCCCCGGAAACGCGTTCCGGGGCGGCTCATGAAAAGGAGACGGCCAATGGCCAAGAAACTCGTGGGGTCGATGAAACTCCAGATCCCCGCCGGGCAGGCGAACCCGTCGCCGCCCGTCGGGCCGGCGCTCGGTCAGCGCGGCATAAACATCATGGAATTCTGCAAGGCGTTCAACGCCAAGACGCAGGAGATGGAAC
>CAZPPH010000408.1:0-1385 GCA_964588375.1 uncultured Rhodobacterales bacterium | reverse complement strand
CTGTCGGCGTTGCGCCGGTCGATCACCATTCGCCAGAAATCGCTCAGAAACGGCGATCCGGTCCAGAGCGCGCCATTGAGCGGATCGCTGAAGAGATCGAGAAGCGGAACGGTCTCCTGGGAAAGGAAGGCGCCGAGACTGAGCCCGTGAAGATAGAGGCGCGGGCGGTCATCCGGAGGCAGGGATGTCCAGTGACCGTAGACCAGATCGAAAAGCGCGCGCGCTTCGTCGATGCCATGTGTCGGATCCACGATCACCGAGACGGGACTCGACAGGTAGGAATACTGGACGGAGACCGTCGCGGCATTTCCCCGGGCCATGTAATCGAGCGTGTCCATTCCGCCGGGATCGAGCCACCCCGACCCCGTCGGCATCGCGATGACGAGGACGTCGCGGTCGAACCCGCCGACACGCAGGAGTTCGCGAAATGCGAGCCGGGCGCGCTCTTCCGCGCTGCCCGCGGCGGTCAGGCCGACATAGACGCGGATCGGCTCCCGCGCGGGTTCGCCCCAGAACTCCCCGATGTCTTCGGCGGTCGGCGCCGAGGTCACGTATCCGCGCCCCCAGCGACCGAGGTCCTCCCAGGCGATCAGAGACGCAGGGCTTCCGGACTTCATCGGGTCCGCCGGCGGTTCAAGGTCGATGGGAATGAGCAGATCGGCGACGCGCGATGCGTTGTCGATCGCCCTCAGGGCATAGCGGAACGCGACCCCGTCGATCAGGGTCCAGAAGATCACGACGGCGAGGAACCAGCCGATCACCGCCGACGCGCGGGGCGGCAGATAGCGTGACGACCGCCGCTTCCAGCGGGCGGACACCAGGAGGAACAGGCGCCCCAGAAGCAGGAGGACCCCGAAGACGAACCCGGCCAGAAGGACAACCCGGACCGGAGCGAATTCGTCGATCGGCGGCAGGTTCCAGGCGGCGCGGATGGAGTTCTGCCAGTCGGCACCTTGCCAGAGCGACAGCACGACCAATATCGCCGCCGCCGCGAGAAGGATCGTGCCAGTGCGACGGGAAGGGCGGACGCGCAATTCGAGCCAATCCAGAAGCGAGCCGAGAAGGTGCCAGAACAGATATCCGATCCCGAAAACCGCACCTCCAAGGGCGCCCTGGATTTCCGGATTTCTGGGAACCATCGAAGGCGTCAGAGAGAAGGCGAAGAGGATCGCCCCGACCAGCACGCCCACCGGCGAAAGGCCGGCAGCCAGGATTGCGGGGCGGCGTCTCGCTCCTGCGTCAACTGCGCGGTTCATCTGCATCCGCCGACCTTATCCTGCTCGTCTCGCGCGTCGCGGGATCCTTGCGGGTCAATGCCCATAACCGCTACCCTAGCAATCAATTCAATCGTTCCGAATCCATTCTGCACAGGATATTTTTGATGC
>CAZPPH010000407.1:0-1390 GCA_964588375.1 uncultured Rhodobacterales bacterium | reverse complement strand
TCTTCCGCTCGCGGCTGGGAAAGCCGGTGCCGGTCTACGAGGAACTGGGCTCGCTCGAGCTCGACCGGACCTAGACGCCCGCCCGGAACCCGGCGCGACGCGCGGGGACCGGGCTGACATGGCGCGTGGACGGCCCGTCAGTGCAGCCGCGCCCGCACGAGGTAGCTCTCGACCGTCTCCTCGCCGAGCGCGCGCAGCGCCTCGAGCCGGTGGAGCCCCTCGACGAGCACGTACCGCGCCCCGTCCGCCCTGAGCCGGATCGGCGTCGTCTGCCCGTTTTCCAGCATGTCCCGCGCCAGCGCCTCGACCCTGGCGGCATCGAGCGTCTTGACCCGCTTGACCGGCACATGGACGAGGTCGATGGGAATGGTCTTTTTTTCGAGCATGCGCACGCGGTCCCCTGGGCGGGGCAGAGCCTAGCACGGGCAAGGGGGGGCTGTATCTAGGGAATGCGCGAGGTGGGATGGATGCCCTGGACCTTGTGGCCAGCGCGAACCCCGCCGGGCGGAGTTTCACTCCAACGTTCGTGCTGTCCAGCCCATAACGAGCGGCTTCGTCTATTAAATCTAAGGCCCAAAGGTTTCAAAGATTCTCTTTGCATCAATCTACCTGGTTGGATGACCTCAAAACCAACGCTTATGTATCTTCAATGTCCGGTAATTCGAAGCGAAGCGGTTCGTCAGATTGGTCACCAGCCGAAGGAGCGATCTTCGACCGCAAAAATCCAAGCTCTTCTGCCACGTTGTTCCATCGGTCCGCGCCATCGAACTCGGGGTCCGACAATGTCCAGAGTCCAACGCCGATTGCTGGAAACACACTTCCCGCGAACAATATCCACGATCTCCTGTACCAGGGCTTGTCCCTTAGCTCTTCCAATTCGGAATGGGCTGCCCTCAGATCTGCCTTCAGTTGCTCGACTTGAGCACGCAGTCGCCCAACTTCCAGCGCAAGCACGGTCTGAGCGTCGCGCGCTTCTGGTCCCGTTTCGAGAATATCGTAGATGCGTTGCGCCGTGTCTGGCATCGAGCGCAGGGTCTCAACGAAAGCGATCCGCTCGTTCGGTCGGGCCATGGCGGTAAAGGCGTCCACACGCAGCGTAATCGCCTCTGACATCGATACCATACCCGCTTGAACGACGGGCGCGCGCGCGAAAAGCGCGTCAACAGTATTCGGTGATACCTTTTCAGGAATTATCCCGTTCGTGCCGTCAGATCGTACCCTCTCGATCTCCGCGATCTTCTCCGCAACCTTCTCCGGCCCCGCCTTCCAGATCTCCTCCTCGATCAGCGCCACGTCCCGCTGCAACTCCCACGGCAGCGGCTGGCCATTCAGCATCCCCTCGTACCAGCGCTTCCAGAAGCCCCAGACTGCCGGGGTATCATCCCAGAAC
>CAZPPH010000406.1:0-1398 GCA_964588375.1 uncultured Rhodobacterales bacterium | reverse complement strand
GGTAGGTCCCCTCGGCGAACTCCACCGCCTGCCCGTGCGCTTCGAGATAGCGCAGGTAGACCGACCGCGCGAGCACGTCGACCTGCGCGCCGCCGTCGTTGATGTAGTATTCCCGGGTGACGTCGTAGCCGGCGTAATCCAGAAGCCGCGCCAGCGCGTCACCGAAGACCGCGCCGCGGGTATGGCCGACATGCAGGGGGCCGGTCGGGTTCGCCGAGACGAACTCGACATTCACCTTCACGCCGGCCCCGAGCCCCGAATGGCCGTAGGACGCGCCCGCGTCGATCGCCTCGGCGACGACGTCGTGCCAGACGGCGGGGTCGAGCCGGAGGTTCAGAAAGCCCGGGCCCGCCACCTCGGCCCCGGCGATCCGGGTGTCGTCCAGAAGCCGCCGGGCGAGGTCTCCCGCGAGATCCCGCGGCACGAGGCCCGCGGGTTTGGCGAGCACCATCGCGGCATTGGTCGCCAGGTCGCCGTGAGCGGGGTCGCGCGGCGGCTCCACGGTGACCGCGCCCCAGGACAATCCGGCGGGCAGCCGTCCCTCCGCGACCAGCGCGTCGAGCGTCTCGGTGACGGATTTTCGGATTTCGGCGAAGATGTTCATGGGTCCGTGCCTTTCGACGTCTCCGGCGGGTTACCCACGCCGGCGGCAGAGGTCAACGCGGGGCGGACGCGATCCCGCCGCCCCGGACCCGATCCGGGGCCCCGCGCGGACGTGCAGCCCGGTCCGCGCAAGGTCCCGGGTCAGGCCCGGGACGGGCCGGGCTACCCCGCCCGCGCGGCGCGCTTGCGCTCGTGGGGGTCGAGATGGCGCTTTCTGAGACGGATCGCCTTCGGCGTCACCTCGACGAGTTCGTCGTCGTCGATATAGGCGATCGCCTCTTCGAGCCCCATGGTCGTCGGCGTGGTCAGCCGCACGGCCTCGTCGGTTCCCGAGGCGCGCACGTTCGTCAGCTTCTTGCCCTTCAGGGGGTTCACCTCGAGATCGTTGTCGCGGGAATGCTCGCCGATGATCATGCCCTCGTAGACCTTTTCCTGAGCGCCGATGAACATCCGCCCGCGGTCTTCGAGGTTCCAAAGCGCATAGGCGACGGATTCGCCGGATTCCATCGAAATCAGCACGCCCGCCCGCCGGCCGGGAATAGGCCCCTTGTGCGGCGCCCAGGAGTGAAACACCCGGTTCAGCACGCCCGTGCCGCGCGTGTCGGTCAGGAACTCGCCGTGATAGCCGATGAGGCCGCGCGAGGGGACGAGGGCGGTGATCCGCGTCTTGCCGGCCCCGGCGGGTCGCATGTCGGTCATCTCGCCTTTCCGCACGCCCGTCAGCTTCTCGATCACCGCGCCGGTGTATTCGTCGTCGACATCGACGGTCACTTCCTCGACCGGTTCGTGCACCAC
>CAZPPH010000405.1:0-1410 GCA_964588375.1 uncultured Rhodobacterales bacterium | reverse complement strand
CGGCGCGCTCAAGAAGAAGCTGGGCCTGACGATCACCTCCGAGAAGGTCGACGGACGGGGACGCTGCTACCGCATCGCAGAGTGACTGCGCTCAAGGCGTGTCGCCCGGCTCAAGGTCGGGCGGCACGGAGCGGTTACGCTTTTTACACTTGTTTCGCTTATTTCACTTGAGAGGCGCCACGCCTCTCGCTATCTATCCTCATGTGACCGATCGGAGTGGAGGCCGACATGGAAAACGCTGCCGAAGTGATTGACCTGACGCGCCGGCTTCCGACGCGCGAGGAGATTGCGAGCGCGGCGGAGGCCGCGACCGCGCTCGCCAACGCGCGCGCCGAGAACGGTGCGCTCGAGATCCGGGGCGACGACGGCGAGCCCGTCCGGCTGGCGCCGGCGCTGGCCGATATCATGATCGATCTTCTCGGCCACGTCTCGCGCGGCGACATGGTCACCCTCGTTCCGACCGGCGCCATGCTCACGACCCAGCAGGCCGCCGACATCCTGAACGTGTCGCGCCCCTACCTCAGCAAGCTGCTGAAGGAGGGCGAGATCCCGTTCATCCCTGTCGGCTCGCATCGCCGTGTGATGCATGCCGACCTGATGGCCTACAAGGAGCGGCGGGATGCCGCTCGCACGGCGGCACTGGACGAGCTTGCGCGGCTTGGGCAGGACTTCGACGCCTCTTGAGGTACGTCGCCGACCGTTTTGTCGTCATCCTCGATGCGAACGTCCTGTTTCCGTTCCGGAAGCGGGACGCTCTCTTGCGCTTCTCGCATGCCGGTCTCTTCCGAGCGCGATGGTCGGGCGAGATCCTCGACGAGTGGACCCGCAACCTGCTGGCCCTGAAGCCCCACCTCGAGGACAGCATCCGCGCGCAACAACGGGCGATGCAGCACCACTTCCCCGAAGCGCTCGTCACCGGCCACGAACCGCTGATCGCAGCGCTCGATCTGCCCGACCCGGACGACCGGCATGTGCTGGCGGCCGCCATTCAGTGCGGCGCCCAGCACATCGTGACGGACAATCTCTCGGACTTCCCCGCCGAGAGGCTGGAGCCCTACGACATCGAGGCCATCGACGCGGACGAATTCCTGTCGCGCACCTTCGATCTCTATCCTGCCGAGGCGCTGGCCGTTCTCCGCGAGCTTCGCGCCATCTACAAGAACCCGCCGTATTCTCCCCCAGAGTTCATCCTGGACCTGACCGCCAAGGGGCTTCCAAAGCTGGCGGCACGCGCCCGCCAGCAGCAGGGCTTCCTTTAGCGCAGCTGCGAGCGCATCCGGATCGCCTCGAACAGCCGGCGCAGCAGATAGCCGCGCGCCAACGAGACGCCGACGAAGGCGAGGCCGATGGTCATATGCTCAGCCAACCCCGTCTCGATCCCGAACCAAGGGAACACGACGATCTGCGTGG
>CAZPPH010000404.1:0-1412 GCA_964588375.1 uncultured Rhodobacterales bacterium | reverse complement strand
GGTTGAGGATATTGCCGAACATGCCGGCGACCATGAAGAAGGGCGTGCCCTCGCCGGCTTCGGCGCCATGCATCGGCACGAGATAGAGGAAATCGTCGCCCGACTTCTGCGGCGCGGCCCCGCTCTCTTCCGCTCCCGAACCGTCGTCACCGGTGCGCTCGGCGATGAGCGCGGCACAGGTTCGGATCGTCGGGGCCTCGAAGAGAATCGAGATCGGGAAATCGACCGCGTAAGCAGCCTTCACTTTCGCAAAGAGCCGCACGGCAATGAGGCTGTGGCCGCCGAGGTCGAAGAAATTGTCGTCGATCCCGATCTCGGAGACCCCCAGAAGCTCGGCCCAGAAATCGACGAGCTTCTTCTCGATGGGGGTTTCGGGCTCGGCGAACTCGCTGTCGAGATCGGGGCGCTCGAAGCTCGCCCCGCCGGCGCCGGCCGCATCGGTCCTGTCGGCCTCGCGGATGAGGCTCGGCAGGTCGAGCGAGGAGACGAGCACCTGCGGCGCATCCGAGGCGAGCGCGCGGAAGAACATCGCCGCCCCGTCGGCGGGCAGGATGCCCTGTTCGACATTGTGCTTCAGCCGCTGCTGGGCGGGCGAGAGCGCCGGTTCGGGCTGGCCCTGGGCGGCGGCGGACTTCGCGAAATCGATGCCCTGTCTCAGCCGGTGGACGGTGAAATTCTCGATCTCGAGCGCCACCTTTCCGTCCGCGCCGGCGATGGTCACATCGAAGCGAACAGTCTCTGACACGGCGGAATTCTCCGGTTTCGAGCGCACCCAGCTCACCGCCCTGGACGGCAGCGGGCTGTATACCCGGATGCGTCCGTAGGTCAGCGGCACCCAGAACTGGTCCTCCCGATAGCCCGGCACCAGCGGCAGGGCGAAGCCGGTGCCGAGGTCGAGCATGCCCGGGTGGACGAGATAGCCCTCGTCGATGACCGGCATTTCGAGCTCGGCCATCGCCTCGCCCTGCCCGAACGCCATGGACTTCACCACCTGCCAGCGCGGCCCGAAGTCGAGATGCGCCGCCTGCGAGGTCTGCACCGCACGGCCCTCGGGCGCGGTCTCACGCGCGCCCATCCGCGCGGCGATCGCGGCGACGTCGATCCGCCCCGGTGTCTCGTCGAGGGCGGCGACCATGGCCTCGGCGTTGAGCGAGAACTCCGCCCCGCCCTCGGAACTCTCCACCTCGAAGCGGTGACCGCCCTGGTCGGCCCTGAGGCTCACGCGCACCGAAACGCGGGCGTCGTCGGGGGTGCGCAGCGGCGTGAGGAAGGTGAGATCGGAAATCTCGAAGCCCCCTGCCCGGCCCGAGGCCGCCAGCGCCTGTGCGGCAAGTTCCACATAGCCCGTGCCCGGCAGAAGCGCGTCGCCGTCGCGGGTGCGGTGCTCGTCGAGCACCCATTGCCCGGAGGTT
>CAZPPH010000403.1:0-1413 GCA_964588375.1 uncultured Rhodobacterales bacterium | reverse complement strand
GTGCCGCGCTGCATCGCCTGGAAGAGCTCGCCCGTGGGCACCAGCTGGTCGGCGAAGAAAAGCTCGATCTGCATCTGGTCGCCGGCGATGGCGTTGAACTTCTCGATCGCCGGCACGACGACGTGCTCGGCGAGTGCCGCCCCCGCATAGGTCTGCATCCGCCAGCGGATGGTGGACTGGGCGAGGGCCGGTGCGGCGAGCCCCGAGGCGGGGAGCGCGACCGCGGCTCCCTTGATGAACTTGCGTCTTGTCGTCATCGGTTTTCTCCTTGCTGGGTTACCATCGAAATTCGCGCTTCTTTCGTCGCTTACTGTCCGTAGACCGTCTGGGGGAGCCAGAGCGCGATCTGCGGGAAGACCATCACGAGCGTCAGGGCCACGATCATCACCCCCACGAAGGGAATGATCGACCGGTAGATGTCGCCGAGCCGGATTTCGGGCGGCGACATGGCCCGCATCAGGAAGAGATTATACCCGAACGGCGGCGTCATGTACGCGATCTGCGTGGTGATCGTGTAGAGCACCCCGTACCAGATGAGATCGAACCCGAGCGCGCCCACGAGCGGAATGTAGAGGGGGGCCACGATGACGAGCATCGCGGTGTCGTCGAGAAACGTTCCCATCAGGATGAAGGAAAGCTGCATCAGGATGAGGATCATCCAGGGGCTGAGGCCCAGCCGTTCGGTGAAGACGCTCTCGACCGCGTTCACGGCCCCGAGCCCGTCGAACACCGCGCCGAAGGCGAGGGCGGCGAGGATGATCCACATGAACATGCAGGTGATGCCGAGGGTGTTCTTCACCGAGGTCTCGAACACCGCCCAGGTCATCCGCCCCTTCAGGAGGGCTGCCAGAAACGCCGCGATGGCGCCGATGGCCGAGCTTTCGACGAGCGAGGTCCAGCCGTTCACGAAGGGCACCATCATCGTGAAGAAGATGCCGAACGGCAGGAGGCCGGAGAGCAGCAGCCGGTATTTCTCGCGCTTGGGAATGTCGCGCTCCGCCTTCGGCAGCACCGGGCCGAGGGTCGGGTTCAGCCGGCAGCGGATGGCGATGTAGAGAATGAACATGCCCGCCATCATCAGCCCCGGCACGATGCCCGCGAGCCAGAGCTGGCCGACGGGCTGGCGCGCGATCATCGCGTAGAGCACCAGCACCACCGAGGGCGGCACGAGAATGCCGAGCGACGAGCCGGCCTGCACGACGCCCGTGACCATGCGCTTGTCGTAGCCGCGCCTGAGAAGCTCCGGCAGCGCGATCGTCGCCCCGATCGCCATGCCCGCCACCGAAAGCCCGTTCATCGCCGAGATCAGCACCATGAGGCCGATGGTGCCGATGGCGAGGCCGCCCTGAAGCCCGCCCATCCAGACATGGAACATCCGGTAGAGATCGTCGGCGATGCGGCTTTCCGACAGGA
>CAZPPH010000402.1:0-1416 GCA_964588375.1 uncultured Rhodobacterales bacterium | reverse complement strand
GCTTGCATGGCATGCAAGAGGTCAGGGGTTCGACCCCCCTAGGCTCCACCAAATCCCTACAGTTCAACATGTTAGCTGAACATTAGAGTGGTGTGACACACAGGTGTGACACACTATGAAGCTACATGCGTATGTGAGCAAATCACGACACGGCATCTTCTACTTCCGTTGGCCCCTGCCCCACACAGACCGCCGGGTCACTCGCAAGACCCTCCGACTTTCGCTAGGGACGAGATGTCCGGCTGAGGCTGGCAGGTTGGCCCGGTACCTCGGAAGCTGCGGGCAGGACATCGAGCTACAACTGCAAGTGACTGACATGGATCACGCGAAATTGCGGGCAGCGGTGACGGACTACTTCCGTGAACAACTCCGGATGGGCAAGCTGAGGCGCAACTCCATAGGCCCCTTCCGCCCAGAGGAGCGCGAGCAGACCGAGGTCGGACTGGAACTGCTGGAACAGGGCAACTCGGAATACTGGCATCTGCTGGGACGGGATCAGGCACAGAAAGACCTTGATGACTTCTTCGCAGCGTCGGGCTTGCCGCGCCACGAGTACGCAGCTCACACGCCTCAGGTTCTGAACGAGATCAGGCTGGGGCGGATCGGGGCTCACAAGGCATTCTTGGAGCATATGGCGGGTCTGGAAGTGTATGACCTCTCAGAGGCGCAGAGCGACGCGCTGGAGGCGGTTCGGCCCCTAGCGGCTCCCACAGTCAACAGAAACGAGGAGGGCGCTCAGCGGCTCGGAAATGCGGCGTCTGGCCCGCTGCTATCCGAGATGTTCGCCGCTCGACAGGCAGAAGCAAGCCGAAGCGCGGAATGGTCAGCCAAGCTAGGCGCGGACTACTCGGTCTGGTTGGGGCTCTTTGTCGAGCTGGCTGGGGATCGGCCGATCTCAAGCTACCGGAAAGCGGACGCCCGATTGTTCAAGGAGGTCTTGCAGGAACTCCCGGCGAACCGAACCAAGTACGTCCAGACAGACGGCCTAAGCGCGCGAGAGGCTGTCGAAGCAGGTAAGCAGCACGGTCTTGCCGTCATCTCCACCAGCACCGTGAACAAGGGCCTTGGTCGCCTACAGGCAATTTGGAAGTGGGCGGACAAACAGTTGGATGACGACTTGCCCGACATTTTCGGACCCATGAAGGTTGCCGCCAGAGGGAACGCACGAGATGAAGCGGACCCGTTCAGCAAGGGCCAGTTGCAAGCCATATTCTCCGGGCCGCTCTTTACCGGGTGCAGGTCGGACCGCTTCCGAACGCAGGCTGGCGACACCAACATGAGCGGAACGAGCTGGTACTGGCTGCCGTTGCTGGGGCTCTACACAGGGGCACGTCTGAACGAGCTATGCCAGCTCCATCTGGCGGACGTGGACGAGGAAGACGGGGTAGCATTCCTGCACCTCCGTGAAGGACAAGA
>CAZPPH010000401.1:0-1416 GCA_964588375.1 uncultured Rhodobacterales bacterium | reverse complement strand
GATCTCGCTCATCAGGAAACCCACAGCTTTGCGCTTGGCCATGGGCGTCACCAGTAATGGGATGGTCCGCCCCGCATCCCGGCGTCACTCTTGGCGCCACAACCAACAGGAAGGAATGCCGGATGCGCACCAAACCAAAACCAAACGCAACAGCCTACGGGATCGACATCGGCAAGAAGGTCTTTCATGTCGTCGCGCTGGATGCTGATGGGCGACCCCTCCAGAGGGCCAAGTTCTCTCGCGAGACGCTGATGAACTTCTTCGAAGCCGCGGACAGCGCTCTGATCGGCATGGAAGCCTGTGCCGGATCTCAATGGCTGGCTCGCAAGCTGGCTGCGTTCGGTCACGATGCCAAGATCATCCCGGCCAAGTTCGTGAAGCCCTACGTGAAGTCCAACAAGTCGGACACCATCGACGCCGAAGCCATCGCGGAAGCCGTCACCCGCCCGACGATGCGGTTCGTGCAGGTCCGATCGGAAGCCCAGGTCGATCTGCAGGCGCTCCACCGTATCCGGGATCGACTGATCCGCAACCGGACCGGGCTGATGAACCAAGCGCGCGCATTCTGCATCGAATACGGCTTGGCGATGCGCACCGGCGCCGGCGGTTTCCACGCAGACATTCGCCGCCATCTTGCCGACAGCGAGAACGACCTGACCGGCACGATGAGGGCCCTGCTCACCGATCTGCTGGATGATCTCGCACACATCGAGAAGCGGGTCGCCGAGCTGACGAAAGAGATCGAAGCGATCGCGCATAGCAACGAGACGGTGCGGCGGCTGCTCACGATCCCGGGGATCGGCGCGCTCGGCGCGACGGCACTTGTCGCTGCAGCTGGAGACGGCCGCCAGTTCCGCAAGGCGCGCGACATGGCAGCCTGGCTGGGTCTTGTTCCGGCAGAGCACTCATCTGGCGGCAAGCAGACGCTGCTGGGGATCAGCAAACGCGGCAACGGATATGTCAGGCGTCTGATCATCCACGGCGCCCGATCTTGCTTCCTGCACCTCCATCGCGAGACTCACGCCTTGGGCAGATGGCTCAGTGGCCTCGAAGAGCGGACACACCGCAACAAGGCCGTCGTCGCACTGGCGAACAAGCTCACCCGGATTGCTTGGGCGATCCTAACGCGACCAGGCGAGAACTACCTGCGGACCAAGGGGGCGGCAGCATGACCTGATCCTTTGACCGCAGACCGATTGCAGGGGATGTGATGACCAAACGGCTGATCGACCACGGGTAAGCTACGCGCAAAAAAGCGGGACACGATCCCGGAGCAAGTAATCTGGAACCCGAGGTGCGGATCTCATCAAGGCCTGGCTGGCAAAACCAGCCCACTGATCAGAGGCCGGATACATTTACGCAAGCCAAGACGTCACCACGCGACTTGCAACCGCGGGGCGGACCATACATTTTTTG
>CAZPPH010000400.1:0-1417 GCA_964588375.1 uncultured Rhodobacterales bacterium | reverse complement strand
TCGAGAGCCACCGCAAGAAACAGGGGCTCGCGAAGCAGGCGCACGTGCAGAACATCGGCGGAAGGCACCGGCAGCTGGGTCAGGATGAAATCGTGCCTGCCGCTCAGAAGTTCGTCGAGCAGGTCGAACGGCACACCTTCCCGGATCATGAGCCGCAGGTCCGGGAACCCCTTGTGCAGATGCGCGGCGACGCTGGGCAAGAGGTAGGGGCCGAGCGTCGGCGATGACCCCAGGTGCATCGTGCCCGCGAGCCCGGCCTTCATCCGCCCGGAGGTTTCCTCGAGCGAGGCGACATCGGCCAGAATTGTCCGTGCCTTGCTCAGGACCTCCCGCCCTTCGGGTGTGAGCACCGCCCCTGCACGCCCCCGCTCGACAAGCCGAGACCCGAGCGCCCTTTCGAGGTTGCCGATCTGAAGGCTCAGGGATGGCTGGCTGATGCCGACCCTTTCGGCCGCTTTCCTGTAGTGACCGGTCTCCGCGAGCATCGTGAAGTATCGGAGCTGCTTCAGGGTGAGTTCGCCTGCCATTCGATAGCAAAATCCTATCAGAGTTTCTTGCAAGATAGACTAGCCGGGCCGATCCTCGCAGTCCATTTGTGTCACGAAAGGTTACTAGTCCGGGGGAGTATGCTGCGCTTCCCCGCCCCGGAAACGCTCGGGTTGGGTGGCTACACCCGGTACGCCACCAGCATGGCCGCCTGCGCGGCTGACCCGAGCAGCGTATTGGGAGTGCACGATGAACGTCGAGAACAGGGTATTTCACCGCGACCGGAAATCGACCTTCGCCGGGGCAGTCGAGCCGGGCCGGGCGCGATCGGAGGGTGTGTTGTCACCCGATCAGCTTCGCTGGTGTAGGGAGCATGACATCGCTGTCGCCTTCGATCCCGTGCAGATCGGCTGGGTCACCCAGGGGTGCGAGGACGACCTTTCGCTGCCCGAGCTCGCGCGCCCGGAATTCGTCTTCCGCCCGTGGAGCCATGAGGATGCGCCGGTCCTCGCGGCCATGCTCTCTTCCGAGAGACTATGGCACTACCTGCCGGAGGACTTTCGCGGCCCGATCGACGAGCAGGCGGCCGCGCAGCTGATCGAACTCGGCGGCGAAGAGCACCACGAGGTTTCAGCGGTGCTCAGGGACGGTGTGCCGATCGGCCAGGTCCGGCTGCTCTTCTCCGGCAAGGATGCGGCAGAATTGAGCTACTGGCTGGGAGAGGGTTACTGGGGCAAGGGCTACGCCAGTTCGATTGTCAGGGACTACTGCGAACGGAGCCGGCGCACACGCCCGGAAATCAAGCGGCTGTTCGCGCGGGTTCATGAAGACCACATCGCCTCGCAGAGGGTTCTTGAGAAGGCGGGGTTCGCAAGAACTACCAGAGACGGCGTCTGGATCACTTTCGAGAAGCTGCAGAACGCGCGACACT
>CAZPPH010000399.1:0-1422 GCA_964588375.1 uncultured Rhodobacterales bacterium | reverse complement strand
GGCCGGGCAGCTTACATCATGCCGCCCATGCCGCCCATGTCGGGCATGCCGCCACCTCCGGCGCCTGCACCTTCCTTCTGCGGACGGTCGGCGACCATCGCTTCGGTGGTGATCAGGAGACCGGCGATCGAGGCGGCGTCTTCCAGCGCGGTGCGCACGACCTTGGCGGGGTCGATCACGCCGAACTTGAACATGTCGCCGTATTCCTCGGTCTGGGCGTTGAAGCCGAACGCGAGATCGTCCGATTCGCGCACCTTGCCGGCCACGACCGAACCATCCACACCGGCGTTCTCCGCGATCTGACGCAGCGGCGCTTCGAGCGCCTTCCTGACGATCGCGATGCCGGCATTCTGGTCCGAATTGGCACCGGTCAGGCCGTCAAGCGCTTTGCCGCCCTGGATGAGAGCGACACCGCCCCCGACGACCACGCCTTCCTGCACCGCGGCGCGGGTGGCGTTCAGCGCGTCATCGACGCGGTCCTTGCGCTCCTTCACCTCGGTCTCGGTCATGCCGCCGACGCGGATCACGGCGACGCCGCCTGCGAGCTTGGCGACCCGTTCCTGCAGCTTCTCCTTGTCGTAGTCGGAGGTGGTCTCCTCGATCTGCTGGCGGATCTGCGAGACGCGGGCCTCGATCTCGGCTTTCTCGCCGTGACCGTCGACAATGGTCGTCTCGTCCTTCGTGATCGCGACGCGCTTGGCGGAGCCGAGCATGTCCATCGTGACATTCTCGAGCTTCATGCCGAGATCTTCCGAGATCACCTGGCCGCCGGTCAGGATCGCGATGTCCTGCAGCATGGCCTTGCGGCGGTCACCGAAGCCCGGCGCCTTCACGGCGGCGATCTTCAGGCCACCGCGGAGCTTGTTGACAACGAGGGTGGCGAGAGCTTCGCCCTCGACGTCCTCGGCGATGATCAGCAAGGGCTTCTGGCTCTGGATGACAGACTCGAGAAGCGGAACCATCGGCTGCAGCGACGAGAGCTTCTTCTCGTGCAGCAGAATGAGGCAATCCTCCAGTTCCACCGTCATCTTGTCGGCGTTGGTCACGAAGTAGGGCGAGAGATAGCCGCGGTCGAACTGCATGCCCTCGACGACTTCGGTCTCGGTCTCGAGGCCCTTGTTCTCTTCCACGGTGATGACACCGTCGTTGCCGACCTTCTGCATCGCGTCGGCGATCTGGCGGCCGATCTCGGCCTCGCCATTGGCCGAAATGGTGCCGACCTGGGCGACTTCGTCGCTGTCGGTCACGTCGCGCGCAGCGGCCCTGATCGCCTCGACGACCTTCGTGGTCGCAAGATCGATGCCACGCTTGAGGTCCATCGGGTTCATGCCCGCCGCGACCGACTTCGTGCCTTCCTTGACGATGGCCTGGGCCAGAACCGTCGCGGTGGTCGTGCCGTCGCCGGCCTCGTCATTGGTGCGG
>CAZPPH010000398.1:0-1424 GCA_964588375.1 uncultured Rhodobacterales bacterium | reverse complement strand
CGGATCGAGGAGGAGGTCGTTGTGACCGAGACCGGTGTCGAGGTGATCTCGCTCTTCCCCGCCGAAGAGCTTCCGATCGCGAACCGGTATTGAACGGTGGATGCCCCGAAATCCCGTCCCGGGCTCGACCCGGGACCCAGAGGGAGGAGGCCCCGGGTCGAGCCCGGGGCGCGACGCACATGAATGAAACGAGAACAAATACCGAGGACTACCTCAGGATGTACCGCCAGATGGTGCGCATCCGCACCTTCGAGGACAACGCCAACCAGCTCTACCTGTCGGCGAAGATGCCGGGGCTCACGCATATGTACTCGGGCGAAGAGGCGGTGGCGGTGGGCATCTGCGAGGCGCTGACCGACGACGACCGGATCACCTCGACCCACCGCGGCCACGGCCATTGCGTGGCCAAGGGGGCGGAGTTCAAGGCGATGTTCTGCGAGCTTCTGGGCAAGGCCGAGGGCTATTGCCGGGGCAAGGGGGGCTCGATGCACATCGCCGACCAGAGCCACGGCAACCTCGGCGCGAACGCCATTGTCGGCGGCTCGATGGGCATCGCGACGGGCTCGGCACTTCGCGCGAAGCTTCTCGGCCACGACGACGTCACCGTCTGCTTCTTCGGCGACGGCGCCACCGCGCAGGGGCTCTGGTACGAGGTGATGAACATGGCCGCGCTCTGGAAGCTGCCGGTGATCTACGCCTGCGAGAACAACGGCTACTCGGAATACACGAAGACCGAGGAGATCGCGGCGGGCTCGATCACCGCGCGCGCCGAGGCCTTCGGCATCGAGGCGCACAAGGTCGACGGGCAGGACGTCCTCGCGGTCAACGAACTGACCCAGAAGCTCGTGGCACGGGCACGGAAGGGCGAAGGGCCGTTCTTCATCGAACTCGAGACCTATCGCTACCACGGCCACCACGTCGGCGACATCAACCGCGCCTATTACCGCTCGAAGGACGAGGAGAAGGACTGGAAGGACAATCGCGACCCGATCGTCCGGTTCCGCGGCTGGCTCGTGAGCGAAGGCATCGCGAGCGAGGAGGAGATCGAGGCGATGAACGCCGAGATCGAGACCGACGCCTCCGAGGCCGTGGCCTATGCCGAAAAGGCCGCCTACCCCCCGGCCCATGAGGTCGACATGCACGTTTACGCGGACTGAGGAGAGACACATGCGAGAGATCACCCTGTCCCAGGCCGTGAACGAGGCGATCGCCGAGGAAATGCGGCGCGACCCGACCGTCTTTCTCATGGGCGAGGACGTCGCCGAGGCGGGCACCCCCTTCAAGGTGCTGTCGGGGCTCGTCGAGGAGTTCGGCACCGAGCGCGTCATCGACACGCCGATCTCCGAGCCGGGCTTCGTCGGCCTCGCCGTTGGCGCGGCGATGACCGGGGCGCGGCCGGTCGTCGACCTGATGTTCGGCGACTT
>CAZPPH010000397.1:0-1426 GCA_964588375.1 uncultured Rhodobacterales bacterium | reverse complement strand
CTCGACACCGAAGACAGCTGATGCACAACCTCAAGGGGGCGTCGCTGATGGTGCTGTCCATGGCCTGTTTCGCGCTCATGGACATGTTCGTGAAGCTCTTGTCGGCGGACCTGCCGCCGGGCGAGATTCTCGCGATCATGGGCGCCGGCGGCGCGATCGGCATGGCACTCCTGCTGATCGCGCGCGGCGAGGCGCCGATGACGCGCGACATGCTGCGCGGCGCCGTGGCGGTCAGGTCGGGATTCGACGCCGCCGCCTCGCTCACCATCGTCTTCGCCCTGTCGCTCGTTCCCCTGTCGCTGTTCACGACGATCATCCAGGCCAACCCGCTGCTTGTGACCCTCGGAGCGGCGCTGTTTCTCGCCGAGCCCGTCGGGTGGCGGCGCTGGACGGCGATCAGCGTCGGTCTGCTCGGCGTGCTGATCGTCCTGCGGCCATGGGATGACGCCTTCGATCTCGCCGCCCTCCTGGCGGTTGCGGGCGTCGTCTTCCAGTCCGCCCGCGATCTCTCGACACGGTGGGTCGCGGCCAGCGTGAACAGCCTGCAGGTTTCCGCCATGGGGTTTGTCGCGATGGTTCCCACGGGTCTCCTGGCGATGGTCGTGACCGGCACGCCGGGCGTCATGCCCGAGGGCCGCGAGTTTCTGTGGATCGCCGGCGGCATCGGCGTGGCCCTGCCCGCCTTTCTGTCCATCGTCGTCGCGATGCGCATCGGCGAAGTCTCCTTCGTCGCCCCGTTCCGCTATTCCCGCATCGTGTTCGGCCTTCTCGCCGGGATGCTGGTTTTCGGCGAGCTGCTCGACGGTTATACTCTTCTCGGTGCGGCGATCATCGTTGCCTCGGGCCTCTACACCTTTCTGAGGGAGGCCCGGTTGCGCCGCCATGGCTTGAAAGACTCCCCCGGCGGGGTATAGCCCTGCGCCAGACTCCGTTAACGCTATCATCAGCCCGAGGCCCCCATGAGCACAATCATCGACATCCACGCCCGCGAAATCCTCGACAGCCGGGGCAACCCGACCGTGGAGGTCGACGTCACCCTCGAGGACGGCACGATGGGCCGCGCGGCGGTGCCTTCGGGCGCCTCCACCGGCGCCCACGAGGCGGTCGAGCGGCGTGACGGCGACAAGTCGCGGTATCTCGGCAAGGGCGTGACCGAGGCGGTGGCGGCCGTGAACGGCGAACTCGCCGAGGCGCTCGCCGGCTTCGACGCCACCGAGCAGGAGGCCCTCGACGCAACGATGATCGAGATCGACGGGACCGGCAACAAGGGCCGGCTCGGGGCCAACGCGATTCTCGGGGTGAGCCTCGCGGCGGCCCGGGCTGCAGCCGACTTCACCGGCCAGCCGCTCTTCCGCTACGTCGGCGGCACCGCGGCACGGGTGCTGCCGGTGCCGATGATGAACATCGTCAACGGCGGCGAACATGC
>CAZPPH010000396.1:0-1431 GCA_964588375.1 uncultured Rhodobacterales bacterium | reverse complement strand
CGACCGCATCCAGCACGCCCGCCGGATAACCCGTTGATTTCGAACAACTAATCACAGTACGCCCGCCCAAGGTCCATTTCCACAACCCATTGATTTCTAACAACTTTTCCTTCAGCGCCCGAGACCGCCCGAATTTGCCCAGCCAGCCCGATTTCCTTCCCCTCGAGCCTCCAGACCACCTCCTCGGCGCAAATCACGGGCACCACATCGCGCCCCGCGACCACCGTCCACATCGCCAAATCCTCCGGCCCGCCGAGGATCGAGATCGCCTCCGGGTAGTCCCTCACACCCAGCACGCCCCGCGTCGCCGCACCCCGTCGCGGGAACAGGCTCGGCTCCAACCGCACCAGCAGTGACCGCACACCCTGCTCGTCCGCGAAGGGCGCCGGGATCAGCCGGTGCTTGAATGCGAGCTGCGGCAGCCAGTCGCGCCGCGCACGGCGCTCGTCCCGCCGGGGTCCATCCTCGAGCTGGTAGAACCACGTCTCACGCCGCTGCAGGAACCGCCGCTCGGCCTCGTTCAGAAGCTGGCCGCCGGATGCCGCCATGCTCCCGACACGCTGAACGTCCATCGGCAGATCGAGAATGTCACCCATCACGCCGCCCCCCGTGTCTTCGCCTTCGGCCGGTGCCGCGCCGTGAAGCTCAGCGTCACGCCGTCTGGCAGCCAGCCAAGCTCCTTCACCGCTGCTGCGATCTCGTCGCCCCGCACGAGACGTTCGGTCGACGTCGGGAACCGTCTCGCGACCTTCTCGACACGCACCAGCACCGGCACCCGGATCGACCGCTGGCCGCGCCGCTCGAGCACCGCCCAGAGATACGCCAGACTGTCCTCGCCGAGCCGCGCCCGCTCCTGCGCGATCCGCCGCGCGGCGCTGTCACCCTCGCGCCGCTTGTCGCGAAGGCGGAGACGCTCCGCACCTGCGCCGAGCGGGTCGTCCTCGCCACGCAGCAGCGCCATCAGCTGCCAGATGCCGCGCCCGGACTTCTCCGGCACCAGCCCCCAGCGTTCGGCCACGCGGGCGATGTCGTCGCCGAGCACCTGCGTCATCTTGTGCGCGACGCGGTCGAAGACCTCGGGCAGCGCCATGTCGTTGAAGACGATGCGCGTCAGCCCCGCCTCGCCGACCCGGCGCTGCGCACGGCTGCGGTCGCTCTGCACGACCGGCGAAATCGCCAACTCCCTCAGATAGGCCGCGACGACGGGGTCCGGGTGCGTCGGTTGCCGTGTCTGGTATCGCTCTCCGTGTTTCGTCATCTTCTCGACCCCCTCGTGTTCCCAATATCCGATCCGCCCCGTCTGCGCGTTCCGGGGCGGAGGCTCGACGGGACCGCCGACCAGCGCCTCGAGCTGGAGCCTGATCTCTTGGTAGCCCGGGAGCGTGCGGCCGACGGCGATGTACGTGCCGTATTCGACGTAGTCGTTCGACC
>CAZPPH010000395.1:0-1434 GCA_964588375.1 uncultured Rhodobacterales bacterium | reverse complement strand
TCCTTGAAGCGCCCGTCATAGGCCTTGAGGATCGTGTTCTTGGTCGAGAGGTAGACCGGCCAGCCGAGGTTGAGCCCGTAGTTGAGCGAGGCGCGGGCGAAGTCGAAGATCGAGGCGTCGAGGTTGTACATTCCCATGGCGATGCCGGCGGCCGGCGCGTCGAACACCTCGCGCTCGATCACGGTGCCGTCCGCGCCCTCGAACTTCATCGTGAGCTTGCCCGCACCCGGAAAGAGAAAGTCGGTGGCCCGGTACTGGTCTCCGAAGGCATGGCGGCCGACGACGATGGGCTGGGTCCAGCCCGGCACGAGGCGCGGCACGTTCCGGCAGATGATCGGGGCGCGGAAGATCACTCCGCCGAGAATGTTGCGGATCGTCCCGTTCGGCGAGCGGTACATGCGCTTCAGCCCGAATTCCTCGACCCGCCCCTCGTCGGGAGTGATCGTGGCGCATTTCACCGCGACGCCGACTTCCTTCGTCTTCTCGGCGGCATCGACGGTGATCTGGTCGTCGGTGCGGTCGCGCTCCTCGATCCCGAGATCGTAGTAGAGAAGGTCGATGTCGAGATAGGGCAGGATGAGCTTCTGCTTGATGAAGTCCCAGATGATCCGGGTCATCTCGTCCCCGTCCATCTCCACAACTGGATTCTCGACTTTGATCTTCGCCATTTCGGTCTCCTCGGCTCCCGATTCCGTTGCGACAGGCTATAGCTGGAAACATTCTGGCCGACCAGAGGGTATGCGACGGTATACCGCGACACCTGACCGTCATTTACACAACCTTAACCGCGACCCGCCTATGTCCCGTCGAGGGGGGAGGCTCTTCGGGAGCGTCGCGTGGTCTCGTTGCGGTTCGGTTTCCTGGCTCTGCTGTGTCTTTTCGCCATGCCCGGCGGCCTGGGGACGGTCGACGCCGCGACATTCGATCCGGTGGCGGCCCAACGCGCGGGGCCGGTGGCCTTTCTGCCTGTTTCACGAGCGTCCGACGGGGTCCGGCGTGAGTGGGCATCGTCGGGCTGGCGGACCGGCAGGCTCTTGTGGTCGGTCGACTGCCCGGCCGTAGAGACAGGGCGCTACGTGCCCTGCGACGCACCGGACATTGGCGCGATGCGCACGAGACCGCCGGCAACAGACCCCTTGCCGCGCCCCTTGGCCTCTGCGTTGGCAGCGGTCGTGCTTTCGCTCTTCTGGGCCACCGCGTTCCGCCCGCGGCTCCGCGGCATCACCGCGTCGTCTCGGTCATCCGCTGTTCGACGTAGCCCGTGACCTCGCCGATCATCTCTTCCATGTAGGGGTCCTCGAAGAAATGCCCCGCGCCCTCGACCTCGGTATGGGTGATGGTGATGCCCTTCTGCTCGTGCAGCTTGCTCACGAGAGAATGGGTGTCCTTCGGCGGCGCCACCCGGTCGGCGGTGCCGTTGATGACGAGGCCCGA
>CAZPPH010000394.1:0-1442 GCA_964588375.1 uncultured Rhodobacterales bacterium | reverse complement strand
GACTGCGCCAAGACTGCTGCCATTCATGCGCAAACATCAAACAAAGCGACGGCGGAACCGAAGGTGTTGATGTCGATCAGGGTATGCGCCCTTTCTCACGACCTATCATCAACACATGAGAATTGCGGCCTTTGTCCTCGTCCTCGTCTCCTTGTGCGTTGTTGCACTTGCCGTCCTGCGCCTGATGGATCGTAGGGAAGATCACGGGGAATGGGACCGATTGGCGGCGCAACAACCGGAGGCCCCGAGCCGTTTCGATCCGCAGATGGTGGCCGACCTCCCTGAGCCCGCGCGGCGATACTTTGCCTATGCGATCGATCCCGGCACGCCGCTTCTGCCCGTTGCCATAATCGAGATGACGGGCGAGTTCAGTCTCGGCACCAAGGAAGATCCACGTTACCAGCCGATGGAGGCACGCCAGATCCTCGCCGCGCCCGAAGGCTTCGTCTGGGCGATGCGCACGCGCGGCGGGATGCCGGTTTCGGGGTCGGACACGGGGAGATGGACCCGCTTCCGGATATTCGGACTGATCCCGGTGGCGCGGCAGGGAGGGGATTCTGACCACACCCGCTCGGCCTATGGGCGCTATGTGGGCGAGGCCGTGATCTGGGCGCCCGCTGCCCTTTTGCCCGGGCCGGGGGTCACTTGGGACGCCGTAGACGAAGACACCGCCCGGGTGATCGTCGAGCATGGTCCTCTCAGCCAGGCGGTGGACGTGACCGTCGACAGCGATGGCAGGCCCGTCACGGCCGTCTTCCAGCGCTGGAGCAATGCGAACGCGGACAACGAACATCGGCTACAACCGTTCGGCGCCGTCATGTCCGACTTTCGCGAGGTCGGGGGCTACCGACTGCCGTTCCGGGTGGAGGCGGGGAACCTCTATGGCACCGAGGAGTATTTTCCGTTCTTCCGCGCCGATGTGACTGCCATTCGGTTTCCGGGAGCACAGCCATGAGACAGCTGATCCGGAGTTCAGTGACCGTGAAGCTTCTGGCGCTGGTCCTGTGGGTGGGGAGCGCGTTGGCGTCTTCGGCGCAGGACCACACCGCGCTGGCGGCGCGGCTCGATGCGCTGGTCGATGCGTTCATGACGACCGAGCAGGTCCCCGGAGTCATCGCAGCGGTCGTCAGCGGCGATGACGTGATCCTGCGCGGCTATGGTCTTGCGGATGTCGGGGAGGCGGTCGCGGCCGGGCCGGACACCGCGCGATTCGAGATCGGCTCGATCACCAAGCTCTTCACCTGGATCGCCGTCATGATGCTGGTGGAGGAGGGTCGGCTCGACCTGGAATCGGACGTTTCGCAATACCTCGACGGCTTCGAGGTGCCGGGGGCCGAACCGCTGACGATGGCGCAACTCATGAGCCATCGGGGCGGATTCGAGGAGAGCTATGCCATCTTCGACGAAACCGTCGCCGCGCTTCCCAGAGCAGAGGCTTTGGC
>CAZPPH010000393.1:0-1455 GCA_964588375.1 uncultured Rhodobacterales bacterium | reverse complement strand
GAGCCCATGCGAAGCTCGAATCGCCACACCCTACTCTGGTCTGCGTCAGCCAGGTCGAGGGGTTGGCGCCCGGACCTCCGCCGAGCATGGTTCCAGATCACGAGCCAACCTCGTTTGCCGCTTGCAATGACTTCCGCGCGCTTGTCGTAGATTGCAAGTTGCCGGTTGGCGACCGCGCCGGCCCTCAAGCCGGTCACACGTGCGCCAGTGCCTCTGGTCTCAGTGTCTTCTGGTCCGGTCCATTCAGTCACTCGGGTTCCCTGCGGAGCCACGAGGGCCTCGCGGTCAGGCTCAAACCATGGCGCGAGGATATCGATGGCGAAGTCGATGCGCGAAACCCGTAGCTGTGTCTCAGCGTAGGGAATGCCAAACGAGACCATGCATTCCTCAAAGTGGTCTCGTGCCGCCTGAAGCCCTCCCGTCGCGAGGAGGAAAGCCCGGAAATCGACCGTCACACCAGGCTTGTTCGCTGGCCGGTTCTCCGGATCGAGGAAGTACCATTCGGCGCCGTACTCGCCGGTGTGGACGGAGAACCCCATCCCGCCGCTTCGGCGCACGGCGAACGCGATGCCATGCCGTTCTATCACCACGTCGGCATTCGTTCGAACCGCTTCTGCTTTGGCCTCAGCCAGGTCGGAGCGAAGTTCGGGAGGGATGTCGGTGGTGACTGTGAACTTCAGGCCATCGAACCCCGCGTGCAATACTTCTGCGGTCATCTGCGCTCTCCTTCGCCTTCGTATTTGTGGAGGGGGGTGTTACAAGACCCCCCTCCTTTCCGATCTTCGCTCGGCCGGGCGCGCTTCGCGCGCAGGGTCGGGCGCTCTGCGCCCTCCCGTGCCTCCGGCGGGGCAGCTTTGGTTTTGAGGCCGGGGCTTCGTGGTGGAGGGGGCTGTGGAGGGGCGCGGGACCAGGCCCGCGCCCCTTTTGGTGCCATCCGGCCCCAAAATCCCGTGCGGTGCTGCCAACCCCGCACGGGCAAAACTCATGCCGCGCTGGTATGAGAGCGCCGGCGATCATCGATCCACTCGACGATCTCGCGCCAGCGATACCGGACCGACCGGCCGATCTTGTAGAATTGCGGGCCGTATCCGGTGACGCGCCATTTCTGGATCGTCCGAACCGACTGGCAGAGCAGCTCGGCGGCCTCGATCTCGTTGATCAGTCGTTCGGGGTCCTTGTCCGTCGCTTCCATGTCGCGCTCCCGTGTCGATCTCGTTCTGGGTTCTGGATAGCAATCGGACCGACCCCGGCGAAAACGGCATAATGCGTCCTCGCCTGTAGCCATTCTGCCGTTCGAGGGGCGGGTTATTTTGCGCGGTCGCCGATCGTGCGCCGGATGTGCTCACCGATCGCGGCGTTGGAGATATTCAGTTCCGGCGCGAAGCGGTCGAGGAGATGCTCGGCGATCTCGACGAGCGTGCCCTCGTAGCGATCGGTCATCGCATTGCGGTAGAA
>CAZPPH010000392.1:0-1469 GCA_964588375.1 uncultured Rhodobacterales bacterium | reverse complement strand
CCTGCCATGGCGATGGCAGCCCCCTCGGCGCCTCGTCCCGGAATAAGCAGGGCGCCGAGCAGGATGTTGACGGCAAGGCCGAGGAGTTGCGGTCCGATGGCACGGGGCGCATGGCCCGACATCGTCAGCAACATCGCTGCCGGTCCACAGGCCGCATTCACGATCTGCGCTCCGGCAATCCACCAGAGCGCATGGGCGTTCACCGCGAACTCACGCCCGAACAGCCCCAGGAGCGGCTTGGCAAAGAACAGGAGCACGACCGCGGAAAGCAGCGTGAACCCGGTCGTGATCACGGTGACCTTTCGGGTGACGTCGGCGAGCCTTGCGGTTTCCCCGGCGGTCCAGAATTCGGTGATCCGCGGCGCGTAGCGTGTGCCGACGGCCTGCATTGCGAGCATGAGAAGCGGGGCGATCCGGGCAATTGGTTGAAAAAGTCCCGTCTGTTCGGCATCCGCCCACCACATCAGCATCAGCGTGTTTATCTCGCCAAGCATCACGCCGATCGCGCCGATCGCAAGGAAGGGTGCCGCGGCCCCGACGAGCGCACCGAGGCGCGGTGGGGTCGCGGCGACCTCCCGAAGCGACGCGAGAGTGGAGCGAAGGACATAGGCGGCAACCCCGAACGCGATGAGGTTGGCGATGACGGCCACCACTAGGTAGGTCAGCGGCCCGATCTGCCAGGCGGTCACGTAGGCAAGGCATAAAACGGCGACCAGCACGAGCGGGCGGAGCACCATCTGCGGCAATTGCGACATCGCGACCAGCCCGTGACCGCGCAGCACGGCCTGCATCTGAAGCGTGAGGGCGAGCACCGGGAAGATCAGAGCGGCGAACACCGCGTACTGGGCCCAGTTGCCCTCCGTGCGGCCGGGCAGAACGAGCGTCGCGATGCCCATCCAGATCAGCGCGCCGGCCAGCCCTGCCACAACCACACTGCGCCGGATCATGCCGAGAAATCCCTTCAGCGCGGGCCTGTCGTCCAGCGTCAGCAGGCGCGCGACCTCGCGCGTCGCAAGCGGTTCTGTCCCGAGCAGGACAATGCTGGCGAAGATACTCGAAAGTGACAGCACGAAGGCGACGGTACCGTAGCCCTCCGGCCCGAGTAGCCGCGCGGTCAGTATCGCCTGGACCGTCACTATCCCGATGCCGCCCACCCGGACGACGACACTGACCATCGCCCCGCGCGCGACGGGGCCTGCGAACAAAGGGTAATCGAAGGGACGCCGCATGTTGGTAACAGCCCTTGCCTTGGCGGGCTATACCGCGGCGGTCGCCGGATAAAAAGGGCTCCCGGCAAGGGATGGAAACAGGTTGACCTGAGGGACGCGGAATACCGCGCCCGGCGGTCCGACGTCGTCTTCCCACAGCCCCACAATCGGGCGTCGAGGCTGGTCTCTCGGCTGCATCGGGGGCAGGTCACCGCGCGCAAACTCCCTCCCCAGGCCCCTGCCGCCGGTCCGCATGACCGA
>CAZPPH010000391.1:0-1469 GCA_964588375.1 uncultured Rhodobacterales bacterium | reverse complement strand
GAACGTCCTGCTCTCCTTCGCGCAGTTCGAGCGGGAGGTCACGGCAGAGCGGGTCCGGGACAAGGTGGCCGCCTCGAAGCGGAAGGGGATGTGGATGGGCGGGGCGGTGCCCATCGGCTACGACGCCAGGAATAAGGCGCTCGTGGTGAACGCGGCCGAGGCCGATGCCGTCCGGACGATCTTCCGGGAGTACCTGGCGCTCGGCGCAGTCCCGGTCCTCCGCAAACGCCTTGCGACGCTTGGCGACATCAGCAAGCGCCGGACGGACAGGCACGGCCGGATGAGCGGGGGCGGCGCCTTCTCGACCGGGGGCGCTCTACCACCTGCTCCGGAACCCGGCCCATGCCGGCAAGGTGACGCATGGGGGTGTCCTCCACGAGGGCGTCCACACGGCCATCATCGATCCGGCGACATGGCAGCGGGTGCAGGATCTCCTCGACGGCAAAGGAGGAGGCCCCATCGCCGGACGACGAGCCGAGGCCGCGCGCTGGCTCGACGGCCGGCTCTTCGACCGTCTTTGCAGGCCGATGCGCACGACCTGTGCGACGAGGTCGATCGCCTCCGGCTCGGTCCGCCACTCGAAGCGGTACTGGTACTACGTCTCGACGCCCGGGGGACCCGAGGATAAAAAGATCGCTGGACCGGCCGCCGGCAGGCCCGCTTGCGCGAGGCTGTCATACTGCGACTCGTCGACCGCGCTTGGATCGCCGATGCTCTGACAGCGGCGAACGCCGATCCTGATGGTCTCGATTCCGCACTGGTGCGGGCCGAGGACATCGCCGCATCGGGCACGCACCGGTCCGAAGTGGAGTGCGGTCTGCCGGTGGAGGCCTTCGTACACAGGATCGATCTCGACGAGGTCGCCCTGACGATCACGCTTGATCTCGCGCCACTTCTGGCGCGGGCAGCCTCAGGACCGGTCCTTGCTCCGGCGGTGCCTATGTCGCTGCGCCGAAACGGACGCAACCGCCCGATCTTCCTTGAGACGAACTCCTCGGTACCGCGGCGGGATGCCGAACTCATCGCGCTCGTCGCCGATGCGCGGCGCTGGATTGACGATCTGATGCAGGGGCGCGCAAAGACCGTGGCCGAGATCACCGAACGAGAGGGATTGCGGCCTCGTGCAGTCAGCCGAATCCTTCCCCTGGCCTTACTCGCGCCCGACATCGCGGCGGCCATCCTGGAAGGGCGCCAGCCGGCCGACCTGACGGCCCGGCGTCTGCGCAAAGTCCCTGAACTTCCCCTCGACTGGTCCGAACAGCGCGGCATCCTGGGCTTCCCGTCCGCCTGACGAGCAGCGACGCGGGCGGAGAGATATCACACGAAACCGGCCGGCAGAGACATTCCCGAAAAACGCCCCACGTATCCCCGGATAACGAAACGAAAACCGGCAAAGGGCGCTTGAGAAAGGCGCCATAAACCCCTGAAAGCCCGGCACAATGACACGTACGCCAGGCTCGGTTGGTTCT
>CAZPPH010000390.1:0-1469 GCA_964588375.1 uncultured Rhodobacterales bacterium | reverse complement strand
CTCGTGAACCGGATGCCGGCCTATGCGCTCATCTTCATGCTGTTCACCATGGCCAACGTGGGCCTGCCGGGGACGTCGGGCTTCGTCGGCGAGTTTCTCACCCTCATGGGCATGTTCCAGGTCAACACCTGGGTCGCCGCCGTGGCGGCCACGGGCGTGATCCTGTCGGCGGCCTATGCGCTCTGGCTCTACCGCCGGGTGGTCTTCGGCGACCTCATCAAGGAGAGCCTGAAATCGATCACCGACATGACCACCCGCGAGCGGGCGATCTTCGCGCCGCTCGTCGTCATGACGATCCTTCTCGGCGTCTATCCCGCCCTCGTGCTCGACATTACCGGCCCCTCTGTGGCGGCCCTTCTCGACAATTACACCGCCGCGCTCGACACGGGCGGCGATACGCAATTCGCGCAGAGGTAAGGCGATGACAGCAGCCGATTTCCAGGCCGTCCTGCCCGAGTTCATCATCGCGGCCCTCGCAATGCTGGGGCTTCTGGCCGGCGTCTACACCGGCAAGGACAAGACGGCGCCCTTGATCCTGTGGGCGACCGCGGCCGTCTTCACCGTCGTCGCGCTCTGGATCGGCTTCAGCGGCGAGGGCACCAGTGTCGCCTTCGGCGGCATGTTCATCGACGACGCGTTTTCGCGGTTCTCGAAAGTCGTGATCCTGTTGTCGGCCGCGGCCATTCTGCTGATGAGCGAGAACTACATGGCCCGGCGCGATCTCTTGCGCTTCGAATATCCCATTCTCGTCGCCCTCGCGACGGTGGGTATGATGATGATGGTCTCTGCGGGCGATCTCATCGCGCTCTACATGGGCCTCGAGTTGCAGTCGCTGGCCCTCTACGTCATCGCCTCGCTGCGCCGCGACAGCCTCAAATCGACCGAGGCCGGCCTCAAGTACTTCATCCTCGGCGCGCTCTCGTCGGGTCTTCTGCTCTACGGCGCGTCGCTTACATACGGCTATGCGGGCACCACGCTCTTTTCGGGGATCATCCTCGCCGTCGCCGACGAACCGTCTCTCGGGCTCGTCTTCGGCCTCGTCTTCATCACCGCGGGGCTCGCCTTCAAGGTCTCCGCCGCCCCGTTCCACATGTGGACGCCCGATGTCTACGAAGGCGCGCCGACCCCGATCACCGCATTCTTCGCCACGGCGCCGAAGATGGCCGCAATGGCGCTTCTCGCCCGTGTCGTCTACGACGCCTTCGGCGGCATCGTCTCGGACTGGCAGCAGATCCTCGCCTTCCTCTCGGTGATCTCGATGTTTCTCGGGGGCGTCGCGGCGATCGGGCAGAAGAACATCAAGCGGCTGATGGCCTACAGTTCCATCGCCCACATGGGCTACGCGCTGATGGGGCTCGCCGCGGGCACCGTCATGGGCGTTCAGGCGATGCTCGTCTACATGGCGATCTACGTGACGATGAACGTCGGCACCTTCGCCTTCATCCTCTCGATGGAGCGCGACGGCCGGC
>CAZPPH010000389.1:0-1470 GCA_964588375.1 uncultured Rhodobacterales bacterium | reverse complement strand
TCTGCGCCAATTTTCTTTGCGCTGGCAAGGGCTTGGCGTGGCCTGCATCCGGACGCAGCAACGATGTAATCACTGTCAGATAGTGTCCAAACCGAGCCCCCGCAACCATCGGTTCGGATACCCCAGCGTTCCCACGCCGGGTGTTTTCGTTTCTGCCTCACACAGCGACAGGATGCCAGCGAGATCGCCTACGATCTCAATGGCATGGCCCTCATCGTCGGGGTGAAGCCGGATCTCGTCGATGAGGCTTCGCAGGATATCTCCGGCTTCCATCTTCGTGCCTTCATCATTGAGTGCCGTTGCCAGGTCGGCCACCTTCTGGCGGTAGACCTCCGCGAGGCGTGGATGAAGCCGCACAAGGCTCTCTGACGGCTTCAGCGCGTCTAGTCGATGCTGAAGTGCTGACTTCCGATCCTCCAGGTCCGTCATCCGGTCCTTCATGGTGGGGTGGAACATGCCGTTCTCGATGGCGTCTATCATCTGGTTGATCTTGCGCTTCACGTCAGCGAGGTCGCGCTCGACCGCGACGCGCTCTGCCGTCTCGTCCTCGTGCAGCCGGTTCCACTCCCGCTGATACTCCGCCACGAACTCCGCGATGAGGTCCGGGTGCAGCAGGCGCTCGCGGAGACCCGAGAGGACACGCTCCTCGACCTCCTTACGCGCGACGAGCTTGCGGTTCGAGCAGGTGCCACGGTTGCGTGATGCCGAGCACCCATACTTGGTCCCGTTCACCAAAGTGTAGCCGGCGCCACAGAAGCCGCACTTCAGGAGGCCGGAGAACAGGTAGGTTGCCCGTCGCGCCTCGCCGAAGCCGTTCGGACAGTCGTCAGCGGAGATGTCAGCCCGGATCACCCCCTGGCGCTCTTTGACAGCCTCCCAGAGGCCGTCCTCGACAATGCGGAGGTCTGCGACGTCTTCGGTAACGAATGCTTCTGGCGGGTTCTGTCGTGCCTGCCGGCGCCCGGTCTCTGGGTCCTTCACGAAACTCTGGCGGTTCCACACCAGCCGCCCGATATAGAGTTCGTTGTTGAGGATGCCGGTGCCCCGCTTCCAGTTGCCAGAGATGGTCGAGAACGACCAGGTGACAGGACCTTTGACCGAGCGCGGCGCAGCGACGCCTTCCTTGTTCAGGTCGACGGCGATCCTGTGCGCGCTGAGCCCGCGCGCGTAGCCCCGGAAGATGCGCCGTCCGATGGCGGCTTCGACGGGAAAGATTTCTCGTTCGCCAGAGCGCAGACTACCCTCCTGCATCAGCTGTCGGCAAACCCGGTAACTATAGCTGATGCCACCGGCCGAGCGACCCTGCCGCACTCGACCCTCTGGACCGCGGTCGGTCTTCTGGGCGAGGTCCTTCAGGAAGAGGGCCGACATCGTACCCTTCAGCCCGATGTGCAGTTCGGAGATGTGCCCCTCGGCAAGAGCATCCGGCAGCGGAGACACTGCCGCCGGTGACGGTTTGTCTTGTGCAGC
>CAZPPH010000388.1:0-1477 GCA_964588375.1 uncultured Rhodobacterales bacterium | reverse complement strand
ATGGCGATCCCGGGAGGACTCGAACCCCCAACCTGCTGATTAGAAGTCAGCTGCTCTATCCAGTTGAGCTACGGGACCGCTTGGCGTCGTTCTGCGTGCATGACCCCGAAAACGCAAGTCCACGGTCCGCCTGCCGGGGGCCGCAACAGCCGGTTTCTCCAGCTGGCGCGCCGCTGCGCATCTCCGACCGGGTCAGGGACATTCAGGGAACGATCGCGAAATACACTCGTTGGCCGGACAGGATGCCCGGCGTGTCCATTCACGCAATCGAAGGAGAGAAACATGAAACGTCTCGTTGTCACAGCGCTCCTCGCCACGAGCCCCCTCAGCGCCGTCGCCGAAGCCCACATGCCCCCCGGCGCCACGGCCGATGTCATCGGCCGGGATGGCACCGACCACGGCACGGTAACGCTAGACGCCACGCCCTCGGGCCATGTTCACGTGACGCTGATGCTGCAGGCGCTGCCGGCCGGCGAACACGGAGTTCACATCCATGAAACCGGCGATTGCTCGGCAGACGATTTCACCTCTGCCGGCGGCCATGTGGCCGGCGATGCGACGCATGGTGTGATGACGGAGGACGGACCGCATCCGGGCGACCTGCCGAACGTCCACGCACCCGACAACGGAGAACTGACCGTGGAATATTTCGCCGCGGGTCTCGACCTGGCAGAGCATGTCTTCGACGATGACGGCGCCGCCTTCGTCATCCATTCAGGACCGGACGACTACGAAAGCCAGCCTTCGGGGGATGCCGGCGACCGGATAGCCTGCGGGGTCCTGCAATCTGCCTCGTGATACGACAGATCAGGCCGATCCGACGCGGAGGCTAGTGGGTCCAGGACCCGCGCCGGTCGGTCGCGAAGTTCTCGCCGTAGCCCCGCGGTCGGATGGTCGGTTTGCGGGGCTTCGGCTCGAGCACCACAGCCTCGATGCCATGGTCGCGGGCGTAATCGAGGGCGGCTTGCTTCGTGTCGAACCTGATCCGGACCTGAGCCTGGGTATCCTGGGAACTGGTCCAGCCCATGAGCGGATCGATCGTGCGCTTCTCGTCGGGCACGTATTCCAGCACCCACTGCCGGGTGCCGGCGGTTCCCGATGACATCGCTGTTTTCGAAGGCCGGAAAATGCGCGCGGTCATGTTTCACCTGTCGGTTTCCGATACGCAGTTCTGCCGGAAACCGCACCTTCCCGCAAGTGTTCCGGTGCCCGGTCTTTCGGTGAATTCGGCTGCCGACGATGCGCGGGAGCGAGGGGTGGTCTCTGCGGCACATCGCCGGCAACCGAGGTCTGCTGCTTGCACCCTCACCATTATACAACCTTAAGGAGATTTGCAACGCGAAAAGGTGCCGGGAAATTGTTTTGCAACCCGGTACGCTCGCGGCGATGCAAGGACCGGCACCGGGATCGCATCCATGCCTTTCCGGACACACTCCGGACAAGGGGCGATCCATCAACGCCACCGGCTCCGGCCGGC
>CAZPPH010000387.1:0-1482 GCA_964588375.1 uncultured Rhodobacterales bacterium | reverse complement strand
AGGGGAGCCTAGGCGGTTTTTCGAGAGAAGGGGGTCACGTTGGGGTGAGGGGCGGTCCGGACCGCAGGTCCGGCGAAAGGTCCGGGGATCGGAGGGGATGCAGGGGGGGCTTCAGCCCGGGATGGGTGCGCCGTGGCGGGCTGAAGCCCGCCCTACGGATAGTGGGTTGGCGTCGTGGGTAGGGTGCGCATTCATGCGCACCGTCGGTCTCGTCGTTCGGCCACTCGGTGCGCGCGGAGCGCGCACCCTACGATGTAAGAAAGCGCATCCTACGCTTGCTGCGAATGGTGAGAACCTCATCCTCTTGTTCGCCCGTGCCCCTTGAAGCATCCTGTGAAGCAGGAGAATCAGAATGGAAAAGTCATTTACCGGAGGTGCTAAGAGAGCCGTTTCGAGGTTCCTCGAGAGGAAATATCTTGGGCTATTGACGACTATAAGTCAGCCTCAGCGCCCGCAAGGAACAGTTATTTTTGCAGCTTTCTCAAATTGTGGATTTTCAGGGTGCGGCAAGGTGAATTCCACGAAATACCTTCCAAAATTCTGCGAATTATTGCGAGGTCACGGCTTTCGCACAGAGTTTGTTTCTACCGCAAAAGGGCTTGAGAATGAAGTATCGGAGGCCAATTATTCGATTGTCATCTTGATCTACAACGAGGTCGCCCACGTACCCAACTGTCCGCAACTCTTAGAAACACTTGAGCGATCCGACGTGGTGTTCAATCATCCAAAAGTCGGAGCATTGATCGGCAACAAGAGCGCTGCGAACAAATTTTTTTCGGATTGTGGTGTCTTAATGCCAAAAATTCAGATTGGTGCCGCCGCAACTGAGAGGGTATTCTCGAACCGCAATAGTGACTCTGGCGCTGAGGTCTGGCTGGTGCCAAAAGGGGACGCGCTCGATGGAATGCGATATAACACAAAGTTCATTGATACGCGTATCTCAGTGAACAATCGTGAGTACTACACTACGGTTCGATTAATGTGCATTGGCGGAATAGTGACGCATTCGTTTGTAAGGGCCCGTAGCGTTGATGAGGGAAACCCGAGCGTTCACGCAAAGGACACTCCGGTCGAAGGCAGATTGATGAACGCACTCTACGAAATGATCATTGAACCTAACCGTCGCGCTTTTCTTGATCTAGCGAGGCAGATTGCTGATGCCCTGGGTCCCGGATTTTACAGCCACGATGTCTTGATTGAAAAGACAACGCAAAGAGTATTTCTTGCTGAGAGTGGCTTTAAGTTTGACGACGCGACGTATTATGGGAGATTGGCACCGATTGTGCCGGAAATACCCTCCATGAAGGGCTTTAGTTCGTCCAAAGAAGCAGCGGAAAGTAGCATTCAAGCTTTTCTTACCGTAATAGACCAGAAGCAAAGCAACCGTGGCGTCTGATGGAAGTCCTCTGTCGTGCCAGAGAGAACCAGTGCATTTTCAAGCCTCGCGAGATGTAAATCGCTTCAAACCAACCTCGACGCCTC
>CAZPPH010000386.1:0-1489 GCA_964588375.1 uncultured Rhodobacterales bacterium | reverse complement strand
GCCGAGAAGGGCTTCATCATGATCGGCGACGAGACCGACGGCACGGTGATTCCGCAGGATCTCGGCCTCACCTGGGCGATCTCGAAGAAGAAGGACGACTACCTCGGCAAGCGCGCGCAGGAACGGCTCTACATGACCGACCCCAACCGCTGGAAGCTCGTCGGCTTTGAGACCCTCGACGGCTCGGTGCTGCCCGACGGCGCCTACGCCGTCGACGAGGGGCGTAACGGCAACGGGCAGCGCGAGACCCAGGGCCGCGTGACCTCGACCTACCACTCGCCGACCCTCGGGCGCGGCATCGCCATGGGGCTCGTGCGTCACGGGCCCGACCGGATGGGCGAGGTGCTGACCTTCCCCAGGGTCGACGGCACGGAGGTGAAAGCCCGCATCGTCGAGCCCGTGTTCCTGAAGGAGGCGGGGACATGAGCGTGCCCGTGATGGCCCTTGGAGGTGCTGCCTACGAAGGCACCGTCTCATTGCGCGAACTCGCGCCCCGCACGATGATCTCGCTCAGGGGCGACCTCGCCTCGGCGAAAATGACGAAGGCGGTGAGGGACGCGGCGGGGCTCGCGGTGCCGGACCGCCTCGGGGCGACTTTCGGGGCGGGCACCGCCGCTCTCTGGATGTCGCCCGACGAGCTTCTTCTGATCTCTCCCCGCGACGAACAGGAAAAGGCCATGGCCGCGGCCGAAAAGGCGCTCGCGGGCAGCCATCATCTCGTGGCGGATGTCTCCGACGCCCGTGCGGCCTTCCGCCTCGAGGGCGAAGGGGCGCATGTCCGCGAGGTTCTCGCGAAGCTCTCGCCGGCGGACGCCCACCCCGAGGCCCTTCCGCCCGGCACCGTGCGCCGCACCCGTTTCGCCCAGGTGCCGGCCGCCTTCTGGATGCAGGACGACAACAGCGCAGAGGTCGTCGCGTTCCGCTCGGTGGCGGCCTACGTCTTCGGATTGCTGAAGACCGCGGCAGCGGCGGGGCCGGTCGGGCATTTTCGCTGAAGTTGGAAAACATCCCGTGCGCGGTAATCTCTGACGCCCCGGCCGCCGCCTGCACCGAAACCCGGTCGAGGGCCGGGTTTCGAGCCCCGGAGAGGAGGCCCATGACGCGGAGGCGGAACTTCCCGCACGTGCCGCGGGTTGAGACGAGGACAGCCGGGCCTTGACGCGAGGCGGCCCGCGCCGCAGGTAGACGAGCAATTTGCAAGCAAGACAGAGGGGCTTCCCATGGCTTTCGAACTTCCCGATCTTCCCTACGCTCACGACGCGCTCGCCTCGAACGGCATGTCGCAGGAGACGATGGAGTATCACCACGACATTCACCACAAGGCCTATGTCGACAACGGCAACAAGCTGATCTCGGGCACGGAGTGGGAGGGCAAGTCCCTCGAGGACATCATCACCGGCAATTACAAGGCCGGCGAAGTTGCGCAGAACGGCATTTTCAACAACGCCTCGCAACACTGGAACCACATGCAGTTCTGGGAGATGATGGG
>CAZPPH010000385.1:0-1490 GCA_964588375.1 uncultured Rhodobacterales bacterium | reverse complement strand
ACGCTCGCGACACTTTTGACGGACGCTAGGGTCGAAGAGGACAGGCTTTCGATGCAGGCGTCCGAGACACCGGCCCGTCGCATCGCAGGGGTCAACTGGGCTCGCAACTGCTCTGTCCCAGGGTTTGAGCCGGGCGGATATGACACTTCACATGCGGCCAGAAGCGTGCCCGACACGAGGGCAATGACCAACAGGGATGGCTTCAAGGAAGTTGTCTCCTCTCTGGAACGGCAAAACTTCGAAGGCGCAACCTAGTGAAGCCTGCCAAATGGTTCATCCTCGGCGAAAAACTCCTTGACCCCTTCCTCTTCGGCAGCCTGTGTGAATGCTCTCCAAGCTAGTCCGTCTGAAATGAAGGGGTCGTCCCAGACAGTCGAGGTGCCGTGCTGGTTGACGACCTCCAGAATCCATCCTTGCTCATCGTCGCCCTTGTAGATCAGGACTTCGAGAGATTCACCGTCGACGAGGTAATGTCCGCAGTGCTCCGAGTATACGAGCTTTGGTTCTTCTTCAGCCATCACGATGCTCGGTGCCCCCAGTCCAAAGAAGACGCTCTCAGCTTCCAACGCTTAGGACTGCTCGTCTAGCAGCAACGTCTCGCTGCTGTGCGACAAAAAAGGGCGTCACCGACAAGCGCCTTCGTTGGTCCAGTTGTGCGAAATCCTCTCGTTGCAAGTTCTGTCAGTGCAGAAAAGACCTGCACCACCCCGCCAAAATTCTCCGGACCTAACGTCGATAACAATGCCTAGTGTCGCATTTGGCGCCACGCTCGATCCAACCACCCAACTATCTTCGAAGCTACTGATGAAGTACGTGGTCGGCTCGCTGACAGCAGTTCCGCCATCGACCTCAATCATGGGTGTGGAGATTACGACCCCTTCCGCAGGCAAGATTTTCAATTCGACAGCAGGAGTGTCTGACCAGACTGTGCCAGCAATTTTGCATTCAGACAGCAAGATTTCTTGGCCAAACGCCGCACTAGCAAATGGGAGAACGGCGATTCCCGCAGTCAGAAAATGCTTCACTTCGAGACCTCCAAGCGAAAGACTGACATGAAGAGTTGGACCGAAGCAATCCGCTTCCTCGAAGGTCTGGAAATCCCGCAAGGCTGGATGACCAGTGTGACGCTCACCGGGGTCGCAACAGCTCGTCAACCGCTTCCTCAGGCAGCCCAAGCACCTTCGCGGCTTCCCTCAGCATCCATGCACCGGACAGCGACTTCGCAACCTCGTCCCGGTCAGCCCATATCTCCCGCGCCCAGGTCGCGCGGTCTTCCGGTAGCAGGTCTTGCACAGAGCCTTTACGGCCTCGGCGGTCGGGCATGGTGGTTACCTAAAGGCGATGTCTGTGATAGAACAATACATGAACATACCAATTGGTCCCGACGACCTCCACCCGCATCCACCGAGGATGGGACTAAAATCGTGAAGCCATTTATTTGCAGCGGCTTGACCCGCCTGTGAGTTCTCAAAACGGAGGTGAACGATGCC
>CAZPPH010000384.1:0-1507 GCA_964588375.1 uncultured Rhodobacterales bacterium | reverse complement strand
GTCGGCTCTGAACAACGTCCAGCCTGCTGATTTTGTTCGGTGATCTGGCGTATCGGGTATGCTGATATTGCAGGGTTTGGTATGTTTGTCTTCGGAACCCTGCGATTTCGGAGGCCCTGATGAAGCCCAAGTCCCGCGGCCCCGAGCAGGACGATCTGCTCCGTCCCCGGCTCATCGATCTGATCGACATGCGCCACGAGCTGGTCCGGCTGGAGGCGCTGATCGACTGGGCGTTCTTCGAGACTGAGTGGGCGGGGTTCTTCCCATCGCATACGGGGAGGCCGGCGACGTCCCCGCGGCTGGTCGCAGGGCTGCTCTACCTCCAGCATGCCCACGCGCTCTCGGATGAGGCGGTGGTGGCGCGGTGGGCGGAGAACCCCTACTGGCAGCACTTCTGTGGGGAGGTCTTCTTCCAGCACCGCCCGCCCATCGATGCCTCCTCGTTGACCCGGTGGCGCAAGCGGATCGGCGAGGAAGGCGTCGAGTGGCTGCTCACCAAAACGATCGAGGCGGGGCGGGACGCCGGTGTCATAGATGCGCGCTCCACCCGCGACGTGATCGTCGACACGACCGTGATGGAGAAGGCGATCGCGCATCCAACCGACGCCCGGCTCTACGAGAAGGCGCGGGCGCGCCTGGTGAAGCTCGCTCACGAGGCGGGGCTGCCGCTGCGCCAGAGCTACGCCCGGCTCGGGCCCCGGCTGGCCATGCAGGCCGGCCGCTACGCCCATGCGCGGCAGTTCAAGCGGATGCGGAAGGCCCTGCGCCGGCTCAAGGGCTACACCGGCCGCGTGATGCGCGACATGGCTCGCAGGCTGGCAACGGTCGGGGACGATGCCCCCCGCGCCCGCGTCGAGGCCGAGTTAGCCCTGGTGGACCGCCTGCTCGCCCAGAAGCCGCGCGACAAGCGGAAGCTCTACGCGCTCCACGAGCCCGAGGTCGACTGCATCTCCAAGGGCAAGGCCCGCAAGCGATACGAGTTCGGCTGCAAGGTCTCGGTGGCCACCACCCACCGCGAGGGCTTCGTCGTGGGAGCGCGCTCGCTGCCGGGCAACCCCTATGACGGCCACACGCTCCACGAGGCGCTCGAGCAGGTCGAGATCCTCGCAGACCGCCGCCCCCGACGCGTCTTCGTCGACCGCGGATACCGGGGCCACGGCGTGGACGCAGCCTCCGGCACCGCGGTCTACATCTCCGGACAGCGCCGTGGCATGACCCGGGCCCTCAAGCGCGCGCTTAGAAGGCGAAGCGCGATCGAGCCTACCATCGGCCACATGAAGACCGACGGCCGCCTGTCGCGCTCGCCGCTGAAGGGCAGCCTCGGCGACGCGCTCCACGCCGTGCTCTGCGGCGCAGGCCACAATATCCGCCTGATCCTCGCCCACCTCCGAGCGCTCTTCAGCGAAATCCTGGCCGCCCTCCTGCGCCTCATGGGCGACGCAACCCCAATCTCAACGTGGCCAGACCGTCAGATCGCGCGCCCGGCGTGATGTTCAGGGCGGACTAA
>CAZPPH010000383.1:0-1512 GCA_964588375.1 uncultured Rhodobacterales bacterium | reverse complement strand
CGCCGGCCTTCATGCCGGTGGGCACCGCCGGCACGGTCAAGGCGATGCTGCCCGAGAGCGTCGCGGCGACGGGCGCCGACATTCTTCTCGGCAACACCTACCATCTGATGCTGCGGCCCGGGGCGGACCGGATCGCGGATCTTGGCGGTCTTCACCGGTTCATGAACTGGGAGGCGCCGATCCTCACCGATTCGGGGGGCTTTCAGGTGATGAGCCTCGCCGGGCTCAGAAAGCTCGACGAGAAGGGCGTGCGGTTCCGCTCTCATATCGACGGTTCCGAACACATGCTCAGCCCCGAGCGGTCGATGGAGATCCAGGCGCAACTCGGCTCCGACATCGCGATGGCCTTCGACGAGTGCCCGGCACTGCCGGCGGACCGCGACCGGATCGCGGCCTCGATGGAACTTTCGATGCGCTGGGCGGCGCGGTCGAAGGCGGCCTTCGGCGCGCCGGAGGGCCGGGCGCTCTTCGGCATCCAGCAGGGCGGGCTCGAGGAGGACCTGCGCGCAGAGAGCGCGGCCGCGCTCGTCGAGATCGGGTTCGACGGCTACGCGGTGGGCGGGCTCGCGGTGGGCGAGGGACAGGAGGCGATGCTGGCCTGTCTCGACCACGCGCCGGGTCAGCTTCCCGAAGACCGGCCGCGCTACCTGATGGGCGTGGGCAAGCCCGACGACATCGTCGGCGCCGTGAAGCGCGGCATCGACATGATGGACTGTGTGCTGCCCTCGCGTTCGGGGCGCACCGGGCAGGCCTGGACGCGGCGGGGGCAGGTGAACCTCAGAAACGCCCGCCACGCCGGCGACCCGAGACCCCTCGACGAGGCCTGCGCCTGTCCGGCCTGCCGGGGTTATTCCCGCGCCTATCTTCACCATGTCGTGCGCTCGGGCGAGATGATCGCGGGGATGCTTCTGACCTGGCACAACCTGCATTATTACCAGGAGCTCATGGCGGGCCTGCGCGCGGCCATCGCGGCGGAGCGGTTCGGGGCCTTCGAGGGAGAGTTCCACGGCCTGCGGGCGGAGGGCGACATCGAGCCGGTCTGAGCCGGTGCGGGTTTCTTCTTCGTTCTTCAAATACTCATGCCCGGCCCCATATACGGTGCAAGGCTGCTGCCGAGTCCCGGGCAGTCTTCGCCCGGGAGCGGCTTTGTTTCGCAGCCGTCGCCCTGCGGACGGATGGGCGGTTGTCGGGCCACTCCGCGCTTGCGTCGAAACGCCCGTCCGGGCACAGTTTGCGCAAGTCGGCCGAGAGCCGCGGTTGAAGGTCTGCAAAGACCCCACATATTGAGGCCGAACAGGAGACGACCACGATTGCCGCCGATGCGGGGTCGCCGTTGTCTGCCAGAGACAAGGAACAGGTATGTCAGAGCAACTCACACACTCCTACCCGGTGCTTCCGCTGCGCGACATCGTGGTCTTCCCCCACATGATCGTGCCGCTGTTCGTCGGCCGGGAGAAATCGGTCCGCGCGCTGGAAGAGGTGATGCAGGACGACAAGCAGATCCTGCTGTCG
>CAZPPH010000382.1:0-1520 GCA_964588375.1 uncultured Rhodobacterales bacterium | reverse complement strand
TCTCCCTCGCGGGCCGCCTTCATCGCGAAGGCTGCCGCGTGGGCGCCGGCGGCGGTGGTGAAATAGGGGATCTTGTCCATCAGCGCGACGTTCCGCATCGAGCGGGAATCTTCCACCGCCTGCGTCCCTTCCGTGGTGTTCATGACGAGCTGTACCTCCCCGTCCTTCATCACGTCGACGATGGTGCGGCCACCCTCGTAGGCCTTGTTGACCACGCGGCTCTCGATGCCGTTCTCGGTGAGAAATGCCGCGGTGCCGCGGGTGGCGAGGATGTCGAGGCCGAGGTCGCAAAGCGCCCGGGCGGTCTCGAGAAGCTGCGGGGTCTTGTCGGCGTCCTTGATCGAGAAGAACACGGTGCCGGACTGGGGCAGCACGCTGCCCGCGCCGAGCTGGGCCTTCAGGAAGGCGCGGTGGAAGCTCGTGTCCGAGCCCATGACCTCGCCGGTGGAGCGCATCTCGGGGCCGAGAAGCGTGTCGACGCCGGGGAAGCGGGCGAAGGGCAGGACCGCCTCCTTGACCGCGAAACTGTCGATGCGGGGGTCGACGAGATCGAAGTTCGAGAGCGGCTCCCCGGCCATGAGGCGGGCCGCGATCGATGCGATGGGCGAGCCCACCGCCTTGGCGACGAAGGGGACGGTGCGCGAGGCTCTCGGGTTGACCTCGATGAGGTAGATCTCGTCCTTTCCCCCGGCATCGGGCTTCACCGCGAACTGGACGTTCATGAGACCGACGACGCCGAGTTCGAGGGCGAGCGCCTTCGTCTGCGCTTCGAGTTCGTCGACGATTCCCGGCGAGAGCGAGTAGGGCGGGAGCGAGCAGGCACTGTCGCCCGAATGAACGCCCGCCTCCTCGATGTGCTGCATGATGCCGGCGACGTGCACCTCATGGCCATCCGACAAAGCGTCGACATCGACCTCGGTGGCTCCCGAAAGGTAGCTGTCGAGAAGGACGGGGCTCTTGCCGGAGACGACGACCGCGTCGCGGATGTAGCGCTCGAGCGAGGCGGTGTCGCGGACGATTTCCATCGCGCGGCCGCCGAGAACGTAGGACGGGCGGATCACCAGCGGGTAGCCGATGGCCTCGGCGGCGGCCATGGCCTGCGCGTCGGTCGAGGCGATGGCGTTTCTCGGCTGTTTCAGTCCCAGCTTGCCCACGAGCGCCTGGAAGCGCTCGCGGTCCTCGGCGCGGTCGATGGCGTCGGGCGTGGTCCCGAGGATCGGGATGCCGGCGGCTTCGAGGGCGCCCGCGATCTTCAGGGGCGTCTGGCCGCCGAACTGGACGATGACGCCGAGAAGCGTGCCCGCCGACTGCTCGACGCGGAGGATTTCCATCACGTGCTCGAAGGTGAGCGGCTCGAAGTAGAGGCGGTCGGACGTGTCGTAGTCGGTGCTCACGGTCTCGGGGTTGCAGTTGACCATGATGGTCTCGAAGCCCGCGTCGGTGAGCGCGAAGCAGGCGTGACAGCAGCAATAGTCGAACTCGATGCCCTGGCCGATGCGGTTCGGGCCGCCGCCGAGGAT
>CAZPPH010000381.1:0-1520 GCA_964588375.1 uncultured Rhodobacterales bacterium | reverse complement strand
CGCCCGTTGCCCATGAAGGAGAACTTGCCCGCCTTGTAGGCGCGGCCCTCGTCCTTCAGCGCCTCCTCGGTCTTGCCGACGGCCGCGACCTCGGGGTGGGTGTAGATCACCGACGGAATGACCCCGTAATTCACGTGCCCGGCCTGACCCGCGAGGCTTTCCGCGACGGCCATGCCCTCGTCTTCGGCCTTGTGGGCGAGCATGGGTCCGGCGATGCAGTCGCCGATGGCGTGGATGCCCTTGACGTTCGTCGCCCAGTGCGCGTCGGTCTTCACCTGGCCGCGCTCGGTGATCTCGACGCCGAGTTCCGCGAGCCCCAGCCCGTCTGTGAAGGGTTTGCGCCCCGTGGCGACGAGAACCGTGTCGGCGTCGAGCGTGGCCTCGCTGTCGTCCTTGCGGAGCTTGTAGGTGACTTTCGCCTTGGTTTTCATCACGTCGACCGACTGCACCGCAGCGCCCATGACGAATTCCATGCCCTGTTTCTTCAGGATGCGCTGGAAGGTCTTCTGCACCTCGGCGTCCATGCCGGGGGTGATGTGATCGAGAAATTCGAGCACGGTGACCTGCGAGCCGAGGCGGGCGTAGATCGAGCCCATCTCGAGGCCGATCACGCCGCCGCCGATGACCGCGAGTTTCTTCGGGATGCTCTTGAGTTCGAGCGCCCCGGTCGACGAGACGATGCGCTCCTCGTCGATCTCGGCCCCCTTGAGGGGGGCGACCTCGGACCCCGTCGCGACGACGATGTTCTTCGCCTCGTGGACCTCGTCGCCGACCTTCACCTTGCCGGCCTCGGGGATGGAGCCCCAGCCCTTGAGCCAGTCTATCTTGTTCTTCTTGAAGAGAAACTCGATGCCCTTGGTGTTCTGGCCGATGACGTCGGTCTTGTAGGCGAGCATCTTTTTCCAGTCGACCTTGGGCTTGGCGCCCATCAGCCCCATGGCGTCGAAGTTCTCGTGGGTCTCGTGGAGCATGTGGGTGGCGTGAAGGAGCGCCTTCGAGGGGATGCAGCCGACGTTGAGGCAGGTGCCGCCCAGGGTCTCGCGGCCCTCGACGCAGGCGGTCTTCAGACCCAGTTGCGCGCAGCGGATGGCGCAGACATAGCCCCCCGGTCCGGAGCCGATGATGATGACGTCATAGCTGGCCATGGGGGGTCCTTTCGTCGGAATGTCGGTGTCTGCAAAACGTATGGCAATGTGTATGGCAGACGTATGGCGGGGATGCCACCGGGCAGGGGGCGCTGCCCCCGCCGCCTGCGGCGGCCCCCCGGGATATTTCCGGGCCGATGATGGGGGCGGGCGCGCGCGTCATGGCAGGAGGGCGAGACCGATCATGAGGGCGGTGGCGAGAAAGCCAACGGCCCAGACGAGCGAGCGCCATGGAGAGAGGGCGAAGGCATAGGCGGGGACGTAAGCGATGCGGGCGGCGAGGTAGGCGAAGGCGCAGGCGGCGGTGAGGGGGGAGGACTTTTCGGCGAGGGTGACCACGGTGACGGCGAGGGTGAAGAGGACGAGGCCCTCGAA
>CAZPPH010000380.1:0-1521 GCA_964588375.1 uncultured Rhodobacterales bacterium | reverse complement strand
CTAGGACACAGGAAGCGGGGCAGGCGGGCGGCCTGTGGTGTGCGGTCACTTGTGACCCGGGTATGGGTGGAGTGCGTGGGCATGGGTGGCCGTGTGGAGGGGTGCCATGGGCCCGCCGCCGCTCAGGGGCCGGGTAGGGGCGAGGGGGTGCCACCCGTCAGGCGAGATTGGTGCCGCCGGGGGCCGCGGGCCACAGGGCGGCCGGGGGCGTGCCTTGCGGCGGCCAGCTCGGGCAGGCGTGCCGTTCAACACCACAGGCGAGGCGAGGGGGTGCCAAGCCTCAGGTCGGGCCCAGCTCGGGCAGGGGGCGGCCATGGGGTGCGGCTGGGCCACCCCCGACTCCGACGGTGCCCAGCTCGGCCGGGGCGGGGCCACCGAGGGGCGGGCCGCTTGGGTCCCTCTGGCCTCTGGTGGCGCGTCGGGGGGTGCGCTGTGGCCCGGTTCCTCAGAGTTTTGCAGTAAGTCAGCCCTACGGATCTATTTCTAAGGGAACACCCCCTGTGTGGGGGATTTCGACGGCTGACAGTGATGAAAGTCCCTGAGAAGCGCGGCCACAGGGGGCTACGGGGTAGCCACACCCCCTGTGGCCGCAGAACTCCCTGTATTTAATTATCTTTTATGCCATGACCACAGAGTCCACAGGGGTAAGGTAAGCTCTGTTGCACAAATCCGGTGAGGGATTCATCTTGTGAATCCAGCGTGGGAGCTGGGCTGCATGAGCAGACCCGCACCCGCGAGCTACAAGACCAGGAACTGGCCGGCCTATAACGAAGCGCTCAAGCGCCGGGGCTCGCTGACGATCTGGTTCGACCCCGAGATGAGCTGGGAGGCCGCGCCGACAGGCAGGCGTGGTCGCAAGAAGACCTACAGCGACACCGCGATCCAGACGTGCCTGACGATGAAGGTGCTGTTCGGCATGGCGCTCCGGCAGACGACCGGCTTCGTCGAAAGCCTGTTGCGGCTTGTCGGTCTCGACTGGTCCGTGCCCGACTTCAGCACGCTGTCCCGCCGGCAGAAGACCTTGGCCGTCAACATCCCATATCGCGGCTCCAAGGGCCCGCTGAACCTGCTGATCGACCGCACGGGGATCAAGGTCGAGGGTGAAGGCGAATGGCACGCCCGCAAGCACGGTGGCCCGAAACGGCGCGTCTGGCGCAAGATCCATCTCGGGATCGACGCGGAAACGCTGGAGGTTCGTGCCGTCGAGATCACTGGGAGCCATATCGGTGACGCACCGGTCCCACCCGACCTTCTCGGCCAGATCCCGGCGGACCAGGAAATCGGCAGCGTCACCGCCGACGGTGCCTACGACACCCGCAAATGCCACGATGCCATCGATGACCGCGGCGCTTACGCTGTCGTCCCGCTACGCAAGAACGCCAAGCCGTGGAAGACCGTCACCGCCGGAGCCATGGCCCGAAACGAGGCCCCGCGCGCCGCGAGATACCTCGGCCGGGCCCTCTGGCGACGATGGAGCGGATACCACCGCCGAAGCCGCGTCGAGACGAAGATGCATTGTGT
>CAZPPH010000379.1:0-1522 GCA_964588375.1 uncultured Rhodobacterales bacterium | reverse complement strand
GCTACACGCTTCTGCAGGTCTCGGTGAACGACGTGGTGATGGTCTTCGCCTTCGCCCCGATCGTCGCCTTCCTCCTCGGCGTCACCGACATCGCCGTGCCATGGGAGACGCTCGTGCTGTCGGTGATCCTGTTCGTCGCCCTCCCGCTGGCGGCCGGGCTCTGGACGCGGGCGAGGCTCGGCAGCGCGGAGCGCATCGAGGCGTTCAGGAACCGGGTCAAGCCCTGGTCCGTGGTGGGCCTGATCGCGACGGTCGTGATCCTGTTCGGGCTGCAGGGACAGACGATCCTCGACCGGCCCGAGGTCATCGCGCTGATCGCGGTGCCGATCCTCATCCAGTCCTACGGCATCTTCGCGCTGGCCTACGCCGCCGCCTGGGCCTGGAACGTGCCGCACCGGATCGCGGCGCCCTGCGCGCTGATCGGAACCTCGAACTTCTTCGAGCTTGCCGTGGCGGTCGCGATCAGCCTTTTCGGCCTGAACTCGGGCGCGGCCCTCGCGACCGTGGTGGGGGTGCTGGTGGAGGTGCCGGTGATGCTGTCGCTCGTCGCCTTCGCGAACCGGACCCGCGCGCGATTCGCCTGAGGTTCTGTCCGGTCGGTCCGGGTCAGTCCCGCGAGGCCCTCACGGCGCCCGAGAGCCCGATCGCCCCGCCGTCCTTGCGCCCGTCCGAGCCGGCGATGTAGCCGCCCTCGATGCGATGGACGATCTGTGCGCCGCCGAACCCGAAGTCGGTCTCGTCGGCGGTCGAGGTCTCGATCTCGTGGCCGAGCGCGCGCAGCCGGTCGAGGGTTTCGGCCGGCCAGTGGGCCTCCACGGCCACCCTGCGCGCGCCGAGGGCGCGCCAGCGGGGCGCGTCGATGGCCGCTTGCGGCGTCTGGCGGTGGCGGCGGATGCGCTCGAAGAGTTGCAGGTGCCCCTGGGCCTGCATCGGCCCGCCCATCATGCCGAAGGCCATCGCCGGCCCGTGTTCGTCGCTGGCGAAGCCCGGGATGATGGTCTGGAACGGACGCTTGCCGGGAGCGACGACATTGGGGTGCGCGGGGTCGAGGGAGAAGCCGAAGCCCCGGTTCTGCAGGCTGATGCCGGTGCCGGGCACCACGATGCCGGAGCCGAACCCCTTGTAGTTCGACTGCACGAGGCTGACCATCTGCCCTTCCGCGTCCGCCGCCGCGACGAGGACCGTGCCGCCGCCTTCGGGTGCGCCGGCCCCGGGGTCGCCGGCCGATGCGGGGTCGATCATCGCCGCCCGGCTCTTCGCGTAGTCCGGCGCGAAGAGCGCTTCGGGCGCAAGCCGCATGGCGCTGGGGTCGGCGACGTGGGTGCGCAGATCGGCGAGCGCCAGCTTCATCGCCTCGATCTGGAGATGGAGCGTGGCGGGGTCGTCGGGGCCCGCGTCCGGCCGGTCGCAATGTTCGAGGATGGCGAGGGCCGCGAGCGCGGCGATGCCCTGACCGTTGGGCGGGATCTCGTGCAGCGTCGCGCCATGGGCGCGGGTCGTCAGCGGCCGCACCCAGTCGCAG
>CAZPPH010000378.1:0-1527 GCA_964588375.1 uncultured Rhodobacterales bacterium | reverse complement strand
TGCACCTAGCCTCGGACGACGTAGACCGAGCACGCCGCATGTGTCACCACGTGGCTGGCTGTGGTTCCCAGAAGATAGTCCTGAACCTTGGGATTGGCCGATTCCATCACGATCACATCGACGTTGCGTTCTTCTGCCAGTCGCACGATCTGACGATGCACCGCACCGATGCGAACGACGGTTTCGAGGTCGACGTCTTCCGCCGGGTGGTCCTTGACGAACTTCTTCAACTGTTCGCCCCAGTAGCCTGCCGAGTCCCGGATGTTGAGATTGCGCTCCATTTCGGGAGCAACTGTCGCGACGATGAGCTTCGCCCCCCGTCGTTTCGCCATTGCGACGGCCTCCTCATAGGCACGGAAGTCGAGCTTGAGGTGACGAAGGTTTACAGGGCAGAGGATCAGCTTTGTGTCTCGGGGCATCAGGAGCTTTCTACGGTTCAGGCTCGAATTCTTCAGGGCGGCGGTTACTATCCGGCCAGGCCACATCTTTTGCCTAGCACACCAGGGACGATCAGTCTGCTTCGAGCTGTTGCAAGACATCCGGCTTCGGATCTTCCGGACCTCTGTTCAATCGGCCTGATATCGCCTGAACGGCCCCGGGCCAACCAATGCCCGAGCTGCCGGTTCGGTGACCGCAGGGTCATTTCTCTGCGCCACGCCCCAGACATTTTTTGAATTCAGGACGGGGCCATACGCCGCGCGAACCTTCATCAACCGGGATTTCGCCCCTTGCGTGACCGGACGCGACCTACCTACGCTGACGTCAGAAATTCAATGCGAGGATGTTTCATGTCTTTGAAGACCGCCACGCTTTCCGCCACCCTCGTGACTTTCGGCTTCGCCGCGCCGGCCCCTGCACAGAGCACGGGCGAGTTGATCCTTGCCATCGCAGGCGAGGAGCAGATCATTCCGCTCTGGGGGCAACAAAGCGACTGGAGCGGCGGCGAAAGCTGGCCTTCGGTCAGCCTCTACGCGCGGGCTTTCAACGACGATGGCGAGGACCCGCTGGTGGTGACCCTTGGTTTCGACGCGGCTGGCTGGAAGCCCAGCCTGGCAGAGATGCGGCTGTCGCGTTACGAGGACGGCGAGGTGGTGCTCCGGCTCTTTGCCGGTGAGGACGGCGAGGATGGCGCACTGTCCGTCACCCTCGACAGCCACGAAGTGGACGGGACCGTGCTCAGCCTGACCGGCAGCTTGGAGGGAACGCTCGGCACGTCTGAAAACCTGGGGCGCGATATCGACCTGTCGGACGGTGTCCCGGTGAAGGGCACCTTCGCGGCCACGCTGGAAGAGCTGGAATAGAGAGGGCGCGGGCAAGGTTCGTCCCGCGCGGTCGCAGGAGAAGCTTTCCCGGAGGCAACCAGCCGACGGCGATATGATGCGTCATCGCGCCCTTCGGCAGCTGGCATGAGACGTAAAGGGATATGCTTCCCGAGAGTTCCGGTTCAACCTTTCCCTTTGAACAGGCCGGGGTCAGAATCGGGCTTCGTTTTCGGGAGCCGGGCGGATCAGCCGCCCCCTGCCCTGC
>CAZPPH010000377.1:0-1532 GCA_964588375.1 uncultured Rhodobacterales bacterium | reverse complement strand
CCATGACGTCACCCCCGGTGACGCAGGCTACATTCAGGAAATCTGGGGGGTGCACGTCATCTCCTTCATCTATCTCGGCGCCAAGCACATGGTGACGGGCTACGACCACATCCTCTTCCTTCTGGGCGTCGTCTTCTTCCTCTACCGGATGAAGGACGTGGCCATCTATGTCAGCATCTTTGCCATCGGCCACTCGGTGACGATGCTGGCCGGCGTCTGGTGGGGATGGGGCATCAACGCCTACATCATCGACGCGATCATCGGCCTGTCGGTCGTCTACAAGGCGCTCGACAACCTCGGCGCCTACCAGAAGTGGTTCGGCTTCCAACCCGACACTAAGGCCGCGACGCTGATCTTCGGCCTGTTCCACGGCACCGGCCTCGCCTCGAAGATCATCGAATACGACATCTCCGACGAGGGCCTTCTGTGGAACCTTCTCGCCTTCAACGTCGGCGTCGAGGTCGGGCAGATCCTGGCCCTCTTCGTGATCCTGATCGTCATGGGATACTGGCGCAGATCGTCCGCGTTTATGAGCCAGGCCGTCGTCGCGAACGTCATCATGGTGGGCCTCGGCCTCTGGCTTACCGTCATTCAAATCAACGGCTATCTTGCAGCCGCATAAGGAGACCCGGACATGACTATTTTCGAGAAAATGCGCGAAGCCGTGCAATTGAACGCGGACAAACCCGATCCGGCCCTCCTGCCGACGCCCCGGCAGTTGCGGCGATCGACGATCGCCGCCGCAATCGGCGCGGCCTTCATCGGAATCTGTGTCTACCTGCCGGCGGAATACGGAACCGACCCGACCGGGGTGGGCAACGTGCTCGGCCTTACCGAAATGGGCGAGATCAAGCAGCAACTCGCCCGCGAGGCCGCCGAGGATGAACTGCTCCACGGCGGCGGCGACCAGTCCTCGAGCCTTGTCGACGACATCTTCGGCCTCTTCGTCGGCGCGGCCCATGCGCAGGAAGTCTGGACCGACACGGTCACCTTCACTCTGGCGCCGGATGCCGCGACCGAGGTCAAGCTCGTCATGGCGGAAGGGGACGTCGCCGAATACGCGTGGGTCGCCGAAGGCGGGCGGATCAACTTCGACCTGCACGCCCATGGCGACGGTCAGTCGGTCGACTACGACCGGGGCCGCGGCGCGACCGACGGCGCGGGAAGCATCGAGGCGCCGTTCCCCGGCGAACATGGCTGGTTCTGGCGCAACCGCGACGACTCGGACGTGACCGTCACGCTGCAGCTGCGCGGCGCCTACAGCGAGGTCGTTCGCAGCGAATGAGCCGATGGCGCCTGCGGGAAACTGCAGGCGCCTCCTCACAACCGCCAATGGCAGGCGAGAACGCCTCATCACCGCGGTATAGCGCACGATCTCGCCTGCTCCCGCATCACAGCGTAGTCGCTCAGCATTTCAATAATCGCCGAGCCTGCAGGCATCAGGCCCGTCTCCTCTGCCGCTCGCGCCTGGAACTCCCTGCTGTATGCGACGACAGGCGGACAGGCCCCGAGGCTTCCGACGTTAGAAGCGC
>CAZPPH010000376.1:0-1535 GCA_964588375.1 uncultured Rhodobacterales bacterium | reverse complement strand
CAAATCCTCGCGGGTTATAGGGATGGTGTTGTCAGGGGCAAGGGGGTGCTGTGCTTCGGCCGGTTGCCTGCCTGGCTGTCAGCGCGCCGGCGAGGGGTGGGTGTCGCCCTGCGCAGTGACTGTAACGGCAACGCATCTATCCACCCGAGGGCCGAAGCGCGGCGTTCACGACGTGTGACCGTAGGCCATAAAGGTGCTTCGGCCGACCCTCTCCCAGGAATAGTGCCTTTGAGCCGCCTCGACAGATCGCTCCAGAAAAGCCTGGCGCCTGTCATCCGGCCAGTCGAGAACGTCGCGCACGGCCGCCGCCCATGCGGGAGCGTCGCCGGCTGGGAGCTTCATCCCCGTCACGCCGTGCAGCACGGCGTCCTCGAGCCCTGTATGAGCCGCCGCCAGGACGACGCCCCCTGCCGCCGCGGCTTCCACCGCCACGAGACCGAAGCCCTCGAAGTCCGAGGGGCCAGACGGAATATTCGGGACCACAACGCAATCGGCGTTCGCGTATGCAAGCCGCAGGTCCTCCCAGCCGAGAGCGCCGAGATAGCGAACGCGCGACGAGGTGAGGGCGTCCTTCTCTTTCTCATCCCAGATAGTGCCGGCAACGTCGAGGCGTACGTTCTCCGGCAGGTCCGGCAGCACGTTCTCGATGAACCAGCGACATCCCTTTCGGGCTACAAGTCGTCCCGCGAAGAGAACGCTTTTTTCGCCCTCCCCGCGAGAGCGGAGGTCCAGTGCGCTTTTCAGGTCGGTCGCGAGAGGAATGACTTCAGTCGACCGGAAGCCGAAAGCCCGAACCTTGATTTCCGTCGCACGGGAGTTGGCAAGGACCCGGCAATTGCGGGCGAGGTAACCGCCCAGGTGCATGTAGAGACCGTAAAGGAATGGCAACACGCCGTTTCGATCCGGAAACGCGATGTCGGTTCCATGAGCGGAAAGCACCACCTTCGTGCGGCGTGACCGAAGCCGTGCGACGACCACGAGGGGCCAGCTTGCCATGTCAGCGACATGGACAATCCCCGCCGGTCTCTTGCGGACCGCTATGCTGGCGGCGGCCTCGAGGCCGAAGCGAAGGAGAGCTCCGAAGCCTGGTGACCCGCCGTCCGGTGTGCCCGGCAGAACCTTGCGCTCAACGCAGGCGTATTTCTCAAGCTCTTTGCTCAGCTTGAGGGAATACGTCTCCATTCCTCCCACCGACGGCGACCACTTGCGCGAGACGAAGAGGAGTTCCGTCCGGGTAGTCGGGCATGCGGAAGCGACGGCATGGACCGCGGCGAATTCGAGTGAGGCGTTTGGAGCATTCATCTGGCTGTCCATTCAGACGACCTTCATCCGCATTTTTTGTGGCAATACTTTGGTCCGGGTGCGAGGCAAATTGCCATGCCGTCGCCCCATTGTCGCCGTGATCGGGCATGAACATCACCGCGACGCGACAGCCGGGGATCCCATGAAGCTCATCATACAGATTCCGTGCTACAATGAGGACAGCACGCTGGCCGAAACGCTTGCGTGCCTCCCCCGGGAGGTGCCGGGGTTCA
>CAZPPH010000375.1:0-1554 GCA_964588375.1 uncultured Rhodobacterales bacterium | reverse complement strand
TACGCCTCGGGGTCGTTTCACTATTCGATGCTGCAGCGGCTCATCGACGACCTTGGCGGCAGCGGAGCGCCGATGACGTGCGAGCACTCCCGCATGGTGCGGGGTTTCGAGGATTTCGAGGGGAGTGGAAACGGCCGGTTTCCAGCTGGTCCCGCGGGTAACAATACGATCTAGGCTCTTTGAACGTAGATTTTAGGCCTATACCTAAAGTACGAAGTGCCTTTCGATAGATGCCCATTTTACTTGCCTTCCTCTAAACGCAGTCTGAGGAAATGAAGTGGAGAGCTTGATCTCTCACTCTTGAAAAACCGTTGCAGGCTTGCAAACATTCGCAAACGCGCAGCAAGGAGCTGCTATCTGATGAGAATACGCCTACACGTTGGCGCCCACCGCACGGGTACGACCACACTCCAGCGAATACTGAGGGAAAATGGTCCCTTCTTGCGAAAGCACCGTGTTCAAGCCCTTACTTGCTGGGGCTTTGGTGATCGATCGGAAATTGGGTTAAGAGCCGTCACACGAATGGTCGAATCTGCCTCCAAAAAACGAGGTTTTATCGATTCGCTCAAGCTTCGAAGGGCCAAGAAAGAGCTCAGCCGCCAAATTGAGAACGAAAAAACCGACGTTCTCGTGTTAAGTGATGAGAACATGCTGGGACTGCCGTTCTCCTTTCACGACGGTTTCTCCGTTTACCCGATCTGCAAGAGAACTCTTTCTTCCTACGCAGAGATCCTGCCCGAACCACCCGAAAGAGTTCACATTGCCGTCCGTGATTATGGCTCTTTTCTAGTTTCATCTTATGCCATGTCGGCTATCTATGGAAAGCGTACGCCGGAGTTTTCTGCGATAAAGGATGCCTTGCTATCTCTCGAAAAGCGTTGGCCTGATGTACTCTTGGATATCGAGCAAGCTTTCCCTAATGCACAAGTTACGTATTCGATTTATGAGGAGAGTTCAATCGACAGCGTTTTGCACGCGCTGCTTCAACCGGAGACAGAGATTTCAGAATTGACTCGTTCCGACGTGAAACTCAATCGCTCACCAACCCTGCAGGCGATTGCCGTTGGACTTAAGGCCAACACCAAGACACAAAAAGACGCCGATCGAATTGTAGCCGCACATGCTAGCGGCGAGCCGTTCGACCCTCTTTCGGAACCTGAAAAACTACGGCTCAGAGAAATTTATTTCTCTGACCTTCACGAGCTGGAGCGAAATGCCCAAAAAGTGGCCCTATAGTTTTGCAGGTAGTGGTGCCCGAGGTCGGCATCCAGACGCTATATCTTGGGTCACCACGGCGTACCGCTCCACGACCAAATATTGACATACAGGCGATTACTCCGTGCCAAGGGGTTCCACCATGCGCCATGGTGCACTAGATGTTGGGGGTGGATAGACTGGTGGACAGGAAATGGCACGCCCTCTACATAAGCTCTCGTCAAATGCCCCGGCCACGAAGGCCCCAGGCAAATACTCGGACGGTGGCGGTCTCTGGCTTCACAAGCGCCAAGACGGCGGGGCGCAATGTGTGCTTCGCGTCACCGTTCACCGCCGGCG
>CAZPPH010000374.1:0-1556 GCA_964588375.1 uncultured Rhodobacterales bacterium | reverse complement strand
TAGAAGAACATCGCCTCTTTCGCCTCGGTGTAATCCTCCCACTTGTCGCGGCTCGCCTTGTCGATCGGCGAGAGCTTCCAGCGCTTCAGCGGGTCCGTCTCGCGGGCCGCGAAGCGCCTGTCCTGCTCCTTCTGGGTGACCGAGAACCAGTATTTGAAGAGCCGGATGCCCGACCGCACGAGCATGCGCTCGAGTTCCGGGGTCTCGCGCATGAACTCGAGGTATTCGCCCGGCTCGCAGAACCCCATGACCCGCTCCACTCCGGCGCGGTTGTACCAGGAGCGGTCGTAGAAGACCATTTCACCGGCCGTGGGAAGCTCGGTGATGTAACGCTGGAAGAACCACTGCCCCTTCTCTTCCCACGTCGGCTTGTTCAGCGCGACGACACGGGCGGCGCGCGGGTTCAGGTGCTCGGTGAAGCGCTTGATCGTGCCGCCCTTGCCCGCGGCGTCCCGGCCCTCGAACAGCAGAACGAACTTCTGTTCCGTGTCCGCCGCCCAGAGCTGCACCTTCAGGAGCTCGGCCTGCAGGGCGGCCTTCTCCTTCTCGTACGCGAGGCGCGCCATTTTCCTCGGGTAGGGATAGCGCCCGGTCTCGAACCCGTTTTGCGCCGTGGCCGCCTCTGATCCGTTCACCGACATATCTGACATCTCCGCTGGTTCCCGCGAAGATCATTATAGCGCCGGCGCGACAAATCCGCCTTGATTCAGGTCAGACGGGCTCAGCCCGAAACGTACACTCCGTCGCGCGGCCGGAAGAAGACCTTCTGATTGTGAAGGCGGCCGAGAAGCTCGTTCGCTTCCCTCGGGGAAACGCTTGCCTCGTCGTCGACGCGGGCCGCCGTCCGCAGCGCGGTCTCGATGAGGTCCATGTCTTCGAGACTCAGGTCGAAACTGGTATTGTACTTGGGCATGAGAACCCCCGGTTGCGTGTCTTGCGATTTCGATATCTCCGCATGATGTAACTCCAGAGCGAAGGTTTCAAGGAAATATTGAGCGATTTCATGGTGTTCTATTGTATACCGGTATGCGATTGCATGCGCCGCGATGGGTCGGGCATGATCCGGAGACGTTGATGCGCCTCTTCATCGCCCTCACCCTGCCCGCGCCCGTCATCCGGCGTCTCCTGTCCCTCCAGGCCGGGCTGCGCGTGGGCCGGCCGGTGCCGCCCGAGAACATGCACCTGACGCTGGCCTTTCTCGGCGAGCGGCGCGAGGACGCCCTCGATGCGATCGGCGAGGCGTTCGAGGACCTGCCGCTCGCGCCCTTCGAGATCGCGCTCGCGGGCGTCGAGACGCTCGGGGCGGGAGAGACCTCGGTCCTCGCCGCCGGCGTGCGCCCGTCCGACCCGCTCGCCGCACTGGAATCGCGCCTGACCGCGCGCCTGCGCGGGGCGGGCCTCGACCTGCCGCGGCGGCGCTTCCGCCCCCACGTCACCATCGCCCGCGGCCTCACCGCCGCCGACGCGCCCAAACTCGCCAACGCCCTCGCCGCCGCACCCCCCTTCGCGACGGACCCCTTCGCGCCCGAGGCCCTCGCCCTCTTCCGCTCGCGGCT
>CAZPPH010000373.1:0-1565 GCA_964588375.1 uncultured Rhodobacterales bacterium | reverse complement strand
CGTGGCCCTGGGCAGTGTTGGCCTTCACGACGTGGAGCCCTTCATTCGCCGCGAATGTCTCGTTGCCGTCAAAGTGCTGGATCGGGATATCATCCGCCCCGGTCGTCTCGTCAAAGTAAAGTGCCTCGGGAAACTCGAAGAGGTCAGGATTGACATCGATCATCCGATCGTCGCCGTTCCGGTGGAAGTAGGCGAAGCCCGTGTTTACGCTCGCCGCGACGTTGTCGGTGGCAGTCACCGACCGGCCCTGAAACCAGAACCCGGCACCGCCGCGAGCAATGTCGAACTCGGTGTCGCTGATGTCGGAGGTGTTCTTCGGGATCCCCCAACTAGTGCCTTGGGCAAAGATCGCGATGTTGTCATGCCAAGCACCGGTCTCGTTCCCCGTCTCGGCGACGTAGCCCGATCCGAAGGTGTCGTAACTCGCGTTATTGGCGAGAATCGCGTTCGAGTCGTGGTGCACGAAGCCCCAGCCCGGCGCCCCATAGACCGCATTCCCGATGACCAACGCAGGGCTCTCGATATTTTCGGTTCCGGTGCGGTGCAGGTGCAATGAGTAGCGGCCTTGGACATTGGTGTCGAACTGCGGGTTCGAGACATCGGAGATGTCGACCGAGGTCTCGGACTTGTCGGTGCGGCCGAGCTCGTGGAACTCGGCGTAGCGCACATCGACCTGGTCGGAATGCATGAACATCACATGGCCGCGCTCGAACACCTCGGCCTCCGCGGCGTTCGCGGTCTCGATTGAGACGTTGCGGGTGTAGTTCGCAACCGAGGTCTTGAGATCCTCGCGCGGGCTGTCGTGGTCATAGATCAACGCCTCGTCGAAGAGGACCGTCCCGTCATCGCGGATTTCCGTGATGATGCGCTCCTCGTCTTCGGGGGGATAGAACCGCTTGCCGTTGATATCGTTGTCCCACTTGTAGCCGTCGAAATGGGTGCCGGCGATGACGATCGTGTCGCCCACTTGCCAGCCCTCGGGCACTTCGGCGAACTTGATCGAGGTGTCCCCGGCAATTGGGTCCTCGATGACCTTCTCATGAGAATCTTTCTCGGCCCCGTGGATGCTCGTGGCGCCATGGGCGATGATCCCGCGTGACAGCAGCATCGGGTCCCAGTCGGTGTCGATCGGGCCGTTGTTGGCAACGACAAGGTTGATGTCGACATCCGGATCAACCGGGTTGTCCACAGTGCCGATAACGAGGGCGCCCGTGGGGCTCACAACCATCGTGTCGAAGATCATCTTGCTGTCGACATTGGTCTCGAAGTCGAGGGTGCCGTCCACCCGGAGGGTGAAGAGCCGCGCGTCGCTGACCGTGCCATAGGAGACTGATATTCCTTCGGGAATAAGCGCCTTGGCATCGTCGCCGGGGATTTCGCCCTGGAACCAGGTGTTGGGATCCGACCAGTCGCCATCCTGGACCGCGACATGGGTCGCCTCGCCGCGGTCCACAAGGTCCATCGCCGCCATGTGCTCGTTGGCCATGCTGCCGCTGTGGCCGTGGGACATCTCGGGGCTCGCCTTGACCGCAGCAACATAAGCGTTGATCTCGGACGCCGTGGCG
>CAZPPH010000372.1:0-1565 GCA_964588375.1 uncultured Rhodobacterales bacterium | reverse complement strand
CCGTAGCCTGCAACGACAAGCGACACGGCCGCCATCCCCAGAAACAGGGCCATGAAGACCCAGCGAAACACCTCGCGGTTGATGACCTGCATGGCCTCGACCCCGCCTGTGCCGCCGGTGAGGGCGAGCGACCGCATGATGAAGTCGGAGAAGGCGAGGAAGACGCCGCCGACCAGCGCATAGGCGACGATGGCGAGTTGCATCAGGATGAAGAAGAAGGGGGACATGGGAAGGGCTCCTTGATGTATCGACCGCGGCGGACCTAACCCGCCGCGGTAAAACGGGGTCAGCCCAGGGCGACACGCGATCCCGCGCGTCCACTCCCGGGCCGGAAGGCGAAGAGGCACAGTGCCGCGACCGCCAGTTCGAAGACGAGCGCGGCCAGGATCGCTGTCGAAGGAATGCCGTCGAGGGCGAGGCCGACGATGCGTCCGGCAGGAAAGCCGAGGAACACGACGAGGGCCGCGACGAGAGCCACCCTGCTCAGGGATTGCCGGACGACACCCGCCAGCATGACGGCGCCGAGGATGGCGAGACCGGCCCCGGGCGCGCGCAATTCGCTCAGAAGGCTCGGGTCGGACCCGAGGGCGATCCCGTAGCTCGCGTAAAACGCGTGCGGCGTGATGGTGATGGCGGTGCCGATGCCGAGGGCCGAGACACCGGCAATGCCGAGCGCGATCCTCTGGAGAGGTGTGAGGGTCATGGTATGTCCTTTCGATACGGGTGTGTTGCGGGTCAGGCGGCGCTGGCCCAGGCGCCTGCGCGGGCCGCGTCCCTGGCGAACTCGGCAAAGTCGCGCGGCGGACGCCCGAGCGCGCGCTGCACCCCGTCGGTCAGATGCGCGTTGCGCCCGTCCAGCGTCTCGCGGGCGATGGCGGTGAAGACATCGGCCACGAAGTCCCCGCCCGATTGTGCGACATTGGCATGGAAGTCCTCGAAGCTGATCGGGATGTGCTTGATCGGCCGGGCGATTGCCGCGGTCAGTTCGCCCGCCATGTCGGCAAACGTCATCAGGCGCGGGCCCGTTACCTCGTAGAGTTTGCCCCGGTGGCCGTCCTCTGTCAGCGCAGCGACCGCGACATCTGCGATGTCGTCGATGTCGATGATCGGCTCGGCGATGTCGCCGCCCGGCATCGGCAGAACGCCGGCGAGGATGGGGTCGCGCAGGTAGCCTTCGGAGAAGTTCTGCGCGAACCAGGCGGCGCGGATGAGGGTGAAATCGACGCCCGATGCGCGGACAACGTCCTCGCCCAGCCGGGCATGGTGCTCGCCGCGGCCCGAGAGCAAAACGAGGTGCTCGACGCCCGCGTCCTTGGCGGTCTCGCAGAGCGACTCCAGCTTTTCGACGGCGCCGGGGAAGGCGAGATCGGGGAAGTAGGTCACGTAGGCCGCACGAACGCCCTGCAAAGCGGGGCCCCAGGTCTCAGGAGCCTCCCAGTCGAAGGGAGTGGCGGAGTTCCGCGAGCCGCGGCGCAGGGGAAAGCCCTTCGCCTCCAGCTTGACTGCAACACGGCTGCCGGTCTTGCCGGTGGCGCCGATGACGAGGATGGGGTCGGTCTGCATGG
>CAZPPH010000371.1:0-1569 GCA_964588375.1 uncultured Rhodobacterales bacterium | reverse complement strand
CGCCCGCGATCCACGTGCTGAAGGACCCGAACTGCGGCTGCTGCGAGGCCTGGGTACGCATCCTTCAGGCCGAAGGTTTCGAGGTGACGACCGAGACGAGCTTCGGCACGCTGCTAATCCGCCACAAGCTCGACAACGGCATCCCGGAGGAGATGATCTCCTGCCACACGGGCGAAATCGACGGCTATTTCATCGAAGGCCACGTCCCGCCCGCCGATATCCGGCGGCTGCTCGAGGAACGCCCCGATGCAGTCGGCCTCGCCGTGCCGGAAATGCCCTACGGCTCCCCCGGCATGGGACCGGAAGACAGTCGCGAGGCTTACGAGGTGTTCTTGATCCGCCATGACGGCAGCACCGAGGTGTTCACGAGCTACGAGGCGGCAGCCTGATCTCAAAAGCCAGCTCAGAGCTGTGACGCCCAGCGGGGATGCTCGTCGTCCACGACGAAAGGATGGGCATGCTGACGCGCGCCCGCGAGGTGAGGATGGTCGAGCGGCAGGTTCTCGTGGGTATGCTCAAGGATCTCGGGATCGCCCGATGGCCAAAGGCGGAGCGCCGTCAGCGTGCCAGCGCCAGCCAATGCCGCCAGCAGCCCCAGTGCGGCGACCGGCCCGAACTGTGTCATCAGCCAGCCCGACAGCGGATAGGTCACCAGCCAGCAGGCGTGGCTGAGCGCGAATTGCGCGGCAAAGAGCGCGGGGCGGTCCTCCGCGTGCGCCGACCGGCGCAGGAGGCGCCCCGAGGGCGTGAGGACGGCGGAATAGCCCAGACCCACCAGCACCCATGCGCCTAGCAGGTAAGACCAGTCGAGGCCGAGGGCCGCGACCTCTCCGGCCAGCGCCAGAAGCGTTAGAACCATAAGCAACGCGCCCCCAAGCATCACGGGGCGGTCCGGAACGCGATTCAGAAGCCGCGGCAGCGCGAGCGCAGCCAGCATCGAACCCGCGCCAAAAGCGAACATGGTCCAGGCAAGCGCACTCTCGGACAGGCCCAGCGTGCTGCGCACCAGCACGACCGAGTTGACCAGCACCATCGCGCCCGCAGACGCCGCAGCGACGTTCAGGGCCAGAAGCCCCCGCAGTCGCGGCGTGGCAAGGTAGATGCGGATGCCGCGCGTGGTCCGGTCGTAGATGCCGCACGGCTCGGACGGCTTCGGGCTCGGCAGCATGACCGAGACTACGAGGACCGCCGAGGCGGCGAAGCCCATGACCGTGCCGAGGAAGAGCGAATTGTGGCTCATCACCGCCAGCAGCAGCGCAGCGAGCGTGGGGCTTGCGATGTTTTCCAGATCATAAGCCAGCCGTGACAGCGAGAGCGCGCGGGTGTAGCGCGCCTCCTCCGGCAGAACGTCGGGGATCGTCGCCTGGAAGGTCGGTGTGAACGCGGCTGATGCCGATTGCAGCACGAAGATCAGGACATAGACCTGCCAGACCTCGGTCACGAAGGGCAGGCAGAGCGCGGCGCCGGCCCGCACGACGTCGAGACCCACGAGCAGCGCCCGGCGGTTCACCTTATCCGCGACGGCCCCGGCAATCGGCGCGATCCCGACATAGGCGACCATCTTGATGG
>CAZPPH010000370.1:0-1570 GCA_964588375.1 uncultured Rhodobacterales bacterium | reverse complement strand
AAGAAGTGGATGCCGATGAATTGTTCCGGCCTCGCGCTGGCCTTTGCCAGCTCGCTGATCGGCAGGGTCGAGGTGTTGGTGGCGAAGATGCAACCCGGGCCCGCCGCCGCCTCGGCCTCCTTCGTCACCTCGGCCTTCAGCCCCGGGTCCTCGAACACCGCCTCGATGACGAGATCGGCCCCTGCAAGTGCCGTGTAATCCGTGGTCGCCACGATCCGGCCAAGCACCTCCGCCTTCTGTTCCTCCGTCACCTTCCGGCGCGAGATGCCCTTGTCGAGCAGGCCCTCGGAATGGGCCTTGCCGCGGTCGGCGGCGTCCTGGTCCCGGTCGATCAGCACCACCTCGATCCCGGCGTTCGCCGCGACGTAAGCGATACCGGCCCCCATCATGCCCGCGCCGAGAACGCCGAGCTTGGCGACCTTCTGATCGTCGACAGCAGGCCGGTTGGCGCCCTTCTCGAGCGCCTCCTTGTTGACGAAGAGCGACCGGATCATCGCCGCCGAAGACGGGTTCATCAGCACGCTGGTGAACCAGCGCGCCTCGATCTTCAGGGCGGTGTCGAAGGGCACCATCGCGCCCTCGTAGACCGCCGACAGGAGTGCCTTCGCGGCGGGGTAGACCCCTTTCGTCCGACCCGCGATCATCGCGTTCGCGCCGACGAAGGTCTGAAACCCCTGGGGCGTGTAGGGCGCGCCGCCGGGCATCTTGTAGCCCTTCTCGTCCCACGGCTTGACGAGGTCGGCATCCTTGGCCGAAAGCACCCATTCCTTAGCCTTTTCAAGGAGCTCCCCGGGTGCGACCACGTCGTCCACGAGCCCCGCGGCCTTCGCCTTCTTCGGATCGGATAGCTTTCCCTCGAGCAGGAACGGCGCCGCCGCCATCACGCCCATCCTGCGCACCAGCCGGGTCGTCCCGCCCATGCCGGGAAAGAGGCCGACCATGATCTCGGGCAGCCCGATCTTCGCCTTCGGATTATCCGCCACGATGATCCGGTGGCAGGCGAGCGGGATCTCGTAGCCGATGCCGAGGGCCGTGCCGGGCAGGGCGGCGACGATGGGCTTGCCGCCCTTGTTCCTGTCGTCCATGCCGGCCCGCTCGATCTTGCGGAGGATCGCGTGGGTCGCCATGAGCCCTTCGAAGAGACCCTTGGCGGGGTCGTCTCCGGCGCTCTCCTTCATCTTCGCGATGACCTTGAGGTCCATGCCGCCGGCGAAGCTGTCTTCCTTGCCGGAGGTCAGGATCACGCCCCTGACCGCGTCGTCGGAAAGCGCGGCGTCGATCAGAGCATCGAGCTCCTCGAAGCCCTGCGTCGACATCACGTTCATCGACTTCTCCGGCGTGTCCCAGACGATGGTCGCGACCCCGTCGGCATCGGTGGTCATGGTGAATTCGGTCATGTCGGCAGGTCCTCGTTCGGGGCCGGAAAGCCGGTCTGCGAAACGTATGGCAAGCTGTATGGCAAGCGTATGGCAGTCTTGTCGGGCATGGCCTGTCAGACCCGCTCGATGATGGTCGCGGCCCCCATGCCCGAGGCGACGCAGAGGGTGGCGAGACCTGTCTCGCGGTCGGC
>CAZPPH010000369.1:0-1588 GCA_964588375.1 uncultured Rhodobacterales bacterium | reverse complement strand
GTACCGAAGAGTGCGCGGTATTCCGGCGCGGAGGAGACAACCTCGGGGGTGCCTTCGCAGCAGACATGGCCGTTGAGGCAGATCACCCGGTCGGAAGCGGCCATGACGACGTGCAATTCGTGGCTGTTCATCACGATCGCCGCGCCGGTCTCCCGGCGAACCTCCGCGATCAGGCGATAGAACGCCGCCGAGCCCGGCTGGTCGAGGCCCTGTGTCGGTTCGTCGAGAAGCAGAAGGTGCGGCCGGTCGAGAAGGGCCCGGGCGAGAAGCACGCGCTGGAACTGACCGCCGGACAATCCCGACATCTGCCGCCCGGCGAGTTCCGGCACCCCGGCCCGGTCGAGCGCTTCCAGGCAGTCGGCCCGGCTCCGTCGCCTCGGCAGGCGCAGGAACCGCTCCACCGTGATCGGCAGCGTCCTGTCGACATGGAGCCGCTGGGGAACGTAGCCGAGCCTTAGCCCCCGGCTGCGGACGATCCGCCCCTTCGCCGGGGGCACCGCACCCACCAGGGCGCGCAGAAGGCTCGTCTTCCCCGAGCCATTCGGGCCGACGATCGTCACGATCTCGCCGGGTTCGATGACGAGATCCACTCCCGAAAGGACCGTGTTTGAACCGTAGCGGATATCGAGGTTCTCGACCGTGACGAGCGCCATGGCTCAGCCCTTGCCCGCACAGGCCGGGCAGACGCCCTCGGCCTCGACCACGGTCTGCTCGATGACAAAGCCGGCCGCGCGTGCCGCGTCCCCGAGTTCCCCCTTCGACGCGGTCGAGGCGGCCTCGGCCACCGTGTCGCACAGCCGGCAGATCATGAAGGCGGGCGCGTGCGTCTCGCCGGGGTGGGCGCAGGCGATGAAGGCATTGAGCCGCTCGACCCGGTGGGCGAACCCGTGGGTCACGAGGAATTCGAGCGCCCGGTAGGCCACCGGCGGCTGCGAGCCGAAGCCCGCCCCGCGCAGCCGGTCGAGCACCTCGTAGGCCCCGAGCGCCCGGTGCTCCTGGAGAAGGATTTCGAGGGCCTTGCGGCGGACGGGAGTGAGGCGCAGACCGCCCGCCGCGCACCAGCTCTCCGCCGCAGAAAGGGCGGTTTCGACGCAATGGGCGTGGTCGTGCCGTTCGAAGCCGAGGGGCGAGGCGCCGCTGGGCATGGAGTCGTCGTCGCCACTTGTCATGTTGTTTCGGGTCCGTTAGGTGATGTGACGTTATAAAATCACATGGAGTGTTCGATGTCCAGAAACCTAGCTGCCCTTGGCTCCGCTGTCACCCTTCTGGCAGGCACCGCGATGGCCGAGGTGCCGCGCGTCGCGACAGACATCGCGCCGGTGCACTCGCTCGTCTCGCAGGTCATGGGCGACCTCGGCACCCCTGACCTGATCGTCACACCGGGGGCGTCGCCCCACGAATACAGCCTGAGACCATCCAATGCCGCCGCGCTGGAATCGGCCGATCTGGTGTTCTGGGTGGGCGAGACGCTGACCCCTTGGCTCGCGGATGCGGCCACGACGCTCGCCGGGGATGCCGATGTGACCGAACTCATCGAACTCGAGGGCGTTCTGCGCCTCGAGACCCGGGAAGACGCGGTGTTCGAGCC
>CAZPPH010000368.1:0-1603 GCA_964588375.1 uncultured Rhodobacterales bacterium | reverse complement strand
AGCGCGTTGGGCTCGGCCAGCGAGAAGCCGTATTCGAACCCGAGGACGGCGTATTCCGAAAGCATCGAGTCGATGACCTCGTATTGCGCCTGCCCCGGGCGAATGTTGTTGAGCGGCACGTAACGCTCCTCGGTCTCCTGGTCGATGAAGGCGGAGTGGCGCTGGGAGAAGGTGCCGCGGGTCGAATCCTGGCCCGAGAGGCGAACGGGGTAGCCCTCGGTCAGGAGCGAGCCGAAGGCGATGGCCTCGGCGGTGGACCAGTCGAAACCCTCGCCGGTTTCGAACATCTTCGATTTCGCGTCGAGCAGCCGGCCGACGGTGCGGTGCACCTTCAGGTCGTCGGGGGCGGTGGTGAGCGCCCGGCCGACCTCGGCCATGGTCTCTTCGGAGATCGCCGTCTGGCCGCGCTGGTATTGCTCGCCCCCCCGGTCGATATGCGACCAGCGGCCGTCGAGCCAGTCGGCCTTGTTGGGCTTGTAGGCCTTGCCGGCCTCGAACTCGTCGTTGAGATGGGCCTGGAACGAGGCCTTCATGTCCTCGATCTCGCCTTCGGGAATCAGACCGTCGTTCACCAGGCGCTCGGTGTAGAGCGAAAGCGTCGTCTTCTGCTTCTTGATCCGCTGGTACATCGCGGGGTTGGTGAACATCGGTTCGTCGCCCTCGTTGTGGCCGAACCGGCGGTAGCAGAAGATGTCGATGACGACGTCCTTGCCGAACTTCTGGCGGTATTCGGTGGCGACCTTGGCGGCGTGGACCACTGCCTCGGGGTCATCCCCGTTCACGTGGAAGATCGGCGCCTCGACCATCAGCGCGATGTCGGTGGGGTAGGGCGAGGACCGCGAATGATGCGGCGCGGTGGTGAAGCCGATCTGGTTGTTGACGATGATGTGGATCGTCCCGCCGGTGCGGTGACCCTTGAGCCCCGAAAGCCCGAAACATTCCGCCACCACGCCCTGGCCGGCGAAGGCCGCGTCACCGTGCAGGAGAATCGTGAGCACCTTGCGGCGCTCGGCGTCGCTCAACTGGTCCTGCTTGGCGCGCGCCTTGCCGAGGCAGACGGGGTTCACCGCCTCGAGATGCGAGGGGTTGGCGGTGAGCGAGAGGTGCACGTTGTTGCCGTCGAACGCGCGGTCCGACGAGGCCCCGAGGTGGTATTTCACGTCGCCCGACCCGTCGACGTCCTCGGGTTTGAACGAGCCGCCCTGGAACTCGTTGAAGATCGCCTTGTAGGGCTTCTCCATCACGTTGGCGAGGACCGAGAGGCGGCCCCGGTGCGGCATGCCGATGATGATTTCCTGAATCCCCAGCGCGCCCCCGCGCTTGATGATCTGCTCCATCGCGGGGATGAGGCTTTCGCCGCCGTCGAGCCCGAAGCGCTTGGTGCCGGTGTACTTGACGTGCAGGAATTTCTCGAACCCCTCGGCCTCGACGAGCTTGTTGAGGATCGCCCGGCGGCCTTCGCGGGTGAACGAGACCTCCTTGCCGTAGCCCTCGATGCGCTCCTTGAGCCAGCCGGCCTGCTCGGGGTCGGAGATGTGCATGTATTGCAGCGCGAAGGTGCCGCAGTAGGTGCGCTTCACGATGGCGAGGATCTCGCGCATCG
>CAZPPH010000367.1:0-1614 GCA_964588375.1 uncultured Rhodobacterales bacterium | reverse complement strand
CCTGCGGAGTTCATCCGCGAAAACCTGATGATCGCGGCGAACGTCATCCACGAAAGCTGGGCGGCGGGCGTGATGCGCCTGCTCCAGCTTGGCTCGTCGTGCATCTACCCTCGCGAGGCGCCCCAGCCGATGCGCGAAGAGGCCCTGCTGACGGGTCCTCTCGAGCCCACCAACGAGCCCTACGCCATCGCCAAGATCGCGGCGATCAAGCTCTGCGAGAGCTACAACCGTCAATACGGAACCGACTACAGAAGCGTGATGCCGACGAACCTCTACGGTCCCGGAGACAATTTCCACCCCGAGAACAGCCATGTTCTGCCCGCCCTCATCCGCCGGTTCCACGAGGCGGCCCACTCCGGGGCAGGGGAGGTGGCCATTTGGGGGAGCGGCAGGCCGCGCCGCGAGTTTCTGCATGTCGACGACATGGCCGAGGCTTCGCTCTTCATTCTCGACCTGCCCCGCGAAATCTACGAGGCCAATACCGAGCCGATGCTGAGCCATATCAATGTCGGAACGGGCGAGGACATCTCCATCCTCGAACTCGCAGGGCTCGTCGCCGGGGTCACGGGGTTCGAGGGGAAGATCACGACCGATCCCTCGAGACCCGACGGCACGATGCGAAAACTGATGGATGTCTCGCGGCTGACCGCGATGGGATGGCGCGCGCGGATCGGCCTTCACGAAGGGATCGAGGAGACCTATCGCTGGTATCTGGGCAACGCCGACAGTGTCAGGACCTGATCCGGTCGGGGGGCTCTTCCGAAGCGGCGCCCGGCGATGCGATCTCTTCGAGTTTCCCGGGGCGCCCTACTTCGACGAGACGAAAGGCGCGGATGATGCGTGGGTCCGGAACGTCGACCGCAACGAGACCTTCGCGGCAAACGAAGGGCGTCACGTCGTGAAGGCCAATACCGCTCAGGGCCACGATGCGTGGAGCGTGAAGACCGGCGCCCATCCATGGTACACCTCGCATTCCAGCCTTGCGCCGTACGCCATCGCATGGGACGCAAGGCTCCACTCTGGTCCTGGTCCCGCGCCGCCGACGTTCTCATAATGCCTGCCTGGAGGGTCCCCCATGGGTCGTCACGCCAGGATCGCCTTGTCGATCTCCATCATTGTCGCTGTCGCCATCGTTGTCGGTGGCCTGACCCCGAGGGAGTTCGGGCAGGGTCCGATCCGGCGCGATGGGCCGCTGCTCCACGGCGTCGCATTCGCGCTCCTCGTTCTGCCGCTCACATTCGTCTGGTCCCGGCGCTGGGTAGCGATCCTTCTCTCCGCAATCGTCTTCGGGGGTATTATCGAAGGCTTGCAGGAGATTGTCGGCCGCGCCCCGGAATGGTCGGACCTCGCCGCGAACGCCCTCGGCGCGCTCTTGGGCGCCCTTGCGGGCCTCGCCCTTTCGAGACGTGCCGCACGGCACCCCTAGCGGCGCTTTCGGCAGATCGCGGAGAGCCACGGGTCAGGGGCTCCGGATCCCTGCAAAGCCGTCCCCCCCGCCTCATCTCCCGGGGACCTCCCGCCAACGGCTGGCTTCATGGTCGACCCGGGAAAGAGCCAAGACGGAAATGAGTTCCCGGGGGAGGGCGGTGCCATCAGCCGCTCCCAAGAGGCGCC
>CAZPPH010000366.1:0-1616 GCA_964588375.1 uncultured Rhodobacterales bacterium | reverse complement strand
CAGCGCGCCCTGCGGGCCGGTGTGAAATCCATCGAGCACGGCCAGCTCGCCGACATCGAGACCGTGCGGATGATGCGCGAGGAGGGCGCGTGGTGGTCGATCCAGCCGTTCCTGCAGGACGAGGACTCGAACCCGCGCAGCAACCCCATTCAGCAGGCGAAGGCCGAGGAGGTCGCGACCGGCACCGTGCGCGCCTTCGAGATGGGGCGCGCCGAGGGCGTCAACATGGCCTTCGGCACCGACATCCTGATGAACCCCGGCGCCTCGGTCAGCCAGGGTCGCCAACTCGCCAAACTGGCGCGGTTCATGGAGCCGCTCGAAGCCTTGCGGATGGCCACCGGGGCGGCGGGCGACCTTCTTGCCATGTCCGGCCCCCGCGCGCCGTATGACGGGGCGCTCGGCGTCATCGCAGAGGGCGCGCTTGCCGATATTCTCGTCTGGGACGGCGACCCCGAGACCGACCTCGGGTTCCTCGACGACCCCGGCGCCAACCTGCGCGTCGGCATGAAGGGCGGACGCATCTTCAAGGAGACGCTGGCATGACCCTGTCGCCCCGCGCAACCCTGGGCGCTCTCGCCGTGGCCCTCGCCGCCGCCGCCCCGGCGGCTGCCCAGACCTCCGGGTCGGACTGGTCGGGGCAGGTCACGCTCTACGGCTGGGGCGCGGGCGTCGGCGGCGAGTTCACGCCCTTCACCGGCGCGCCGACCCTCGAATTCGACGCCTCTCTCGGCGAGGTGCTCGAGGACCTCGACGCGGCCTTGTTCGTCACCGGCCTCGCCCGCCGGGGCGACCTCGTGCTCCTGGGCGACTTCACCTACACGTCCTCGTCGCGCGACGGGCTCGTGCCGCCCGGAGCGCCCGCCTCGGGCGAGGTGACGCTGACCTCGCTCACCCTCGCCGCCGGCCGGCGTTTCGACGCGGGCAAGGGCACCACGTTCGATGTGCTGGGCGGCCTCAGGGGCTGGGATATCGGCGGGTCCGTGTCGGTACCGGCGGCGGGCATCGACGAGGCCCCCGGTGCCACCTTCGTCGACCCGGTCGTCGCGGCGCGGTTCAACACCGAGCTGTCGCCGCGCTGGTCGGTCATCGGCTATGCCGATCTCGGCGGGTTCGGGGTGGGCTCGCAGTTCACCTGGCAGGCCGCGCTCACAGCCAATTACCGCGCGACCGAACGGCTCTACATCTCGGCTGGCTGGCGGCACCTCTATCTCGACTATGAGAGCGGGGGCGGAACCGAATTTCAGGGCAGCCTCAGCGGGCCGCTTCTGGGGGCGACCTGGCGGTTCTGACCGGCTGCCCGGCTTGCGTGCAGAGCCGTTCGCGGTTATCGTCGAAGTGATATTATAACATTATTTCGGAGAGTTCTTCATGCCACGCTCATTCTTCGCCGCCGCCGCGCTGACGACCTCGCTCGCCCTCCTCGCCGCCCCGCTGGCCGAGGCCTGCACCCGTGCGGTCTATCTCGGCCCCGACGACCGGGTGCTCACCGGCCGCAGCATGGACTGGAAGCTGCCGATGGTGAGCAACCTCTACGTCTTTCCGCGCGGCATGGAGCGGTCGGGCGCGGCGGGGGAACGCTCCGCGCGCTGGACATCGCGCTACGGCAGCCTCGCGCT
>CAZPPH010000365.1:0-1626 GCA_964588375.1 uncultured Rhodobacterales bacterium | reverse complement strand
TTACAACACTCGGGATCGACCTGGCCAAGTCCGTCTTTCAGCTTCACGGCGTTGATGGCAGCGGCACCGTCGTCTTGCAGAAGAAGCTGCGCCGCGGAGCGGTGCTGAACTTCCTCTCGAGGCTCGAACCCTGCCTGATCGGCATGGAAGCCTGCCCGACCTCTCACTTCTGGGCGCGGGAGATAGCAGCGCTTGGCCATGACGTGCGGCTGATCCCGCCCGCATACGTGAAGCCCTACGTGAAGCGCCAGAAGAATGATGCGGCCGACGCCGAAGCGATCTGCGAGGCAGTGACACGACCGAACATGCGCATTGTGCCCGTGAAGACCGAAGATCAGCAGGCGGTCCTCGTGCTTCATCGGTCGCGCGACCTGCTGATGCGGCAGCGCACGATGATCCTCAACGCAATCCGGGCACATCTGGCGGAGTTCGGGACGATCACCGCGCAGGGACCACGGAAGGTGGCCGAAATGGTCCGGCGCCTGAGAGATCCCGATGACGAGCTGGACCTGCCAGCCCTTGCTCGGTCGGCGCTTCTGTCGCTGGCCGCGCAACTCGAGAGCCTGGCGGAAGAGATTGGCAAGATCGAACGCCAGCTCATGGCGTGGCATCGGCAGAGCGCTGCGAGCCAGCGGCTCGAGACGATCCCGGGTGTCGGCATCATCACCGCCACGGCGCTCGCGGCCAGTGTGCCGGATCCGTCCGTCTTCAAGTCGGGCCGGCAATTTGCGGCCTGGCTCGGGCTCGTGCCACGACAGAACTCCTCAGGCGGCAAGGATCGGCTGGGACGGGTCTCGAAGATGGGCAACGGCTATCTGCGCCGATTGCTGGTCGTCGGCGCCACCTCGGTGACACGGCGCGCGCCAACCACCGATACTCGGACCGGAGCCTGGGTCAGATCCCTGCTTGAACGCAAGCCAACGCGGCTCGTGACCGTGGCGATCGCCAACAAGACGGCGCGCACTGCATGGGCGCTGCTTGCGAGGGGAGAGAACTACAGAGCCGCACCGGCCACCTGAACAAAGGAGGACATGGCGGCGCCCCAGCGGCACCGCAACGAGATGCAAGGGCAGAGATGAGTGATGATGATCAAGCGAGACCGCTGCCGGGACACCCCGAGGTGGTGTCAGGGCGTCACAGCTCGATAGTCTGATTGGGACCCGGCATGCGGACTTCATCAGGGCCAGCGGTCAGACGCACCGCGCGCACAGGCCGGACACATGACCGCACCCCGCAACGATCATTCTCAGCTCAAATCAACCCTTGCGCAAACGGAGCCGTCCACACATGACACCACCGCCATTACACATTGGTGGGCGAAAAATAGTCCAAGCCCGCCCGACGCCATTTTGAGCGCTTCATGTCTGAAATGCTCGACGGGATTCTGCTCGTTTGTCGCGCGCATTCGAACGCGTCGCCGGTCAAAGAAATCCGAAGTTGACCGGCAGGCACGACCTGATCAGCGAGGCTCCTTGGCAGGTGGTCCGGCACATTGCGCTTGTAGCCGTTGGCGGCTTCTGCAGGCGGTCCCCATTTGATTTCTGGCACCAAGATGCGCCCTGCATCTGCGTTGCCGCCCGGGGCGAAGATGAGATCGGGGCAGATGCGCTCGCGCTTCCAGCCTTG
>CAZPPH010000364.1:0-1637 GCA_964588375.1 uncultured Rhodobacterales bacterium | reverse complement strand
CACGCAACCATTCGCCGGAAAGTCTCGTTCTGGACCAATGACCGCCCTTGCCTCGCTCCTGATCGTCATCGCGCTTTCGTTTCTCATCGTACGGATCGGGACGATCGCGCTCACGATGACGGGCCTGTCCGAGGAGGTCGCCCGTTTCCAGTCGCTTTCCGCCTTCTCCGGTGCGGGGTTCACGACGTCGGAAGCCGAGAACGTCGCGAACGAAACGGCGCGGCGGCGTATCATTTCATTGCTCATCCGGGCCGGATCGGTCGGCGCGGTGTCCGCGGTCGCGACGACAATCCTGACCTTCGTCGATTCGGGGCAGAACACGGCCTTGCGGGTTCTTCTCCTTGCCATGGGTGCGGGGGGCATTCTCCTGCTGGCCCGCTCCCGGCGCCTGAATCGCTGGGCGACCCCTGTGATACGTCGCGGATTGCAGCGCTTCACCGATCTCGAGCTGCGCGATTACGCCGCGATCCTGAGGCTTCATCAGGATCTTCAGATCAGCACATTCGAGGTCGACGAAGGCAGCTGGCTGGCAGGCGGCCGCCTCGGCGACCTGGAACTCGATGCCGAGGGCGTGGCGGTTCTGGGCATCGAGCGGCAGAATGGCGGGTTTCGCGGCGCCCCGTCGCGAAAAACCCGACTGTGTGCGGGAGACAGGATCGTCGTCTATGGCAAGGCGCGGAGATTGCAGGAACTTCACGATCGCCCCGAGCACGACGAAGGCTCGCACGAGCGCGCCAAGGCGGAACATCGCGCCGAAAAGGAGCGCGATCGGCGCGAGGACGACTGAGGCCGTCGGCCGCTGTCGCCCCCCGGCGCAGAGCGTCGAGGTATCGGGATGCGCGGCAGGAGCGCGGTCCGTCTCGCGGCCAGGTCTCCTCGGATCAGCAGGAACAAACCTGCCGGGCCGCGCGATGTATCAGTGGCTCTGCGACGCACTCATACGAGGCAGCCGTCATGTCAGTCGACGAGAAGACCGTCACCATACCCGCAGGGGAGCGCCTCTTTCTCCCGGGCATCCTCCGGCGACCGGCAGATGCCCGGGGGCTCGTGATCTTCGCGCACGGCAGCGGGAGCAGCCGCCTCAGTCCGCGGAACACCTCGGTCGCGAAGGCACTCGAAAGCTACGGCCTCGCCACGCTTCTCTTCGATCTTCTGACCGAGGAGGAGGCGAGCGACCGCCGGAACGTCTTCGACATATCCCTGCTCACCACCCGGGTCGCCGCGGCCGTCCGATGGGCGCGCGAAGCGGGCGATCTCGCGGATCTTCCGGTCGGGCTCTTCGGAGCCAGCACGGGCGCGGCGTCGGCGCTGGCCGGGGCGGCGGCGATGCCGGACGCCGTCGGGGCGGTCGTTTCCCGAGGCGGGCGGCCCGACCTTGCCGGCGAGGCCCTGTCCGAAGTCCGCGCACCGACGCTGCTCATCGTCGGGGGGCGCGACGAGGTGGTCATCGACCTCAACGAGCAGGCCCGAAGCAAGTTGCGCTGCCCTTCCGAACTGAGGATCGTCGAGGGCGCCACGCATCTCTTCGAAGAACCGGGCACCCTCGAAGAGGTCGTCGTCCTCGCGGCCGAGTGGTTCGGGACACATCTGAAACCGCGTTCGGAAAACGGGTGACGGAAGCAGACGCATCCGCCCGA
>CAZPPH010000363.1:0-1638 GCA_964588375.1 uncultured Rhodobacterales bacterium | reverse complement strand
TCGATCGATTCGATCATCGCCGATTCCTCGCCGCAGATATAGGCGCCCGCGCCCCGGCGGAGGTCGACGTAGCCGGGCGGCACGAGAGCCTGGTCTTCGAGTGCCTTGATTTCGCGGCGGAGTATCTCGAGCACGGCGGGGTATTCGTCGCGCATGTAGAGAAAGACACGGTCGGCCGCGACCGCCCAGGCGGCGATGAGCATGCCCTCGAGGAAAAGGTGGGGCGTGCGCTCGAGATGGAAGCGGTCCTTGAACGTGCCGGGCTCGCCCTCGTCGCCGTTGACGGCGAGATAGCGCGGGCCGGGATGGGCGCGCACGAAGCCCCATTTGCGGCCCGAGGGGAAGCCTGCACCGCCGAGGCCGCGCAGACCCGAGGCCGCCATATCGGCCTGAACGGCCTCCCAGTCGCCGCTCTCGCGAAGCTTCAGGAGCGTGTCGTAACCCCCCGAGGCGCGGTAGGTTTCGAGTGTCTCGTAACCGGGGATGACAGGATGCGTGTCGCCCGCCTTCGCCGCCGCCAGCACCGTGTCGGGCGTGGCGTTGTCGATGTGGTTGTGGCCGACCTCGGCCACCGGGGCGGTATCGCAGCGGCCCATGCAGGGCGCGCGCAGGACACGGATCTGAGACGGGTCGGTGCCGGCCTCGAGCGCCGCCTTCAGCGCCCCGGCCCCGGCGAGCTCGCAGGAGAGCGAGTCGCAGACCCGGATCGTCGTCGCCGGCGGCGGGGTCTCGTCCTCGCGGACCGGGTCGAAATGCGCATAGAAGGTCGCGACCTCCCAGACCTCGGCCATCGACAGGCGCATCTCCTCGGCGAGCGCGCGGAGATGGCGGGCGGCGAGATGACCGTGGGCATCCTGGATGAGGTGGAGGTGCTCGATCAGGAGGTCGCGCCGCCGGGGCCTCTCGCCGAGAAGCGCGCGGACCTCCGCCAGTGCGGCCTCGTCGAGCTGGCGGCCCTTCGGGGTTTTCCGCCCCTTGCCGCGCCCGTCCTTCCAGACACCGTTTTCACTGCCCTTGCCGTCGAGCGCCATCGCGTTCCTCCCGTTCGGCCCCGAGGCTATCAAACCGCTGGCCCCGCCCCAATCCAAATGCGACCTTTGACGCCGCTGTGCGCCATGTCAGAACGAAGCATGTCCCGAATCCAGATCATAGCCGCTTTCGCCCTCGCCCTTTCCGCCGCACCGGCCGCCGCCCAGACCCTCGAGGCCGGGGCCTTCGACGCGCTGACCCGGGGACGGACGGTGATCTATACGCTCGGCGGCGCGTTCCACGGGATGGAGCGTCATTACGGCGACCGGCGGGTGGAATGGGCGTTTGCCGACGGCGAGTGTTTCGCGGGCCGCTGGTACCCGGATGGCGAGAACATCTGCTTCGTCTACGAGGACCTCGAGGGGCCGCAGTGCTGGCAGTTCACCGAAGCGCCCGGCGGCTTTCTCGCGACCTTCGTCGACGAGGCCGGGCCGGGCTCGACCTATGTGGCGCGGTTCACCGAGGAGCCGATGACCTGCACCGGACCGCGCGTGGGGTCCTGAGGCGGAACCTGAGACGGGGGCGCCGCCCCCGCCGCATTCGCGGCTCCCCCGGGATATTTGATGGCCGATGAAACCTCGACCGGGGGTCAGAAAAGCGACCCCTGTT
>CAZPPH010000362.1:0-1638 GCA_964588375.1 uncultured Rhodobacterales bacterium | reverse complement strand
AGTTCCTTCGAATCCTCCTCGCTCTCGTCACGGAGTTCGAGAATGTCGGAGTGTCGGTAGAGCGCGTTCGAGTCGAAGCCCATCTTGGCGTCGAGGCACTTGAGGTCGCCGCCGTCGGTCACGATCAACGGGTTGATCTCGAGCATCTCCACGTCCTTTTCGGTGAAGAGCCGGTAGAGCGTGCCCATCAGCGCGACGCATTGCTTGATCTGCTTGCCCTCGAGGCCGAGACCGAAGGCGATGCGGCGGCCGTGGAACGGCTGGTAGCCGGTGGCGGGGTCGACGGTGAATGTGAGGATCTTTTCGGGCGTGTTCTCGGCGACTTCCTCGATGTCCATGCCGCCCTCGGTGGAGGCGACGAAGGAGATCCGCGAGGAGGCGCGGTCGACCAGAAGCGCGAGGTAGAGCTCGCGCTCGATGCCCGAGCCGTCCTCGATGTAGACCCGGCCGACCTGCTTGCCGCCGGGGCCGGTCTGTTTGGTGACGAGGGTGCGGCCGAGCATCTTGCGGGCTTCCTCGGCGGCTTCGGTGGCCGAGCGCGTGAGCCGCACGCCGCCCTTCTCTCCGGCGCCCGCCTCGATGAACTTGCCCTTGCCGCGGCCGCCCGCGTGGATCTGGGCCTTGACCACCCAGACCGGGCCGTCGAGCGCGCCGGCGGCGGTCTTCGCCTCCTCGGCGCGAAGCACCGCGCGACCGTCGGAGACGGGTGCCCCGTAATCTCTGAGGAGCGCCTTGGCCTGGTATTCGTGGATGTTCATGACGTCTGTCCCCGGGACCGTTATTTTGCCGCACCATTGCACATTCGCCGGAGGGGTCAAACGTTCGGGCCGGTGAATCGGGGACTTGCGGCAGATTTCCTCAATTTGTGATCACAGGCAAAAAAGCTGTGATCACAAATTCAGGCTCGGTCGGGCCGAAGAGGCGTCGTGCAGGCCCGACGGAGGCCTGACGGGCCGTTGCGATGTCCGAACCGGGGAATGAAAGGGTCGCGCCCGGGAGGCTGCCAAATGAGCTACGAGACAGCCGTGTCAGCCAGCCCACCCCCGGGTCGCCCAGTGTGCGACCGGGACTGAAGCGGGCGGGCCGGTCATGGGTCGGCCCGCCGGGAGAGGTATTCGCGTGACGACGGCCCGAACTCGGTCAGGCGAGGCTTTCGTCGATGCCCTTGCAGGCCGAGACGAGGCCCTTCACCGCGTCGATGGACTTGTCGAACATCGCCTGCTCGGGCTTGTCGAGGGTGATCTCGACGATGCGCTCGACGCCGCCCGCGCCGAGGATCACCGGAACGCCGACGTAGAAGCCCTTGAGCCCGTAGGCGCCGTCGACCCAGGCCGCGCAGGGCAGGAGGCGTTTCTGGTCCTTGAGATAGGCTTCCGCCATCTCGATCGCCGAGGCGGCCGGGGCGTAGAAGGCCGAGCCGGTGCCGAGGAGCTTGACGATTTCCGCCCCGCCGTCGCGGGTGCGCTGGACGATGGCATCGAGCTTGTCCTGGCTCGTCCAGCCCATCTTCACGAGATCGGGGAGCGGGATGCCGGCCACGGTGGAGTAGCGGGTGAGCGGCACCATCGTGTCGCCGTGCCCGCCGAGGACGAAGGCGGTGACGTCCTTCATCGACACGCCGAACTCGAGGGACAGGAA
>CAZPPH010000361.1:0-1664 GCA_964588375.1 uncultured Rhodobacterales bacterium | reverse complement strand
AGCGCGTGATCCGCGGCGAGGTAGCGTTGATGGGTTACGCTCAGGACTCGGCTGCGCGCTCCCAAGCCTCGCTGCAGGCTGTCTTCCTGGGAGTGTTTTGGGCCCACGTTCGGCTGAAGGCTAACACACACACACGCACTCACGCTCCGCCGTCCGTTCTGTACGAACCCCGGCGCCGCTCGCGGAAGCCGGCCACCACAGAGCGGCGAACCTCCTCGGGCTGCTCCTCGAGAGCCTTGGTCAGGTCGCGCAGATCCCGGCGTGTTTCGTGAAGGCGGTCAATCAGCGTCAGCACCACCGGGAGGGCATCCGCGGGGAGTGCCATCTCTTTCCGCAGATCGCAAAGCAGCCGAATCCGGGCCACGTCGACTTCATCAAAGGCGGGCCCACGCTCGCCCTGTGCAGGCTGAACCCAACCCTCCCGCACCCAGAGGCGGAGTTCCCGGAGGGTTACGCGCCGAACCTCCGCCACGACGCTGCGCTCGTCCATGCTCATGTCTGCCTCCGCATCTCTTTCCGGGGTTCGAAGTCGGAATGCTCCCGCCAACGCTTCGCCAGCTCCTCCAGTTCGCCATCCATCCTGTCGGGCAGGACAATCTTGAGACGGACATTCTGGTCGCCGGCCTTGCCACTCGCGCGGACGATCCCCTTGCCCTTCAATCTCAGGCGGCGCCCCGACGAGGCTCCCTTGGGGACCGACATGGACACCGTGCCTGAGATCGTCGGCACATCGACTTTCGCACCGAGCACGGCCTCGTCGAGCGTTATCGGGAGCTCCATCTCGATGTCGTCCCCGTCACGCGTGAAGACAGGATGCGAGAGGACACCAATCGTGACGAGCGCGTCGCCGGGCGGCCCTTCTCCGAAGCCGGCTCCTCCCTTGCCCCGAAGCCGCAGCGTCTGGCCGTCGTGGACACCCGCCGGAATGGAGATCTCGATAGCCTTGCCGTTCGGCATCGTCACGCTGCGCTTCGCCCCGCGGACGGCATCCAGAAAGTCGACCTCCAGATGGTAACGGAGATCCGGGCCGCGCGTATGGAACGCTTCCCGGTAGTCGCCGCCGCCGCTGCGAGATCGTCTTCCAAAAAGGTCCGAGAAGAAGTCGGCCGCATCTTCGTACTCTTGCGCCCCCATCCCGGGATCGTACCGCCGACCGGCATCCTGTCCCGCATATTGGTGGTAGTAGTGCCGCTCGGGCCGTTCCTGCCCGCTGGCGTCAATCTCGCCCGCGTCGAAGCGTTTCCGCTTCTCGGGATCGCCAAGGAGCCCATAGGCGGCGGACACCGCCTGAAACTCGGCCTTCTTGCCGGCATCATCAGGGTGCAGGTCCGGGTGAAGTGCCTTCGCGAGCTTGCGGTACGCCTTCTTGATCTCGTCGTGGCTCGCCGTCTTCGGCACACCGAGGATCTCGTACGGATCGTCGCTCAAGAGGTCTCCTCCCCGATATGGAACAAACTCTGTCGAATGCGGGGGCTGCGCGCGTTGACCAAGGTCAATCGGTGGATTGCCAGAGACCACGCGAGGGAAATGCTCCACACCAGATGTGGCTCCCCTACATCGAGCGGGACGCAGAAATCCCCTCCTTCCCGGCGTGCCGACAGGGCTAGCCTTGCCGCCACGCCGGGCGCGAGCCGGGCGATTCCAGCATCAACGACCGCTCTTGC
>CAZPPH010000360.1:0-1677 GCA_964588375.1 uncultured Rhodobacterales bacterium | reverse complement strand
CATCCCTACCACGACACCGGTCCGTTCCCGTTGTCTTTCTTCTTCTCGGCGATCGAGGAGACCGAGGTGGTCGACCCGCTCACGGTCAGGTTCACCCTGAACGCGCCATATGCGCCGTTCCTGTCGAACCTCGCCTATCCGACGGGCCTCATCGTTTCGCCCTCGGCGGTGATGGAGCACGGTGCCGATTTCGGGCGGAACCCCTCGGGCACCGGCGCTTTCACCTTCGCCGAATGGCGCTCGAACGAGGCCGTCGTCGTCGAGGGCAATCCCGGGTACTGGGACGGCGCGCCGTCGCTCGACGCGGTGGTCTTCCGCCCGATCACCGACGCCAACACCCGGGTCGCGGAAATGCTCGCCGGCGGGATCGACCTGATGGTCGAGGTGCCGCCGAACGCGCTTTCCGAGTTCGAGGGCGAGGGCTACACGGTCCACGAACAGGCAGGCCCGCATCTGTGGTTCCTGATCCTGAATGCAAAGGAAGGCCCCTTCGCCGACGTTCGCGTGCGCCAGGCGGCGAACTATGCGGTCAACAAGCAGGCGATCGTGGAGAACGTGCTCGAAGGCACCGCCGAAGTCGCTGCCGGGCCCACTCCGCCGGCCTTCGCCTGGGCGCATAACGAGGACCTCGAGCCCTATCCCTACGACCCCGACCGCGCGCGCGAGCTCATCGCCGAGGCCGGAGCCGAGGGGGCGGAACTGACGTTCTTCGTCACCGAGGGCGGTTCGGGCATGCTCGACCCGGTGCCGATGGGCACCGCGATCCAGGCCGATCTGGAGGCAGTTGGCTTCGACGTGCAGATCGAGACCTACGAATGGAACACCTTTCTCGGCGAGGTGAACCCGGGGCTCGAGGGCAAGGCCGACATGGCAGAGATGGCCTGGATGACAAACGACCCCGACACCCTGCCGTTTCTGGCCCTGCGCACCTCCGCCTGGCCCGAAGACGGCGGGTTCAACTCGGGCTACTACTCGAACCCGGCGGTCGACGCGCTTCTCGAAGAGGCCCGCGTCTCGACCGATCAGGACGAGCGCGCGCGGCTCTACAAGGAGATGCAGGAGATTGTCCACGAGGACGCGCCCTGGGTCTTCGTCGCGAACTGGAAGCAGAACGCGGTGACCTCCGATGCCGTGGAGGATTTCCAGCTTCAGCCCTCGTTCTTCCTTCTCCTCGATGACGTGGAGAAGAATTGAGCACTCACGGGCACCCCGTCCCGGGGTGCCCGCACCGGGGATCGGTGTTGCCCGCTGAAGGGTCCGGCACGCCATGACAGGCTACATTCTCAAGCGGCTTCTCGCGGCGATTCCGGTGATCCTGGGGATCACGGTCATCGTCTTTCTCATCATGTCGCTCATTCCCGGCGACCCGGCCCTGGCGATCCTCGGGTCGTTCGCCACGCCCGAGAACGTCGAGCGGCTGAACCGCAGCCTCGGGCTCGACCGGTCTCTCGTCGAGCAGTATTTCATCTGGCTCGGCAACATGCTCCAGGGCGACTTCGGGCGCTCCTATTCCCTCAACCGCCCGGTGATCGACGAGGTGCTCGAACGCTTCGGCGCGACGCTCGTCCTCGCCGGCACCGCCCTCGTGCTCTGTTCGATCCTCGGGGTCGCCGCCGGGGTGGTCTCGGCAGCGCGGCAGTACGGCTGGGCGGACAAGGGCATCACCTTCGTCGTGCT
>CAZPPH010000359.1:0-1681 GCA_964588375.1 uncultured Rhodobacterales bacterium | reverse complement strand
CCCAAACGGAAGAAGACCTGCGATGCCGACCGGCCATCCCGCCCGACCCTTGGCCGGGGGGCAGCCCGGCTCCGCCGCGCCCGCCCGTCGGGGTCTGTTACCGCGCAAGAGGCTGGATTGTCGCGCAGAGAATCATCCGGGCGGGGCCGTCGGCTTGCCGAGGTCAGCCGCACCCGTCCCCCCTGCCGGACGACCGGACCGGCGCCGGAAAGCCGGGATACCATTCAGCGTGCCCGACCTCATGGTTGTCCATGCCGGGCTTCGTGAGACAGCCGCGCGGCGCCACGTAACTGTCGATCCGACGCTTCGGCCGCTCGTGCCAGGAAATGTTGAACGCCGCGAGGCGGGGAAAGAAGTAGAGTTCGGAATAGGGCAGATGGTCGTGAATCCACCATGCCAGCGCCCGCCAGTCCGCCCCTCCTGCGAAACGATCCGCGAACCACGGGATCACGATGCAGGCGGTCGCGCCCGCATGGCCCCCGGCGTCGCGCCTGTCCCAGATATGGCCCGCGTAACTGGCCTCGTTCGACGCGCAGGTATAGCCCGACTTCCCGGCGCGCTGCTGATCGTTGCAGAAGGCGTTCACGGCGCAGGACCTGTAGGCGGAACGCACGACGATCTTGCCGAAGCTTTCCCGGAGCGGCTCGAGAAGCTCCCCGCACAGGTGCCGCCCGACCTCGATCGCGAGGTCGGGGTCGTCGGGAACATTCGGGATACCGTGGAAGTTCGCCACGTCGCTGTAGAGAAATTCCCGCAGGAAGAACGAGGGCGAAAGGCGCACACGTCCCAGCTCGTCCAGCGCAGAAACGGACCGCGGCTCTCTCATGGCGACGGGTCCTCCCAATCCTCCGGAACCGCCGGTCCCGTGACGCTGCCTGCCGCGGGTGGCGACCACCCGCCCCACCGTCCGTCCTGGCGACAGGATGCCGACGGGATGCGGACAGTTCTTCCCGGCCCGACCCTATGCCGAGAGCTGTTCCATCACCGCGTCGGAAATCTCGAAATTCGCCGTCACCCGCTGCACGTCGTCGTCGTCCTCGAGCACCTCGATGAGGCGCATGAGCTTCTCCGCTCCCTCGAAATCGAGCTCGGTCGTGGTCGCGGGCTTCCAGATGAGGCGGGTCGTGGATGCCTCGCCGAGCGACCCCTCGAGCGCGGTCGCCACGTCGTTCAGGTCAGTGTCGGCGGTATAGATCACGTGGCCCTCTTCGGAGCTTTCCACATCCTCGGCCCCCGCCTCGATCGCGGCCATCATGACCGTATCCTCGTCGCCCGCGGAGGCCGGGTAGACGATCTCGCCCTTCCGCTCGAACATGAAGCTCACCGAGCCCGTCTCACCGAGGTTTCCGCCGTGCTTTCCGAAGGTCGAGCGCACGTTCGAGGCCGTCCGGTTGCGGTTGTCGGTCATCGCCTCGACGATCACGGCGACCCCGCCGGGTCCGTAGCCCTCGTAGCGGATCTCCTCGTAATCGTCCCCCTCGCCGGCCTGCGATTTCGAGATCGCCCGCTCGATCACGTCCTTCGGCACCGAGACCGCCTTCGCCTCCTTTATTGCAAGGCGCAGGCGCGGGTTCTTCTCGGGGTCGGGGTCGCCCATCTTGGCGGCGACCGTGATTTCCTTCGAGAGCTTCGAGAAGAGCTTCGAGCGCGCCGCATCCTGCCGCCCCTTGCGGTGCTGGAT
>CAZPPH010000358.1:0-1696 GCA_964588375.1 uncultured Rhodobacterales bacterium | reverse complement strand
GAGGCGGTTTGGCTAGGAAAGCGGATGATCGGCGACAGCTTCTTCGGAGCAATCGAGACAGGATACGGCGAAGTTGACGAATTCGAGTATGCTGTTGGCACTCTAAACGGCCATGGCGTCCGCTGGCCTGGAGGTACGCTCGCAGAGACACGTACAGACATTTATGATTTGAATTTTCCAGATTTGTTTGATCCATCAGCGCTTTTTAGCGGGTCGGGTAATCTCGTGCGCTCGGGGCTCTCCGATGTCCTCGATAGAGCTTCGAACACCGGCGAACCTCTCACAGTCATCCTCCCAACTGCGCGCTACGCAGATGACATTGAGCAAGGAGTCGCTGATGTTATGTCTTTCCTCGATCGCTTGTTTGTCGGACAGTATGGCGAACTTCCTGAGAACCTCACTTTGGAGATTGGCAGCGAGTACTTTGCGCTAGACGAATTTAGGGATACCCCAGAACTCTATGGTCAGCTGGCATCCAGATTCACGGAAGTACTGGCGGGCAAAGCTTTGGAATACGGAGACCAACTCGCTAACGTTGAGCTTCAGGTCGCGGTTCAAATGGGAAAGACCCATGGCGACAATGCGGAAATCCTAAATTCGTTCTCCAAAGATGCTCTCTCATCAATTGATCTCCTAGTGTATCACTATGGACCGATCAATCTGAAAAACCTAAATTCGGGCTCGAACTCAAGCGACATAGAGGACCAAGGCATTGGGCGTGTAGAGCGCACCGAGAACTATTTAGATGCTTGGAAGACTGCGATCAACGCAACCGGAGTTTCTGCTGGCGAAGTCCATCCCTACATGTCTGCCTGGGCCGTAGGTGCGCCTGCAAATGACCCGTCTGACGTGGATCTTACCTTCCAGGATTATGGGGCGCGAGGAGCGTCTCTTGGTCTCGAAACGTTGGTTGGGGCAGTGAGTCTCGGAACGGTGAGCGCGAATGTCTGGGGAGTCGACGCACCGAACCTGAGCACCCTTATTGAGGTAGAAGAGGTCGGAGAAACCTTCGCAACAGCTCACACTCACTTTGGAACCTTCTTCAGTTTGGCCGCGGCGTATCTCCCTGAACTGACTTACGCGCAGCCATTCGCAGAGAATCATCGGTCTGAGGACTTCAACGCTCACGTCTTTTCGTCTGATGGTCACATTGCAGTATTTGCGTATGTAAACGACATTCACAGTCCTGCGGCGTTTGATCTGACCTTTTCAGGTTTAGATGCCGATGTTGAGCCTGGCCCCGATGTAGAGATTGAGCGCTTCTACAATATCGGCACAGATATCTCTTCTGACTACACTGGTGATCCGGAGGCGATCGAGGTAAGGCTCTTCGAGCGGCCGGTGCTGTCTTTCAATGGCGATGTCTCCACGACAATAAATGCAACCGGGATATCAGACCTAGAATTCATCAGTGACTATGAACTCATTCTGCTTACTGCTTCATGGACTTACGATTTGAGTTCCGGAGACGATCTGCATAGTGCGACGCGCTACGACGACTCCGTGCGGGCTGGGACAGGCGATGACACCGTTGATGGGTTTGATGGTGATGACTGGATCGAAGGAGGTGACGGCAACGACGTGCTTTACGGCGGCACGCAGGAAGACCGGCTCTACGGCGGCGAGGGCGACGACACGCTGTACGGCGGCGCGGGCTTCGATCGGCTTGAAGGTGGGCCGGGCAACGACATCCTCT
>CAZPPH010000357.1:0-1721 GCA_964588375.1 uncultured Rhodobacterales bacterium | reverse complement strand
CAGGAGCGGGACGCGAAGGTGATCGAGGAGGCGCGCGCCGCCGCCGAGGCCGCCGCCGCACTCGAGGCGCCGATCGAGGACTTTTCCGAGGCGGAGGAGATCGACCAGGGGTTCGTCGAGACGCCCGAAAGCCGCGACTGACCGGCGGACATCGGTATCCCAGGAGGGCCCCGTCTCGGCGGGGCCCTTTCATTGAAGGCGGCCAAGCGACACGGTCTGTCCGGCGACCGGAGCGGAACTGAGAATGGGACAGCGTTCGGACAATGCGCGCGGAGCGGTTCTGATGGTCGCTTCGCAGGTCGGTTACACCGTCAACGACACATTCATGAAAGCCCTGTCCGATGAGGTGCCGTTCTTTCAGGCGATGTTCCTGCGCGGCCTCGGAGTCTCGCTGCTCATCGGCTTGCTGGCGTGGTGGATGGGCCAGCTCACATGGAGTGTTCCCCGCGAGGACAGGCTGCGGATGCTCCTGCGCACCGCCGCCGAGACGGCGGCGGCCTTCTTCTTCGTCTCGGCGCTCTTCAACATGCCGATCGCCAACGCCACCGCGATCCTGCAGGTGCTGCCGCTCACCGTGGCGCTCGCGGCCTGGCTGTTTCTCGGCGAGCCTCTGGGCTGGAAGCGGCTCGTCGCCATCGCCGTCGGCTTCTTCGGGGTGATGCTGATCATCCGCCCGGGCTTCGAGGGGTTCACCGTATGGTCGCTCTATGCGCTCGCGGCGGTTCTCGCGGTCACGGTCCGCGACCTCGTCACGCGAAAGATGTCCTCGGCGCTGCCCTCGCTCACGGTCGCCTTCGCAGGCAGTCTCGGGGTCACCCTGTTCGCCGGCGCCGGCGCCGCCACGAGCGACTGGGCGTCGGTCTCCCCGCTCGCGGCTGCCCAGATCGGCGGTGCGGTCATGTCGCTCATCGCCGGTTACCTCTTCGCGGTGATGGTCATGCGCGTCGGCGAGATCGATTTCATCGCTCCGTTCCGCTACGCCTCGCTGATAACGGCACTGGTGCTCGGCTTTCTGGTCTTCGGCGACTGGCCCGACAATCTGACGCTCATCGGCAGCGCCATCGTCGTCGCCACGGGCCTTTACGCGCTCTACCGCGAGACGGCGGCCCGCCGGCGGGGCGCCATCCCCACGCGGCCCGCGTCCGAGCCCCCCCGCCCGGGGCGATAACGGGGTCGGAAAGGACGCCGATGCCGGGCCGCGACCCTTCGTCGGCGGTTTCGCCGGGTCGCCCTTCGGAGCCAGCCGGATAACGCCGGAAATCCTTGCCGCAAGGATGGCTCCCGGGGCCTCCTCCTTCGGCATCCCGCGCCCGCGCCGGGTCCTGTTGACAGTGGTTGAGCGACTCACTACAACGCGCGCACTCGGGCGAACGGGGTTGTGCCGCGCCGCCTGTCACAGAACGAATGTGGTCATGATCCGGGCGTGCGCGCTCCGATCCTCTGGAGACCCGCCGCGTGTTCCCGGATCGACGGGGAACGTCGCGGTTTTTCTGTTTCGCGAACATGCGGGACACACCGTCGACTTGGGGCCCGGCCCCGCACGAGATTGAGAGCACAGGGGTTTAGGACCGAATGCCAACGATTCAACAGCTGATCCGGAAGCCCCGGCAGCCGAAAGTGAAGCGCTCGAAGTCGCTTCACCTCGAAAGCTGCCCGCAGAAGCGGGGCGTCTGCACGCGCGTCTACACCACGACGCCGAAGAAGCCGAACTCGGCCATGCG
>CAZPPH010000356.1:0-1738 GCA_964588375.1 uncultured Rhodobacterales bacterium | reverse complement strand
GAGCCGCCGAATTCGCCGTCATCTAGGCAACCGGCCAGCGTGACGAGCGCAACCGCGGCGACCGCAGTCATTTTCCGAGACATGTTTTTCCCTCAGACCCAGAAAATTGCCCGTCAGGCATGTAGGGTGATTCCCGTCGGCGGCGCCGTCTGGATGACCCGAAACGGGTCACCCCGTTCGCGAAAGCCCCTTGCCGGGGGTTGCCGACAGGGCACAAGCGGAGAGATCTAGCGGAGGAAGTATCATGAAGGCATGGAAACGGGTCGGGCGGCAAATGGCACGCCAGCACTTGTCGGGGTTCGCAGGCCTGATCCTCGCGGCTCTGGCATTCATCTCCACCGCGTCGGCCGACACGCTGACCGGCACCGCGATGATCCGCGAGCGGATCGCGCTGCCGCCGGGCACGACCTTCGAGGCAGTGATCGAGGACATCTCGCTCGCCGACGCGCCCGCGACGGTGATCGGCCGGACCGTCATCGAGAACCCGGGCCAGCCGCCGATCGACTTCACCATCGACTACGACCCCGCCTCGCTCGACCCCCGGGGACAATACGCGCTCCGCGCCACGGTGCGCCGCGACGGGCGGCTTCTCTTCACCACCGACACCATCACGCGGGTTCTTCAGGAAGGCGGTCCGCAGCATGTGGAGGTCATCCTGAAGATGGTCAGCCAGGATTCTTCGGGCGCGCCGCAGTCTCTCCCGGCCCACGGCCTGCGCCTGCCCGCCACGTTTCGGGGCACGCTGCCTTGCGCCGATTGCGAAGGCATCCGCCATCACCTCGATCTCTGGCCGGACCAGCGCTACCACATGCGCAGGGAATGGCTCGGCGGCGGTGACGGCACGCTCCGGCGCGACGAAGTCGGCCGCTGGTATTCCGACCCGACGCGCGAAGCCATCGTTCTGTACGGCGCTTCGGAAATGCCGCTTTTCTGGAAAGTCGAGGCCCCCGACCGGTTGCGGCAGATGGACATGCAGGGCAACCCGATCGAGTCGGATCTTCCGTACGACCTGACAAGCGACGGCACGCTCGAGCCCACCGAATTGTCCGACGTCTTTCTTCTCGGCATGATGACGTATCTCGCCGATGCCGCCCTCTTCGAGGAATGCCTGACCGGCGTCCGCTACCCGGTCGCGGAGGAAGGCGACTACCTCGCCCTCGAGCGCGCCTACCTCGACACGCGCGCCGAACCGGGCGCGCCGCTGTTGGCCCATGTCGAGGGCGGCCTGGCGATGCGCCCCGCGATGGAAGGGCCCGACCGCATGACACTGATCGTCGATCGGTTCATCAAGGTGCTGCCGGGCGAAGTCTGCGAGCGGCCGGTTTAGACCGCCTCGCTCACCGACACCTACTGGCGCATCGACACGATGGTGGGCGAAGCGGTGGAGCCGCAGGAGAACCGGCGCGAGCCGCATATCGTGCTGCAGAGCGGGCCCGAGCGGCGCTTCCGGGCCACCGTCGGCTGCAACCAGATCATCGGCCGCTACGATCTCGACGGCGATGCCCTGAGCTTCGACGGGCCCGCGAGCACGATGATGGCCTGCCCGACGCCGCTCGGCGCGCTCGAAGGGCAATTGCGCGACGTGCTGTCCGCGACCCGCCGGTTCCGGCTGGCGGGGCAGACGCTTTTTCTGCTGGATGCGGAAGGCAGGGCACTCGCCGGGCTTGGCGCGGTCTACCTGCGCTGACGGCGCATGGTCCCCGACATGCAGGAAATCATGCCAAGGACGGTCAGCAAG
>CAZPPH010000355.1:0-1743 GCA_964588375.1 uncultured Rhodobacterales bacterium | reverse complement strand
CCACGGTCGGGCTCGTGCAGAACGACATCAAGCGCGTGATCGCCTATTCGACCTGCTCGCAGCTCGGCTACATGTTCGTCGCCGCGGGCGTGGGGGTCTATTCCGCGGCCATGTTCCACCTCTTCACCCACGCCTTCTTCAAGGCGATGCTGTTTCTCGGCGCGGGCTCGGTCATCCACGGGATGCACCACGAGCAGGACATGCGGAACTACGGCGGGCTGCGCCACAAGATGCCCTACACCTTCTGGGCGATGATGATCGGCACGCTCGCGATCACCGGCGTCGGTGTGCCCGCGGCCCTTTTCACCCTCGGAGGTGGCGAGGTCGGCACCCCTCTGGGCTTCGCGGGTTTCCTGTCGAAGGACGCGATCATCGAAAGCGCCTGGGCGAAGGGCACGCAGATCAGTTCCTACGCGTTCTGGCTCCTGATCGCCTCGGCGGTGCTCACGAGTTTCTACTCCTGGCGGCTGATGTTCCTCACGTTCTACGGCGCGCCGAGGGGCGACAGGCACACCCACGAGCACGCCCATGAGAGCCCGAGGACCATGCTCATCCCGCTCGGCGTGCTGGCGCTGGGATCGATCTTCGCGGGCATGATCTGGTTTCAGAGCTTCTTCGGCGAGCATGACAACGTGAACCGCTTCTACGGTGTCCCCGTCCATGCCGAAGAGACCGGGGGCGATGCGGCCGGAGCGGAGGACCACGGGGAAGACGCCGCCACCGCCGAGGGCGATGCGGTCGCCGCCGGCTGGACGCCGGGGCAGGGGGCGGTCTACACCCACCCCGACAACCACGTGATGGACGACGCGCACCACGCGCCGAAATGGGTCAAGACCTCGCCCTTCATCGCGATGCTTCTCGGGCTCGCCGTGTCGTGGTGGTTCTACATCCGCAACCCCGCGCTGCCGGCCGCACTCGCGAAGAACCAGCGGCCGCTCTACCTCTTCCTCCTCAACAAGTGGTATTTCGACGAGATCTACGGCTTCCTGTTCATCCGGCCGGCCATGTGGCTCGGACGCTTCCTGTGGAAGCGCGGTGACGGGTCCACGATCGACGGCGCGCTCAACGGCGTGGCCATGGGCATCGTGCCGTTCTTCACCCGCCTCGCGGGCCGCGCGCAGTCGGGCTACATCTTCACCTACGTCATCTGGATGGTCGTGGGCATCGCCGTGCTCATCACCTGGATGACCATCGCGGGAGGGGCCGGCTGATGGCGAACCTTCTCTCGATCATCGTCTTCCTGCCCACGGTCGCGGCCGTCATCATGGGCCTTTTCCTGCGCGGTGAGGACGAGGCGGCGCAGCGCAACGCGAAATGGCTCGCCTTCATCGCGACCGCGGCGACCTTCATCGCCTCGCTGTTTCTCATCGCCGATTTCGATCCCGCCGACCCGGGCTTCCAGTTCGTCGAGGAACGCGAATGGATTCTCGGGTTCACCTACAAGATGGGGGTCGACGGCATCTCGGTCCTGTTCGTGATGCTCACGACCTTCCTCATGCCGCTGACCATCGCGGCCTGCTGGAACGTCGAGCACCGCGTCAAAGAGTACATGATCGCGTTCCTGGTGCTGGAAACGCTCATGCTCGGCGTCTTCACCGCGCTCGACCTCGTTCTCTTCTACCTCTTCTTCGAGGGCGGCCTCATCCCGATGTTCCTCATCATCGGCATCTGGGGCGGCAAGGCGCGCATCTACGCGAGCTTCAAGTTCTTCCTCTACACCTTCCTCGGCTCGGTGCTGATGCT
>CAZPPH010000354.1:0-1760 GCA_964588375.1 uncultured Rhodobacterales bacterium | reverse complement strand
GCGGACGAAGCTGCCACCCACTCTTTGTTTTCTTCCCGCCACCAGGCCCAGACGGCGAAGCAGCCCGCGATCTCGGCCAGCGCGGCCATAGGGTAGATCACGGCAGGCCGGCATGTCAGGCGCCCGTACCGTGGTCGGCGAGGCAGGTGCCATGGTCTCGCAGGACTTCGAGAACCCGGCAGTCGGAGACGGTGTCCCGGCTGCATTCCCGCAGCATGCGCTTCAGTTCCTTGCGCAGCGCCTCCAGCCGGGCGATCCGGGCCTCGACCTCCTTGAGCTGGCGATGCGCGATGACGTCCACCTCAGCGCAGGACCGGGAGGGGTTGTCGGAGAGGTCCAGCAGCTCGCGGATCGCTTCGAGCGTGAAGCCGAGCTGACGCGCGTGCCGGATGAAGGCGAGCCGGTCGAGATCCGCGTCGCCATAGCGCCGCTGCCCGCCCTCGGTCCGCCCCGGCTGGGGCAGAAGCCCGATCTGCTCGTAGTAGCGGATGGTCTGCACCTTTGTGCCGGTGCGCTTGGCGAGCATGCCGATGGCGAGCATGTGGTGCCTCCTGATTTCTACAGCGATTGTAGATTTTCGGATGCCTCGCAGCAAGGTCTGGATGGCGGTCGCGCGCCGTTGGCAAAAAAATTACAAGCTCCCTTGAACCTACAGTTGCTGGAGGTCCTATCTTCCGGGCAGATGACGGGGACGGCGACATGAACGACATCAGCCAGACGGCAGAAGCCCGGCCCGCGGCCTCGACTTGCGATACCGGGGGCTTCGTTTTGCCGGGCGATCCGCCGCCGCGGCTGGCCTCCGCGCGGACCGCGTCCTGTTGCGGGGGCGGCGGGAGCACCGTCGCCTCCTGCTGCGGCGGGACGACCGCGACGACCGCATCGTCGTGCTGCGGCTCCTCGGCGGATGCTGGCGCGGCTCGGTGGCGACGGGTGGACTGGCTTCTCTGGGGCTCGGGCGCGGTGATCGCCGTCGCCTATTTCGCGGGTTTCGTCCTGCCGGATGACGCGCCCTTCGGGCTCGGCGTCTTCACACACGGTGTTCAGGAGATGATGAACCTGATGTGGTGGGGCATCCTCGTCGGCATGGTGGCCGTCGGCCTCATCGACCGGGTGCCGCGCGAGTTTGTCATCGGGATCATCGGCCGCGACCAGGGGGCGCAGAGCCTCGTGCGCGCTGTACTGGCGGGCGTGCTGCTCGACCTCTGCAACCACGGCGTCCTGATGGTCGGCGCCAAGCTCTACGAGCGCGGCGCGAGCCTCGGGCAGGTCTTCGCCTTCCTGATCGCGTCCCCGTGGAACTCGCTGTCGCTGACCATCATCATCGGCGTGCTGATGGGCTGGGAATGGATGGCGGTGTTCCTCGTGGCCTCGCTCGTCATCGCGCTTCTCACCGGCCTCGCCGTCGAGGCGCTGGAGCGCGCGGGCCGGGTCAAGCCGAACCCGAACCGCGTGGATCTGCCCGCCGACTTCCACGTCTGGCGCGAGGCGAAGGCCGGCTTGCGCGCCACCCGCTTCGACGTGTCCTTTGCCAAGGACATCGCGCTGCGCGCCTTCCCGGCGAGCCGGATGGTGCTGCGCTGGCTGTTCTTCGGCGTGGTGCTAGCCGCGCTGATCCAGGCAACGGTGCCGACCGAGATCTTCGCGACGTGGTTTGGCGCGACGCTTGCGGGCCTGTTTCTGACACTCGTCGCGGCCACGATCATCGAGGTCTGCTCGGAAGGCTCCGTGCCGCTCGCGGCCGACCTGATGACCCGCGCCGC
>CAZPPH010000353.1:0-1760 GCA_964588375.1 uncultured Rhodobacterales bacterium | reverse complement strand
GCATCGTCCGCGGGCTGGGCCACGTCACCCGGCTCCGCGCCGGCGCAATCCGGCTGTCGCGATTTTTCGGCTCTCCGATCTGCGATCGCGGATGACGTCGCCAATCGCTGCAGCGCCGATGGCGGGCAAGCGTCCGCGCCGCAGAGCTAGCCGAGTAGAAGGCCCACCAGGAGGCCCGCGAGCGGGAGGGCGCCGAAGGCGACAAGGCGCGCCCGGTCTGCATTGATCACGATTGCGCGGTCGCTGGCCTTGTCTCCGAAGCGGCCCTCCGCACGCGCAGAGACGTCCGGAACCGGTGTCTCGAGGTTGTTCGGCCGGCCGCCCGGCTCATCGATGTTCGATTTCTGCAATTCGGCACCGCTGTCAGCCATTTTTCGGTCCATCCAGTCGGGCAGCACCATGTTGACGAACACGAGCTGAAGGACCGAGCGGCCGACGAAATATTCCCGGCCTCCCTCGGAGACAGCCCGCATGATGGCACGCGCCGCGACGTCGGGGTTGAATACCGGTGGAGCGGGTTGGGGCCGCTTGCTGAGGCGGTTGAGCGCCCAACCGAACTGCGGCGTGTCGAGCGCTGGAAGCTGCACGAGGCCCACGGTGATCTCGCTGCCTTCCCTTATGAGTTCGGAGCGGACCGAGGCCATGAAGCCGTTCACGCCGTGCTTGGCGGCGCAATAAGCCGATTGGTAGGGCACGGAACGGTATGCAAGGCCGGATCCGGCCGTGACGATCCGCCCGCGGTTGCGCCGTTCCATGAGCGACAATGCGGTGCGGGTGCCATTGACGACACCGAGAAGGGTGGCGTCGACGATCTGCTCGAATTCTTCCGTATCCATCGACATGAAGGGCGAGAAGCTCGTGAGCATCGCCGAGTTCACCCAGACCTCGACCGGGCCGAAAACCTCCTCGATGGTGGCACCGGCGCGCGCGACAGCGCTGGCATCGGCCACGTCGCAGACAAGGCAATAGACCTTCTCGCCATAGAACTCCTCGAGTTCGTCGAGACGCTCGCGGCCTCGCGCGAGCACACCTACGCCGTAACCCTCCTCGATGAGACGGGAGACCACAGCACGACCGACGCCAGCGCTGCCGCCTGCCACGACGGCGACCTTCTGGTGTTTTGCCACAATGCCTCCATTCGACTAGACAGGCGTTATCATCTCCGGAAATGAAACCCCCGCGAGGTCGAAGCGGTTCCCCCGTGCCGGCGCAGGAACCGCCATGTTGACAGGACGTTGACGAGATGCTGGCGGAAGGAGAAGCAGTTCATGCAATCGGTCATCGACGATCTTGCGGTGAGCACGGCGCTTGCCCCGCAGGTCATCATTCTGCGCCTCTTCGGCGCGGTCTTCCTGTGTGGCCTCATCGGGTTCGAGCGCGAGGCGCGGCATCGACCGGCGGGTCTGCGAACCCACATGCTCGTGGGTCTCGCGGCGTCGCTCTATTGTCTGATCATGCTCGAAACGCTCCACGACCCTGCCGTCGAAGGTGACGAGATAAGGCTGGATCCGCTGCGGCTGGTCAACGCGGTCACGAGCGGTGTGGCGTTCCTCGCCGCAGGGCTGATCGTTTTTTCCAAAGGCAGGGTTCATGGCCTGACAACCGGGACCAGCCTGTGGCTGTCCGCCGCGGTCGGGTTGAGCACCGGTTTCGGCATGTGGCTCATGGCGATCGTCTCGACCCTTTTCGCGCTCTTCATCGTCGGAGCGGTCAGGCTCGTCGAGGAAAAGGACATCGGCCAGGAGAGTGACGAAGATTAG
>CAZPPH010000352.1:0-1779 GCA_964588375.1 uncultured Rhodobacterales bacterium | reverse complement strand
ATTTCTACTATTCACTGATTTTTCCTTGATTAGGTTTTAAATCCCCAAAATCACCTTTGCGATCCAAAAATAGATCAAGATTCCGAAAATATCGTTGCTCGTGGTAATAAACGGACCCGTGGCAATGGCGGGATCTATATTTCTTTTGTGAAGGAACAGCGGAATAAAGGTCCCGATGAATCCTGCTACCACAATTACTACAACTAATGAAAGCGAAATGGCCAATGCCGTGGCAAAATCTCCTTTCCAAATCCAGGTGAAGAGTAAAAGTAAAACAGCCAAAATGAACCCATTCAAGAGGGCCAACAACATTTCTTTGAACAAATGGTTTCGTACGCTGCCTTTTAGATCATCGTTTGCCAGACCTTGCACCACAATGGCGCTCGACTGCACACCCACGTTACCCGCCATCGCCGCAATTAGCGGGGTGAAGAAAAACAATACGGCGTGCTTGGATATCATATCCTCAAAAGTTCCCATAATCGCGGCAGCGCCAAGGCCACCGAAAAGACCCAAGATCAACCAAGGAATTCGAGCACGGGTAAGTATCCAAATGCTATCGCTTACTTCCACATCTTGCGAGATACCGGCTGCCATTTGGTAATCTTTGTCTGCCTCTTCTCGAATCACATCTACAATATCATCAATGGTGATTCTACCGACTAATCGGCCAATCTCGTCCACAACAGGAATCGCCTCCAAGTCGTATTTGGACATGATCTTGGCAACTTCTTCTCCTTTTTCGTTGACGTTAACTGCATCAACCTTGGAAATGTAAACATCTTTGATGTGTGTTTTGGTGGAAGCAGTCAGTAAATCTTTTAAAGAAAGCCTACCTTTGAGCTTGCCTTCATCATCTACAACATAAATGGAGTGTACCCTTGTAACATTTTCCGCTTGCGCCCGCATTTCCTTTACACAGGTGGTCACGGTCCAATTCTCGTTGACCTTTACCAACTCTTTGGCCATAAGTCCCCCTGCTGAGTTGTCTTCATAACGCAAAAGATCTACAATGTCCTTGGCGTGTTCCCGGTCTGCTATCTCAGAGATAACTTCCTGAACAAGTTCCTTTGGAAGCTCGTTGATGATATCCGCCGCATCATCCGTATCCAGTTCGGAAAGCTCTCCCGCAATTTCCTTTGCGGTAAGGTTTTTAAGTACGGCCTCTCGAATATCTTCGTGCATTTCTGCAAGGATGTCCGAAGTTTTTTCGCTGTCCAGAAGTTTAATTAGGTAGGTCGCCCCTTCTACATCAAGTTCGTCCGCTATCTCTGCAATATCGGCATAGTGGAACTCCTTCATCATGGCCTGAAGTTCGAAATCCTTGTTTTCTGCAATCAGTTGCCTGATTTCTTCTAAAAGCTCGTCTGTAAGTTTAAACGGGGTCATTGGCTATCTTCTGTGTCAACATTACAAAGTCAGCTACACTTAGCTGTTCTGGGCGTTGGTCAAAGATAGTATCTTCTTTTAGATTATCGGAGAGGTTGAAGACTTTAAGACTGTTGCGTATGGTTTTACGTCTCTGGTTAAAGGCAGTTTTCACAACTTTAAAGAAAAGGCGCTCGTCACATGGGAGATTAAGCTCCTTCTTTCGGGTCAGACGTAAAACTCCGGAATCCACCTTTGGTGGAGGGTCAAAAACACTTGGTGGAACAGTAAACAAATATTCGGCATCATAATAGGCTTGGACGAATACGGAAAGAATACCATAAGTTTTGTTTCCCGGTCCTTCGCAGATGCGTTTGGCCACTTCTTTTTGGAACATTCCGGAAAATTCGG
>CAZPPH010000351.1:0-1784 GCA_964588375.1 uncultured Rhodobacterales bacterium | reverse complement strand
CGGCATGAGCGAACGCACGTTCTACCGCCGCCTGTCCGAAGACGGACAGACCTACCAGGGGTTGCTGCAGAAGGCGCAGCAATCGCTCGCCCGTGACCTGTTGGCCCGGAGTACGTGTTCAATTGCGGAAATCGCGTTCCTGACCGGCTTCGCCGAGCAAAGCACCTTCAGTCGAGCCTTCAAACGCTGGTGCGGCAAGCCGCCGGCCAGCTTTCGCCGCCACGCGCAAGGGACCTGAAGCGCGAAGGCGCAAACTGGCAGGACCGGCCAAAAGCAAGGCGCACAGGGCCAATACCGGCCCGGGACCGATACCCTAGTCCTGATCCCATCGCAAACGGGGGGCGACCCAATCCTCGCACCGCACGGGAGGTCGAAATGAAACGCATCTGCATCATCGGAATATCAGGCAAGCTGGGGTTGCTTTTGGCTCAGCACTGTCTTGCCGAGGGCTACGAGGTCACGGGCCTCTGCCGCCCGGACAGTGCCACGAAGCTGTCCACGTTCGGCGACAGCATCCGTCTGGTTGCCGGCGATACCAGCGATCCCGCCACCATCGCGCGCGCCCTTGCTGGATGCGACGGGGTGCTCACCGTACTCGTGCCCTGGGGCACCGATGGCATGGCGACCCGGACCGCCCGAGCGGTGCTGGACCATGCCGACCCTGGCGCGCGGCTGGTCTTTTCGATGGGCTGGCACGCGGCCCGCGACGCACGCGACCGTTACGCGCTGCTCGATCGGATCAAGACCGGCCTCATCGGACTGGCCGTGCGGCTGACCGGGACGGCCGATCTCGCAGACCACAAGCGCGCGGCAACTCTCGTCTACGGCTCGGACCGCGACTGGACGGTCGTCCGCGCGGCCGATCTCGAGGACGGCGCGAGCGAGGGGCTCCCGGTTTGGGCGCTCCATGTGGGCGACCCGCTTCTGAAATCGAACCGGGTCCGCCGCACGGACTTCGCCCTGTTCATGGTCCACGCGCTGACCGATCCCGCCTTCGTCCGCGAAGCCCCGGCCATCGTCGGGCGCGGCAGCGCCCCGGCGGTCGACCATGGCGCCCCCGCATCGGCCCAATCGGCCTGACAATGTCCCCCGAAAGGAGCACCGACATGACCTATGCCGCCCAATCCCCCGCCACCCTCCGCCTCGCCGGGCTGCTTTATCTGGCCATCATCATCTGCGGGATGAGTGCCGAGGTGTTGTTTCGCGGCCCGCTTGTCGATTTCGGCGACGCCGCCGCCACCGCGAGCGCCATCCGGAACGCCGTTGGGACATTCCGGTTGGCCATCGCGGCGGACATCGTCATGGCAGCTGCGGATGCGGCCCTGGCGATCCTGCTCTACATCATCTTCCGCCCGGCCGCGCCGGTGCTCGCGCTGGCGGCGATGGTGTTCCGGCTGATCCAGTCGGTGATGATCGCCATGAACCTGATGCATATGCAATCCGCACTTCTTCTGATCGCGGGCGCGCCCGGTCTTGCCACCCCGGAGGCCGAGGCGATGGCGCTTCACGCGTTGAACCTGCATGCCCACGGGTACGACCTCGGGCTGGTCTTCTTCGCGATCAACAGCCTGCTGACCGGCGTCCTGATCTGGGTTTCGGGCCTGTTCCCGCGCACCATCGGCGCCGGGATCGCTGCGGCGGGAGTTGTCTACCTGATCGGAAGTTCCCTGAGGTTCTTCGCCCCCGATCTGTTTGAAGCCTTCACCCCCGCCTATGGTGTCGCCGTCCTGGCCGAAAGCGCGTTCTGCCTGGTCCTGCTGCTGGGCTGGACGCGGCAACGGCGA
>CAZPPH010000350.1:0-1796 GCA_964588375.1 uncultured Rhodobacterales bacterium | reverse complement strand
GTGTCGAGATCGACGAAATAGGTATCGACCCTGGGATTCTCGCCGTCGTCGGGGTTCCAGCGGTAGATCCGGAAGGTCTTGAGGTTCGTCGCCCCGTCCGGTTTCGGCCAGGTCTTTCCCGTTTTCATCCGGGAGTTCTTTGGAAGCGTCAGCTGAACCATCTTGGTTAACCTCGTCTAAGTAGCACCGGCAGACCCTCGGTCGCCAGGCAGGTAATCGTTTCGGGCCGTGTGACGATCGTCAGCACCGTGTCGACGGTGCCTTCGTCGGGCCGGCCAAGCGCCGCATCGGAGGCCAGAGAAACAATCTCGCGGCCCGTCGCGTTGTCGATGACGCAGTCGGTGGCCGGCTCCAGCGGCACGCCGGGGAAGCGCTCGGCGAGCACCGGGCGGACGGCCGAGCGCGCGGCCTCGCGGGCAATCTGGTCCTGAACCGGCGCACAGGCCGCCAGCGGCAGAAGCAGCAAGACCGCCCGGCGCATCACCGGAACCTTTCCCAGAACGGCCGGGTCCGCTCGAGCCTCAGTGGTCTCACCGGAGCCTGACCGGTGAATTGCAGAACGCAGTTCTCGTAGACGGTCTGGGGGTCGCGCCCCAGGACGTAGTCGTCGGTGACCGTCAGTTCCACGCCGCCGACGACGCCCCTGTCGCTGTTCACCCCGATCCGCGCTTCACCGGTCGGACCGACGGCCCGTTGGGCGCGCTCCTCGCACCGATCCGCCGCCTCTTCGGGCGAGATCGGGCCGCAGGCGGCGAGAAAGAGCGATATGAGCACCATACGCTTCAATACACGCGCGCCTTGGGAGCGATCTTCTTCAGATCGATCCCGCCCTCGTTGTGGCCCATGAGCGGGTTGAGGTGCACCGGGCGGTATTCGAGGTCCACCCTGCCGTTGACCCAGGCCAGCGAGTGCTTCCGCCAGTTCTCGTCGTCCCGGTCGGGGTGGTCCTCATGGGCATGGGCCCCCCGGCTCTCCTTGCGCGCCTCGGCCGAGACGATGGTGGCCAGCGCGTTCGGCATGAGGTTCGCCAGTTCCAGCGTCTCCATGAGGTCGCTGTTCCAGATCATCGACCGGTCGGTCACCGAGATGTCGTCGAGCTTGCCGGCGACGCCGTACATCTTCTCCACACCTTCGGCGAGAGTCTCGTCGGTGCGGAAGACGGCGGCATCCTGCTGCATCGTCTTCTGCATCTCGAGCCTCAACTCTGCGGTCGGAACCGTGCCCTTGGCATGGCGGAAGTCGTCGAACCGGGTCAGCGCCTTGTCGATCGACGACTGGTTGAGCCTCGGGTTCGCTGCATCGGGTTCGACCACTTCGCCCGCCTTGATCGCGGCGGCGCGTCCGAAGACGACGAGGTCGATGAGGCTGTTCGAGCCGAGCCGGTTCGCGCCGTGCACGCTCGCGCAGCCCGCCTCGCCCACGGCCATGAGGCCCGGCACGATCGCGTCGGGGTCTTTCGCCGTCGGGTTCAGCACCTCGCCCCAGTAGTTCGTGGGGATACCGCCCATGTTGTAATGCACCGTCGGCAGCACCGGGATCGGCTCGCGGGTGAGGTCCACACCCGCGAAGATCCGCGCGCTCTCCGAGATGCCGGGCAGGCGCAGCGCAAGCGTCTCGGGCGGCAGGTGGTTGAGGTGGAGATGGATGTGGTCCTTCTCCGGCCCCACGCCGCGGCCCTCGCGGATTTCCATGGTCATGCAGCGCGAGACGACGTCGCGCGAGGCGAGGTCCTTGTAGGTGGGCGCATAGCGCTCCATGAAGCGCTCGCCTTCGGAGTTGGTGAGATAACCGCCCTC
>CAZPPH010000349.1:0-1802 GCA_964588375.1 uncultured Rhodobacterales bacterium | reverse complement strand
TGGTCTATTTGCCAAGAAATGCACGTATCAAGGGCATTGTCTCGTCCGGATTGTCCCAAATGATATCGTGACCGGAGTTTGGTACAATCGCAAGCTCTCCATTTTTAAAGAAGCTTAGGTGAACCCGTTGCGCATCCTCGCCAATCCAATCGTTGCAAGCACTGGCGAGCAACAAAACAGGTCCGGGATAGCTTTCGGCACCCTGGGCAATGAGTTCAAATTGGGCAGCATCGGTTTTGCCTGCCGTTTGGCTGGCCGTTGCACCAAATCGCCACGTCGCCGCATCGAATTCTTCGCCGGGACAGTGATACGGGTTATCCGGATGATTGACGAATTCGTGAATGATTTCGCTCATCATATAGTCCTGACCGGCGCTAGAGTCGGGACCAGACACATGTAGAGACTCAAAAGCAGCGATTGCGGCTCGCCCATAAAACCCCAGTCCGGACATATATGGTTCTGCTTGTGTCATCCAATCCTGAGCCTCTTCGCCAGTGAAAAAGCCCGGTTCCAACAGAATTGCGCGAGCGACTTTTTCTGGAGCTTCTCCCAAATAGGCCGTCGCAAGCATCGCACCCCAAGAATGCCCCAATAGTGTCACGGGGCGATCTGGAGAGTATCTGTCAATTACTCCGTCAAGCTCGGCCATATACGTTTGGACGGTCAATTCTTCCGCCGGAACTCTTTCAGACAGTCCCGCACCTCTTTGGTCGTAAAAGACGACGAAATTGGTATCCGCCAGCGCTGTTGCTCCAAGCTGTGATCTGTAATCTCCGCCCGGACCTCCGTGCAGTACAATGATAACCGGGTTCGATGGGTCGCCGTATGTCTCTGCGTGCAGACGCACACCGTTGATTTCAACTTGTGGAATCGAGGCATCATCCACCACTGTTGCGGCCACCGAGTATTGCCCGGATGTGGCGAAATACAAACCAAACGCAGCCAAGATCAGCGCCCCAATAGCGCCACCTGAGATGACGAGAATGGCCCGAAATGCTCGCATGATCTTCTTTCTGATAGGTTTTGAATTTCGCGTAACCATCGGAAAATCCTTTATCATTTGTGTACGGACTCCGTTGCCTGCGAGACCGAAGCCGGCCGCTTGCCGCCTGTGCTGCTTAGGTGGTATCGTCATCTGGGTGTTCTCCTTACCGTTGGAACCGTCGTACTGAGCGCGAGCAAAGCTGGCATTATCGTTTGATAAGGGATTCGTGATTTGGACCTTTTGACGTTTTTCACCAGTTCTCCGAGCGCTCTGGACAAAGACACCGCGCGTGTGTTCGCTGCAGCATGGGGCGTTGAATACGTCGAAAAGGGGCGTCGCATTGCAACGCAGGGCGAACCAGACCCATTGGAGCACATCATTCTAGATGGACGCGCCGCCAGCCAAATCACCGATCCCGAAGGTCGAGCCGTTTGCGTTGGCTTTCAAGCTGGTCCTTGTGTGGTCACACCAAATGTCGCGAGAACCAGGAACGGGACCTCGCTGGTGTCAATAGATGTGATTGCAGACGCGTTGGTTGCGCGAATGGATAGCCGTGCTTTGACTGAGCTTATGTTGGCATCGGAGCCCATTCGCGAATGGGCAAACGACATTTTGCAACAGGAACTGGCCCGTAAGGCTAGTCGAGAGTGGTGCCTTGCGGCACTTGGCGGCGCTGACCGACTTGCGTGGTTTCGCAAAGATTTCCCGCGCCACGAAGACCTCTTCGGCCATTACTTGATAGCATCCTTTCTCGGTGTCACTCCGGTCACACTCAGTCGGCTTCGCGGTGCCGAGCGGAACATGGCGATTGAGTGAA
>CAZPPH010000348.1:0-1803 GCA_964588375.1 uncultured Rhodobacterales bacterium | reverse complement strand
GCCCGCTTCGCCGGACGATGGATGGCCGGCGCGTGACCAGTGCGTGGGCCGGGCGTCGCCGCGGAAACGCGGAGCTCTTTCCGTTTCCGGCCGTCGATGCGAGTGTCGCGCGGATGGGCAAGCGGCGCGCATTCAGGGACCATGCAATTCTCGTGGCGGGCGCGGTGGTGATGGCGCTGCCGCTCTGGCTCGCGTTCGTGGCGGCGACGCGGGAGGGCTCGTTCGGGCTCCTGCCGGGAGAGGCGCTTCAGCGCAATCTCGACACGGTCGTGAGCCTGCCGCCGGAGCTTCTCGAGGCGGCGCGGCTCGACGGGGCGGGGCCGGTCCGGTTTCTCGCGGAGTTCGCCGTGCCGCTGTCGTGGCCGATGATCGGCGCGGTGTTCGCCGTGGCCTTCACGCTGGGGTGGAACCAGTACCTCTGGCCGCTGATGATCTCGGTCGATAACGCGCAATTCACACTGATGCGGGGGGTCGGGCTCCTGGGCGACGGAAGCGGAGCGAGCTTCACGCTTGCCGCGGTCTCGCTTCTGCCGCCGCTCGTTCTCGTGGCGGGCGCCCTGAGGCTCTGGCGAAGGAGCACGCCGTGGAGGACTTGAAAACGCTCGTTCGCCGGACAGCGCAGCCCGGCCGGGTGGTCTGGGTCGGCCTGCGGCCCGGGCGGCGGGCGCCGCTTCTGCCGGTGGAACGCTGCCTTGTGGAGGACCGGGGCCTCGAAGGCGACCACGGGGCGAGCGACAAGCGGGCGGTGACGCTCGTGCAGGAAGAGCATCTCGCCGCGATCGGCAGTTTTCTCGGTCGGGGGCCGGTGGCGCCGGAGGACCTGAGGCGCAACATCCTCGTGGCCGGAATCAACCTTTTGTCCCTGCGCGACCGGGAAGTTCGGATCGGAAATGCGGTGTTGCACGTCACCGGACCCTGTGCGCCCTGTTCGCGAATGGAGGAGGCGCTGGGGCCGGGCGGCTACGGCGCGGTCCGCGGCCATGGCGGTGTGACCGCCCGGGTCGTGAGCGCCGGCATCGTCGCTTTGGGCGACGAAGTGACGCCACTCGGCTGAGGCCCGGCAGGAGCCGCGCGAAGACCTCGCCATGTCCGACGCGCCGGTCCGCGAGAGGCTGTTGACAGCGCCGCGAGGCTCGCCTATCTCCGCGGCGTTAGCACTCACAGCGTGCGAGTGCTAAACAGACTCAGCGATCGCAAAGATCAACAGAACGAAGGAGCGTTCCAGATGGCATTCAAACCGTTGCACGACCGTGTCCTTGTCCGCCGTATCGAGGGTGAAGACAAGACCAAGGGTGGTCTCATCATCCCCGACAGCGCCAAGGAAAAACCGTCGGAAGGCGAAATCGTTTCGGTCGGCGAAGGGGCCCGGAAGGATTCGGGCGAACTGATCGAGATGGCCGTGAAGGCGGGCGACCGCGTTCTCTTCGGCAAGTGGTCGGGCACCGAGATCACGCTCGACGGCGAAGAGCTTCTGATCATGAAGGAATCGGACATCCTCGGGATCGTCACCGACGCCAAGGCCGCCAAGGCCGCCTGACCGGCGACGGGTCTCAAGGTAATCCACGGATCAAAGGAGTAGCAAAATGGCTGCTAAGGACGTCAAATTCGACACCGACGCCCGGAACAAGATGCTGAAAGGCGTCAACATTCTGGCAGACGCGGTGAAGGTCACCCTCGGCCCCAAGGGCCGCAACGTCGTTCTCGAGAAGAGCTTCGGCGCGCCCCGCATCACCAAGGACGGTGTGACGGTCGCCAAGGAGATCGAGCTCGAGGACAAGTTCGAGAACATGGGCGCGCAGATGG
>CAZPPH010000347.1:0-1804 GCA_964588375.1 uncultured Rhodobacterales bacterium | reverse complement strand
AGGCACCGGTCGATGTGCTTGACGGTCTTCGCGTCCGCCGGCCGGTCGTTCTCGAGCATGTCCTTGATGAGGTAGATACGGCCCCGCGGGCTGTCGAGTTCGTCGCCGAGCACCTGGTAGGTCGGGCAGGTCGCCGTGCAGAACCCGCAATGCACGCAGGCGCGCAGGATCTCGTTCGACCGCGCGACCGCAGGGTCCTTCAGTTGTTCGGGCGTGAAGTTCGTTTGCATGTCTCGTGTCTCAGACCCTGTCCATGGCGGGAAGGAAAATTCGAAACCGTGGGGCTGGTGCCGGACGTGAGGGGCGCCGCACCCGGCTCATGCGGTGACCACCGACGTGTCCATCAACCCCGGGTTCAGCACGCCGCGCGGATCGAAGCGGGCGCGCAGGCCCGCTGCGAGAGCCGCAACGGGGGAGGGCTCGGGGTGGAAGGTACCGAGCCGGGCGCGCGTTTCGGGGGCCGCCCGCAGAAGCGTCGCGTGACCTGGAATGCCCGCAAGCCGGGCGCGCACGTCGGTCCCCGGCGCGGTCGCCGCCCAGACGAGGCCCCCGGCCCAGTCGAGCATGAAGCGCGCCCCGCCGAGAGCGGCGGCGACCTGCGTCCCGTCGGAGGGTTTCACCGAGATGCGCCAGAGGTCTTCCCCGGTTCCGTGGGCCATCGCGACATCGCGGATGCCGGTCCAGCGTGTGGCCACGGCGTCGGGGTCGCTCTCGAGGCGGGCCGCGCCGAACGGCGCGAGCAACGACTGAAGACGCTCGGCACGGTAGGCGACCTGGGTGGCGAAGCCCTCGAGACGCAGCATCGTCTCACCCGCCTCGGGGTCGTATGCCGCTCCGGTCACCTCGAAGGGCGAGCCCATGGCAGCAGCCATCGCCTTGACAGCGGACCCCGTGTCGAGCCCTTCGAGCACCAGCGTCGCCCGCGCCGCCGCGGACGGCAGCACCTTGAGAGATACCTCCGTCAGCACCCCGAGCGTGCCGTGACTTCCGCACATGAGCTTGACGAGGTCGTAGCCGGTGACATTCTTCATCACCCGCCCGCCGTTCTTGATGACCTGTCCGCTGCCATCCACGAAGCGCACCCCGAGCAGGAAATCCCGCACCGCACCGACCGCCACGCGGCGGGGCCCGGACGCGCCCGAGGCGACGGCGCCGCCGAGGGTGGGCGCGCCCTCGGTGCCGAAGATCCCCCGGTGGTCGACCGGCTCGAACGGCAGGCCCTGGCCCTCGGCGGCGAGTGCGGCTTCGATCTCGGCCAGAGGCGTGCCGGCTTTCGCGACGAGGGTCAGCGCGCCGGGCTCGTAGAGCGTGATGCCGGAAAGCCCCGCCGTCGACAGCCGCTCGCCCTCGCGCGGCCCGCCGACGGGCCGGGTGCCGCCACCGACGATCGCCAGCGGGCCGTCCGCTTCGCGGATCGCCTCGGCGATCGCGGCTTCGCTGTCGGGGGCATTGGCGTCCAGCATCGGGATTCTCTGTTCCTAAAAATACTCCCGCCGGAGGCGGGGCCGCCTCAGGCGGCTTCCGGTTCCGCCACCGCCGCGCGGCGCGCCGTCGAGGCCGCGAGGGGGAAGACCTTGGCGGGGTTGAGCCGCCAGGCGGGATCGAACACGTCCTTCACCGCCATCTGCGCCTCGAGGTCGACCGGGTCGAACTGGGTGGTCATGAGATCGCGCTTCTCGATCCCCACACCATGCTCGCCCGTCAGGCAGCCGCCCACCTCCACGCAAAGCTTCAGGATCTCGGCGCCCATCGCCTCGCAGGTCTCGAGCTGGCCCGGCTCGTTGGCGTTGTAGAGAATGAGCGG
>CAZPPH010000346.1:0-1813 GCA_964588375.1 uncultured Rhodobacterales bacterium | reverse complement strand
GGCCCAAGACCGTGGGCAAAATTGATTTAGACAAAAAATCGGAGAAGCCCAAGGAAGAGAAGCCAAAAGAGGAGGAAACTCCAAAAGTTGAGCCCAAAAAAGCTGAAGCTAAGGAGGAAGTAAAGGAAGAAGCGCCGGCTAAGGAAAAGTCTGAAAAGACGGAAGCTCCTGAGAAAAAAGAGGCAGAAGAGGCCAAACAAGAAGGTGCCGATGCTAAAGAAGAGTCCGAAGGAACCGAAGACGGAACCATAAAGACAAAATACCAAAAGCTTTCAGGTCCCAAGATTACCGGTGACAAGATTGATCTTTCGCAGTTTAAAAAGCCTGTCAAAAAGAAAAAAGAGGACACTCAAAAATCCAGTAAAGGTAGTTCGTCCGATAGCGGGGATCGTAAAAAACGCCGTAGAAGAATAGTTAAGAACGGCCCGCAATCTGGTGGAGCTCGAAATACTCGAGGAGGTGCTGCTAGAAAAGGACAGCGTTCATCCGCGCCTAAGGTAGAGCCTACCGAAGAAGAAGTACAAAAACAAGTACGGGAAACCTTGGAAAAACTTCAAGGTAAATCCAGTAAGGGCAAAGGAGCCAAATATCGTAGGGAGAAAAGAGATCAGCACCGTCAACAAACGGAGAAAGATCTTGAACAGCAAGAAATGGACAGCAAAACGCTTAAAGTAACCGAATTTGTTACGGTTAACGAGCTGGCTACCATGATGAACGTTTCGACCACCCAAATTATTTCGGCCTGTATGTCGCTTGGTATTATGGTAACTATGAACCAGCGTTTGGACGCCGAAACACTTTCCATTGTTGCCGATGAATTTGGTTACGAAGTTGAATTCGTTACTGCTGAAATCGAGGAGACGATTGAGGAAGTCAAAGATACTCCCGAAGACTTAGTGCCGCGTGCCCCGATCGTTACGGTGATGGGCCACGTTGATCATGGTAAAACGTCCTTGTTGGACTATGTCCGGAAAGAAAATGTGATCGCAGGTGAGAGTGGTGGAATTACCCAGCACATTGGGGCCTATAGTGTTGCTTTGGAAGATGGGCAAAGAATCACATTCTTGGATACACCAGGTCACGAAGCGTTTACCGCTATGCGTGCACGTGGTGCCCAGGTAACCGATATTGCCATAATTGTAATTGCTGCTGATGACGACATTATGCCGCAAACAAAAGAAGCTATAAGTCACGCACAGGCAGCGGGAGTGCCGATAGTATTTGCAATCAACAAAGTTGATAAGCCAACAGCAAACCCGGACAAGGTGAAAGAAGGTTTGGCCAGTATGAACTTATTGGTGGAAGATTGGGGAGGTAAAGTACAATCCCACGATATTTCAGCGAAGACAGGTCAAGGCGTAAAAGAGTTGTTGGAGAAAGTATTGTTGGAGGCCGAATTATTGGAGCTGCAAGCAAATCCAGACCGACTGGCAACAGGAACGGTAGTAGAGGCCTTCTTGGATAAAGGTAGAGGTTATGTGGCCACGATTTTGGTGCAGACCGGTACGTTGAACATAGGCGATTATGTATTGGCAGGTACCTGCAGCGGTAAGGTCAAAGCCATGCAGGATGAAAGAGGAAACAACATACAAAGTGCCGGGCCGTCCACGCCAATTTCAATTTTAGGATTGGATGGAGCGCCACAAGCAGGTGATAGATTCCATGTATTGGAAGATGAGCGTGAAGCAAAACAGATTGCCGCAAAACGTTCGCAATTGCAGCGTGAGCAATCCGTTAGAACGCAACGTCATATCACTTTGGATGAGATTGGACGTAGAATTGCATTAGGCGACTTCCAAGAACTGAACATTAT
>CAZPPH010000345.1:0-1820 GCA_964588375.1 uncultured Rhodobacterales bacterium | reverse complement strand
CGGCAGATGGTGACCGGCGCGTAGCCCCGGCGGTTGAGAAAGAGAAGCGACTGCTCGCCCGCATCGAGCCGCGCGCGCACGGCACCCGCGAGGCTGGGCGAGACCCAGCGGCTGCCGGGCAGGTCCTCGGCGCGCATGTCGATGGCGCGCATCTTCGGCAGGACCGCCTCGCCGAACCGCGTGGTCAGCTCGATCCGGGCGTATTTGCCCGCCTCGGCATTGGCCCAGCTTTCGAGCGAGGGCGTGGCCGAGGCCAGCACCACCTGCGCGCCGCAGATCGAGGCGCGCAGGACGGCCATGTCGCGGGCGTTGTAGAGCACGCCGTCCTCCTGCTTGTAGGAGGTGTCGTGCTCTTCATCGACGACGACGAGGCCGAGGTCGCGGAACGGCAAAAAGAGCGAGGAGCGGGCGCCGACGACGAGGCCCGCGCCGCCCTCGCCGACCATGCGCCAGCAGCGCCGCCGCTCGGTCATGGTGATGCCCGAGTGCCATTCGGCGGGCCGCGCGCCGAACCGCGCCTCGACGCGGGTGAGAAACTCCGCCGTCAGCGCGATTTCCGGAAGAAGCACCAGCGCCTGCCGGCCGGCCCCGAGGCAGGCCGCGACGGCTTCGAGATAGACTTCCGTCTTGCCCGAGCCGGTGACCCCGCGCAGGAGCGTCGTCGCGTATTCGCCGCTCTCGACCCCGCGCCGGAGCGTGTCTGCGGCGGCGGTCTGCTCTTCGGTGAGGTCGTAGACGCTCTCGCCGGGGTCGAGCCGCGGGTAGGGCAGGTCGCGCGGCGTGTCCTCCTCGGACACCGCGCCGGATTTCACGAGGCCCTTGATTACAGAAGGTGTCACACCGGCCGCCTCGGCGAGCTCTCCGAGCGTGAAAGCGAGCCCGCCCATCCCGCGCAGGGTCTCGAGCACCCGGCCGCGTGCCTCGGTCATCCGGTCGGGCGTGCCGTGGCCCGGCCGGTAGACCTTGCGCATCGACGGCGGGTCGCCGAGGCCCGGCGAGCGGAGGCCGAGGCGCAGCATGGCCGGCAGCGGGGTGAGCGTGTAGTCGGCTGCGCGGGTGATGAACTCGCGCATCTCCTCGCGCATCGGGGCCGCGTCGAGCACGCGGAGGACGGGGCGCAGCTTCGCGATATCGAAGCCCCCCTCGCCCGGCCCCCAGACCACGCCGAGCACCTTTCTCGGCCCGAGCGGGACCTCGACGAAAGCGCCCGTGAGGCAGCCCCCGGCGGGCGCCTTGTAGTCGAGCGGCCTGCCGAGGGGCTGGGTGGTCAGCACGGCGACCCGTTCGCCTTCCCCGAAGCTGCGGATCACGTTCGCCTCATGTCGCGGCGCGCACGGGTCTCGACGGGGCGGTGGGGACGAGGCGTGGCGAGATGTTCAACAAGTGTCCTCCAAGGGGTCGGGGCGGCCGCGAAATGGGGGCTTTCGGCGCGCCGCGGGACCCTGCTATCACTGCCGCAACCTTCATAGACATGCCAGAGGCGAGGCCATGAAATTCTTTGTCGATACCGCTGATACCGATGCGATCCGCGACCTCCACGATCTCGGAATGGTCGACGGGGTGACGACCAATCCCTCGCTGGTCATGAAATCCGGACGCGACTTCAAGGAGGTCGTGAAGGAAATCTGCGAGATGGTCTCGGGGCCGGTGAGCGCCGAAACCGTCGCGACCGACGCCGAGGGCATGGTCGCCGAGGGCCGGGAACTGGCGAAGATCGCGGAGAATATCGCGATCAAGGTGCCGCTGACCTGGGAGGGGCTCAAGGCCTGCAAGACGCTTTCCGACGAGGGCCGGATGGTGAACGTCACCCTGTGCTTCTC
>CAZPPH010000344.1:0-1829 GCA_964588375.1 uncultured Rhodobacterales bacterium | reverse complement strand
CCGTGCTTCTTCTCGAAGAGGTCCTTGTATTCGCGGCGCAGGTCCATCGTCGCCGACATGTCGACCTCGTTGTAGGTCGTCAGCATCGCGGCGGTGTTCTGGGCGTCCTTCAGGCGGCGGGCGATGGTCTGGCGCAGGCGCGTCATCTTCACCCGTTCCTCGCGGGCGGCGTCCTCGGCGGCGACGGGCGCGCGGGGCGGGGCCTTCGCGGGCGCCGGCTCGGCGGGGGCCGGGGCGGGAGAGGCCAGCGCCTTCTGGACGTCTTCCTTCATGATCCGGCCGTCCTTGCCGGTGCCCTCGACCTTGGACGGGTCGAGCCCCTTCTCGGCCATCATCTTGGTCGCCGAAGGGGCGTTCTCGACATCTCCGCGGCCGGCGGCGGCGACGTTGACCTCCGCTTCCGCGACCTCTTCGGGCCCGGCGTCGGGCTGGGGCCGGGGGTCGACCGCGCGGGCCTGCACGGCCCCGCCGGCGCCGGCGGCGAGCTCGGCGAGCTGGCCGCCCGCCTCGACCGTCGTGCCCTCGGCGGCGATGATCTTCGAGAGCGTCCCCGCGGCGGGTGCCGGGACCTCGACGGAGACCTTGTCGGTCTCCAGTTCGCAGAGCATCTCGTCGGCCGCCACGCTGTCGCCCTCGGCCTTGAACCAGGTCGAGACGGTGGCCTCGGTGACGCTTTCGCCCAAGGCCGGGACCATGACGGCAACGGTTTCGCCGCCGCCGCTGTCCGCCGGGCCCGGTTCCGGCGCCTCCGCCGGGGCGGGGGCTTCGGCCGGCGCGGGCTTTCCGGCCTTCGCCGGTGCGGCGCCTTCGCCTTCCGAAAGCGTGGCCAGAAGCGCATCGACACCGACCGTGGCCCCTTCCTCGGCGACGATTTCGCCGAGGGTGCCGGCGGCGGGGGAGGGGACCTCGACCGTCACCTTGTCGGTTTCCAGCTCGCAAAGCATCTCGTCGACCGCAACGGCGTCGCCCGGTTTCTTGAACCAGGTCGCCACGGTCGCCTCGGTGACGCTTTCGCCGAGCGTGGGCACGCGGATTTCGATACTCATGTCGTCTTATCCTTCGATCGTCAGCGCCTGGTCGACCAGGGCGGCTTGCTGGGCCTTGTGGGCGGAGGCGAGGCCCGTTGCGGGCGAGGCGGCGGCGTTGCGGCCGACATAGCCGGGCCTCTTGTGCTTCGCGCCGATGCGGGTCAGCACCCATTCGATGTTCGGTTCCATGAAGAACCACCCGCCCTGGTTCTTCGGTTCCTCCTGGCACCAGACGAAGTCGGCGTTCGGGAAGCGTTCGAGCTCCTTGACGAGCGACAATGCGGGGAACGGGTAGAACTGTTCGACCCGCAGGAGATAGACGTCGTCGAGCCCGCGCGTGTCGCGCTCTTCGAGAAGGTCGAAATAGACCTTGCCCGAGCAGAGAACGACCCGGCGGATCCTGTCGTCGGGCTTCAGCGTGGTGTCGGAATTGCCGTATTGCGCGTCGTCCCAGAGAACGCGGTGGAACGAGGAGCCGTCGGTGAACTCGTGCGCCTTCGAAACCGCGAGCTTGTGGCGGAGAAGCGACTTCGGCGTCATCAGCACGAGCGGTTTGCGGTAGTCGCGGTGCAACTGGCGGCGGAGGATGTGGAAGTAGTTCGCCGGCGTCGTGCAGTTCGCCACGATCCAGTTGTCTTCCGCGCTCATCTGCAGGAAGCGCTCGAGGCGGGCGGAGCTGTGCTCGGGGCCCTGGCCCTCGTAGCCGTGGGGCAGGAGCATCACGAGGCCCGACATCCTGAGCCACTTGCGCTCACCCGAGGAGATGAACTGGTCGAACATGATCTGGGCGCCGTTGGCGAA
>CAZPPH010000343.1:0-1832 GCA_964588375.1 uncultured Rhodobacterales bacterium | reverse complement strand
ATGGAGCGCGCGATCAAGGAGCGCATGTCGTCGGTCGAGATCGACACGGTCATGCCGCAGGACCTGATCAACGCGAAGCCCGCCGCGGCGGCGGTGCGCGAGTTCTTCGGCTCCTCGCAGCTTTCGCAGTTCATGGACCAGACCAACCCGCTTTCGGAGGTCACGCACAAGCGGCGCCTCTCGGCCCTCGGGCCGGGCGGGCTCACCCGCGAGCGCGCGGGTTTCGAGGTGCGCGACGTCCACGCGACGCACTACGGGCGCATGTGCCCGATCGAAACCCCGGAAGGCCCGAACATCGGCCTCATCAACTCGCTGGCGACCTTCGCGCGGGTCAACAAGTACGGCTTCATCGAAACGCCCTACCGCAAGGTCGAAGACGCGCAGGTGACCGACGAAGTCCACTACATGTCGGCCACCGAGGAAATGCGCCATGTCGTTGCGCAGGCCAACGCCCAGCTCGACGACAAGGGCAAGTTCATCAACGATCTCGTCTCGACCCGGCAGTCGGGTGAATACACGCTGGCCCCCTCGACCGACGTGTCGCTGATCGACGTGTCACCGAAGCAGCTCGTCTCCGTCGCGGCCTCGCTCATCCCGTTTCTCGAGAACGACGACGCCAACCGCGCTCTGATGGGCTCGAACATGCAGCGCCAGGCGGTGCCGCTCCTGCAGGCCGAGGCTCCCCTCGTCGGCACCGGCATCGAGGAGAAGGTGGCCATCGACTCGGGCGCGGCCATTCAGGCCCGCCGCGCCGGCGTGATCGACCAGGTCGATGCGCAGCGGATCGTCGTGCGCGCCACGGAAGACCTCGAGCCGGGCGACCCGGGTGTGGATATCTACCGGTTGCGCAAGTTCCAGCGGTCGAACCAGAACACCTGCATCAACCAGCGCCCGCTGGTGAAGGTGGGCGATACGGTGACGCGCGGCGAGGTCATCGCCGACGGTCCGTCGACGGATCTCGGCGAGCTCGCGCTCGGCAAGAACGTGGTCGTCGCGTTCATGCCCTGGAACGGCTACAATTACGAAGATTCCATCCTGATCTCGGAACGCATCGTCCGGGACGACGTTTTCACGTCGATCCACATCGATGAGTTCGAGGTGGCCGCGCGTGACACCAAGCTTGGTCCCGAAGAGATCACCCGGGATATCCCGAACGTCGGCGAAGAGGCGCTCAGAAACCTCGACGAGGCGGGCATCGTCTACATCGGTGCCGATGTCGGGCCTGGGGATATTCTTGTGGGCAAGATCACACCGAAGGGCGAGAGCCCGATGACACCGGAGGAAAAGCTTCTCCGGGCGATCTTCGGCGAGAAGGCATCGGACGTTCGCGATACCTCGCTCCGGCTGCCGCCGGGCGATTTCGGCACGATCGTCGAGGTACGGGTCTTCAACCGGCACGGCGTGGAAAAAGACGAGCGCGCGCTGCAGATCGAGCGTGAGGAAATCGCCCGCCTCGGGCGGGACCGCGACGACGAGCTCGCCATTCTGGAACGCAATATCTACGCGCGACTGAAGGACATGATCCTCGGCCAGACCGCCGTGCGGGGGCCGAAGGGCATCAAGCCGAAATCGGTCATCGATGAAGATCTGCTCGAGTCGCTTTCCAGAGGTCAGTGGTGGCAGCTCGCCCTCGAGGACGAGAGGGAAGCTCAGGCCGTCGAGGCGCTCAACGCCCAGTACGAGGCGCAGAAGCGCGCCCTCGAGCACCGTTTCGAGGACAAGGTCGAGAAGGTGCGCCGGGGCGACGACCTGCCTCCCGGCGTGATGAAGATGGTCAAGGTCTTCGTCGCGGTGAAGCGCAAGCTGCAGCCGGGCGACAAGATGGCCGGCCG
>CAZPPH010000342.1:0-1878 GCA_964588375.1 uncultured Rhodobacterales bacterium | reverse complement strand
TCCAGACCCGCGAGCAGCACATCCGCCGCGAGAAGGCGACCTCGAACGTCTGCACCGCCCAGGCGCTTCTCGCCGTCATGGCCTCGTTCTATGCCGTTTTCCATGGGCCCGAGGGGCTGAAGGCCATCGCGCAGCGCATTCACCGCAAGGCCGAGCGGCTCGTGCAGGGGCTCGAGGCGGGCGGTTACACCGTCGAGCCGCAGTGCTTCTTCGACACCTTCACCGTCGAGGTCGGCGCGCTTCAGGGCGTGATCATGGAAGCGGGCCGCCGCGAGCGCATCAATTTCCGGCGCGTCGGCAAGACGAAGATCGGCATCGCGCTCGACGAGACGGTCCGCCCCGATACCCTCGAAGCGGTCTGGCGCGCCTTCGGTCTCTCCTATTCGCGCGACGAGTTCCCCGGTGGCTACACCCGCCTGCCCGAGCACCATTACCGGGCGTCCGACTACCTCACGCACCCGATCTTCCATCTCAACCGTGCCGAGACCGAGATGATGCGCTACATGCGCCGGCTCGCCGACCGCGATCTCGCCCTCGACCGCGCGATGATCCCGCTTGGCTCCTGCACGATGAAGCTCAACGCGGCCGCCGAGATGATGCCGATCACCTGGCCCGAGTTCGCCAACATCCACCCCTTCGCGCCCTCGGACCAAGTGCGCGGCTACACGGAATTGCTGACCGACCTCTCCGACATCCTGTGCCAGATAACCGGTTACGACGCGATGTCGATGCAGCCCAATTCCGGTGCCCAGGGCGAATATGCGGGGCTTCTCACCATTGCCGCCTTCCACCGCGCCAATGGCCACCCCGAGCGGCGGGTCTGCCTCATCCCCACCTCCGCCCACGGCACCAACCCGGCCTCCGCACAGATGGCGGGCATGGAGGTCGTCATCGTGAAGGCGGCCGGAAACGGCGATATCGACGTCGCCGACTTTCGCGCCAAGGCCGAAGCCGCTGGCGAGAGGCTCGCGGCCTGCATGATCACCTATCCCTCGACCCACGGGGTCTTCGAGGAGACCGTGCGCGAGGTCTGCGAGATCACCCATCACCACGGCGGGCAGGTCTATCTCGACGGGGCGAACCTCAACGCGCTCGTCGGACTCGTGAAGCCCGGCGAGATCGGGGCGGACGTCTCGCACCTGAACCTCCACAAGACCTTCTGCATCCCCCACGGCGGCGGGGGGCCCGGCATGGGGCCGATCGGCGTGAAGGCGCATCTCGCGCGGTACCTGCCCGGCCATCCCGAGGCCGGCGGCACGGAGGGGCCGGTGTCGGCGGCGCCCTACGGGTCGGCCTCGATCCTGCCGATCTCCTGGGCCTATTGCCTGATGATGGGCGGCGAGGGGCTGACGCAGGCGACCCGCGTCGCCATCCTCAACGCCAATTACATCGCCAAGAGGCTCGAAGGGGCCTATGACGTGCTCTTCAAGGGCAGGAACGGCCGCTGCGCCCACGAATGCATCCTCGACACGCGGCCCTTCGCCGAGGCCGGCGTCACGGTCGACGACATCGCCAAGCGCCTCGTCGACTGCGGCTTTCACGCCCCCACGATGTCCTGGCCGGTCGCGGGCACGCTCATGGTCGAACCGACCGAGAGCGAGACGAAGGCCGAGCTCGATCGGTTCGTCACCGCCATGCTCGCCATCCGCGACGAGATCGCGGCGATCGAGACGGGCGACCTCGACCCCGAGAACAACCCCCTGAAACGCGCGCCCCACACCGTCGAGGACCTCGTCGGCGACTGGAACAGGCCCTACACCCGCGAACAGGGCTGCTACCCTCCGGGCGCCTTCCGGGTCGACAAGTACTGGCCGCCGGTGAACCGCGTCGACAACGCCTGGGGCGATCGCCACCTCGTCTGCACCTGCCCGCCGGTGG
>CAZPPH010000341.1:0-1880 GCA_964588375.1 uncultured Rhodobacterales bacterium | reverse complement strand
CGAGGCTCTTGGTGGCGGGGAACTTCGCCGCCTTGATCCGGCGTTCGATCATCCGTCGCTCGCGCTCGATCAGCTCCAGCTCGCAGAGCCTGAGCAGATACTGGACATGGTCCTTGCCCTCGGCCGCGCATTGTCGGGCCAGCTTGGCGTATTCGCTGTTGAAGGTCGGCAGTCGAAGCTTCCTGAGATGGTGCTGGAGCAGCACCTGCGGCGTGTCGTTCATGGACCCGCTCCCGACATCAGGCTCATGTAGCTGGCCGGCCTCGTGGTCTCGACCCGGGCGCGGGGCAGGTAGGGATAGATGTCGAGATCGAGCCGTGGCGGACGCCGTTCGACGCGGCACAGAACGAGGTGCTTGACCGCGTCATAGCCGATGGCGCCGAGGTCGAGCGCCTGGCGCACCGCGCCGTGGACATGGGTCATCTCGAAGGTCTCCAGCAGGCGCAGGACCTGCACGTATTCCCGCTTCCCCTTCTTGCCCATCCGCGCCTCGAGCAGCCGATGCAGCGTGGCGAACGCGTCGGGCAGGTCCCAACCCTGCAAAGGGGCAGCCTGGTCGAGAGCCCCGACCTTCTGTTCCAGCAGCGGCAGGAAGTGCATCGGATCGAAGACCATGTCGGCCTTCTCGTAGGACCTGCGATGTCGCGCGATCACCTCGGCCCCGCAGCCGATCACGACTTCGCCGACATAGCCGCGGACCTGCACCTCGTGATGGGCATAGGCCACCGGCACCGAGTAATCATTGCAGCGATAGCGCACCATGGAGGTCGACGTCGCCCGTGTGCTGACCTTCTCGCAGGCGTCATAGGGCGTGGGCGGCAGTTCCATCAGCGCGTCGAGATCCCGCATGAGCCGTTCGCCGATCGTCTCGCCGTGCCCCCGGAGAACTGCGTCCTGGCGTTTGAGGCACTGTTCCTCCAGCCAGGCGTTCAGCGCCTCGAAGCTCTCGAAGCGCGGCATCGGCACCAGGAAGTTGCGCCGGCCGAAGCCGATCATGCCCTCCACATTGCCCTTGTCGTTGCCCTTGCCCGGCCGGCCGAACCTGTCCTCGAACAGGTAATGCGACTGCAACTCCGAGAAGGCCCGGGTGCGCTTGCGGGTCCCATCGCCGAGGATCTTCGCGACCGCGATGGTAGTGTTGTCATACAGGATCGACGCCGGCACGCCGCCGAAGAAGGCGAAGGCCGCGACATGCCCGTCGCAGAACGCCTCGGTCGTCTCGGCCGGGTATGTCTTGATGAAGAGCGCATCCGAATGCGGTAGCGACATCGCGAAGTAGTGCAGCTTGCGCCTGACCCCGCCGATCACGCCAACCGCCTCTCCAAAGTCGACCTGCGCGTGCCCCGGCGGATGCGACAGCGGCACGAAAACCTCCCGTGATCGCCGCTTCTTTTCCCGCACGTAATCGGTGACGATGGTGATACCGCCGGTGAACCCGTGCTCGTCCCGGAGCCGCTCGAAGATCCGCCTGGCCGTATGCCGCTGCTTCTTCAGCTGGCTCCTGTCGTCCTCCAGGATCTGGTCGATGACCGGAATGAACGGATCGAGCTTCGGCCGGACCGGCGGCTTCGACCGCCGGTAACCCGGTGGAACCGAGTGCTCCAGTATCTTCGCCACCGTTTTGCGGTCGATCCCGAACAGCCGCCCCGCTTCACTCTTGCTCATCCCCTCGACATGGCACGCCCGGCGCACCCGCCCGTATAGATCCACAGCATACATCTCCTCGCCTTCAGCTCGTTGCCTCAGGCGCAAGATGCGGAATTTTACTCCGCGACGGTCAGATCATCCGACCGCTACCGCTGTCCATTTTGTCTCCGGGATTCACACCAGTGAGGGTCGGTCCTTGCGCCGTGACAATATCTTGCCTTCGCACCCAACAA
>CAZPPH010000340.1:0-1898 GCA_964588375.1 uncultured Rhodobacterales bacterium | reverse complement strand
GCGACGTTCCGAGAACGCGGCGAGGTGCCTCACCCCTGTTTCGAAACCTGCGTGAATTCGAGTTCCACCGGCGTCGCCCGACCGAAGATCGAGACCGTGACCTTGAGGCGCTGATTGTCCTCGTCGACCTCCTCGACCATGCCGTCGAAATCCTCGAACGGGCCCTCGTTGACCTTCACCTTCTCGCCGATCTCGAAGGAGATCAGCGTGCGCGGGGCCTCCTCGCCCTCGGCGACACGGCCGAGGATCGCCTCGACCTCGGCGTCCTTCATCGGCATCGGCCGGCCCTGGGGGCCGAGAAAGCCGGTGACCCGGTTGATCGAGTTGATGAGGTGATAGCCCCGGTCGGTCATCTCCATCCGGACGAGCACGTAGCCCGGCATGAACCGGCGCTCGGTGGGCACCTTCTTGCCGCGACGCACCTCGATGACCTCCTCGGTGGGCACCAGAACCTCCTCGATCTCGTCCTCGAGCCCGGCATCCTGAACGGCCGTCCGGATCTGCTCGGCGATCTTCTTCTCGAAGTTCGACAGCACGCTCACCGAATACCAGCGCTTGGCCATGGGTCATGTCCCTTTCGCTTCCGGGCTTGCCATCCCGGGGTTTGTCCCGTCTCCCGGACAAGGGGCGCAGACCGCTCGGGGCCGTTTGTCGCAACATGTCGGGGAATGACGCGGGGATACGCGGCACGCGCGACGGAATCAAGAGGGCTTCTGGCGCTAGAAAAAGCCGAGAATGCCCTGCAGCCCCTGCCGGATGAGAAAGTCGACGAAGAAAAAGAAGATCGCGGTCAGAACCGCCATCGTGAAGACCATCGCCGACGTCACCAGGACCTCGCGGCGTGTTGGCCAGACGACCTTCGCGACTTCCGCGCGCACCTGCTGTATGAACTGAAGGGGATTGGCCATTTATCTCTCGTCTGATGCTGCGCGCCACATACGCGCCGGCAGATCGAGTTTCAAGCGCGCTGCGCATCGTGCGGAAACACGGTCGCCGGATGTTGCACCCGGCCGGCGCGTCGCTGGCAGGACGCCAGGGACCGTCGTCGGTGGCTTCGATCGGATGGTTGCGTTTTCCGACAGGGACCTTGCGCGAGTGGCGCCGGACCCGGACGAAAGAATGGTCCGGCGACACCCCGTTTTGGATTGAGTGAGCAAGCGTTGCGGGGCGCCAGCCGGACCTGTGGTTCAGAAAGGCGGGAAAGAACGCCGTTGACGATCAGCCCCCAGGCCCAAAAATCGCTTTTCCACCCTGAGGCGGATACAGGAGTGTGTCCGGCTCCAGCCCAATTGCCGGGCCTCGCTTGGTTCCGGTCGATCACCTTCCGAAGCTCGGCGCGGCGCAACACGAGGCCCGGCTGGTCAAACCCGCATGAGTTCCGTTCGCGCCGACATGCGGTCCGGGCCGCTCATTGCGGGCCGGACCGCCCGATGCGAGACCGAAGTCACCTTCCCGCCCCATTTCTGTGCAAGACTGGACGCCATGACCAACCGCATACTGATAAGCGCCGTGTCAGCCCTCGCCCTCTGCGCGTGGGACGGAGCGGCGAAGGCTCAGCAGCCCGCCCCGGAACAGGATCGCGCCGCGGAGCTCGCTGCGATGGCCGGCGCGGACGCCGCGCGGATCATCAGGGAGCTCGCGGCCATCGGCTACAGGGTCACCGAGGTCCGCAGGTCTTTCCTCGGCCGGATCCGGATCATCGCCGAGAACGCCGAGTTCCGGCGCGAGATCGTGATCAGCAGTTCGACCGGTGAGATCAAGCGCGACACGGTCGAGGCGCGAGTGGCTGAAGCGCATCGCAACGGCGTGGTCGGTGACGGAAATGCAGACGGGGGCGGCAATGTCAAAACATTTGGCGGCTCGGGCAACGGCAGGGGGAACTCCGGCGGCGGAAACGG
>CAZPPH010000339.1:0-1915 GCA_964588375.1 uncultured Rhodobacterales bacterium | reverse complement strand
GCCCATCTCGACGATCACCTCGCCCTCGCCGACGATCGGGTGGTAGAGCTGGGAGATCTGGTAGCCCTGGGGCAGATCGGGGTAGAAGTAGTTCTTCCGGTCGAAGGCGGAGCGGAGGTTGATCTTCGCCTTGAGGCCGAGCCCCGTGCGCACGGCCTGTGCCACGCAGAACTCGTTGATGACCGGCAGCATCCCCGGCATCGCCGCATCGACGAAGGAGACGTTCGAGTTGGGCTCGGCGCCGAACTCGGTCGAGGCGCCCGAGAACAGCTTCGCCTTCGAGGCGACCTGGGCGTGAACCTCGAGGCCGATCACCAGCTCCCAGTCGCTTTTCGCGCCCTGGATCACCTTCGGTTTCGGGGGGTCGTAGGCGAGGTCGAGCATCGGGCCATCACTCCATCAATCGGCGGGTTTCTAGGACAGGGCCGGGGTGCCGGCAAGGGCGCGCGGTGCCCGCTCGGCACTGGCCGGCACGGCCGCCCACGCCTCTCCCGGATTCGCAGCGGGGTCCGGAACCCGCGCGGGGGGCAGCGGCGTTCGGCCTCGGTAGACGCATCTGGATACGGGAGCCCGACATGCCAAGCATCGACCAGGCGAAAATTCTCATCATGGCCACCCACGGCTTCGAGCAATCCGAACTCGAGGTGCCGCGCGACAAGCTTCGCGAGGCGGGGGCCACCGTGCATGTGGCCACCCCCGACGGAAATTCCGTGAAGGGCTGGGACAAGGACGACTGGGGCCGGCAAGCCGATGCCGATCTCGCGATCGACGCGGTGACCGTCTCCGATTACGACGCGCTCGTCCTGCCGGGGGGCCAGATCAACCCCGATCTTCTGAGGGTCGACGAGACCGCGCTCGGAATCGTGAAGGGCTTCGTCAAGGACGGCCGGATCGTCGCCGCGATCTGTCATGCGCCGTGGATTCTCGTCGAGGCGGGCGTCGTGGAAGGGCGCACGATGACGTCCTACCATTCGATCAGCACCGACGTGAAGAATGCGGGTGCGAACTGGGTCGACGAACCCGTCGCGGTCTCGAACGGCATCGTGACGAGCCGCAACCCCGGCGATCTCGACGCGTTCGTGGCGAAGATCATCGAAGAGGTCGAGGAAGGCCGCCACGAGCGCCCCGCCGCCTGAGCGGCGCGCCGGGGCGGCGGGGCGCCATCCGCCTCGCCTCCGGGTGGTGTCCGGTCTCGCCACGGGCGGGATCCCGCTGACCGGACACCACACGCGCGGGAACTCTCGACAGGAGGCGCGAGGTTGCGCCATCCCGTCTCCGGGGGTGTCCGGAGGCGACAATGCGCAGATTTGCACTCACCTCGGCCCTCGCGGCCGGTCTTCTCTCGTCGTGCGGCGGCAGTGGAGCGACGGGGGCCGGCGAGACCATGCGCAGAAGCGCCGCGGTGCCACCCGTCGCGGCCTGGGACCACAAGGCGGAGGCGCCGGAATGGACCGGCGCGGTGCTGGCGGCCCTCGACGGACCCGGCGCGGCTCTCGTCGCGGACGTGCCCGCGGACGCGGAGGATTTCTGCCCTGCCTTTCCGCAGGCCGCCCTTCCCGAGCGCAAGGCCTTCTGGGTCGGGTTTCTCTCGGCGCTCGCCGAGCACGAAAGCACCTGGCAGCCGGAGGTCTCCGGCGGCGGAGGGCGCTGGCACGGGCTTCTGCAGATATCTCCGGCGACCGCGGAAGGCTACGGCTGTGCGGCACGCACCGCGGACGGGCTGAAGTCGGGCACCGCGAACCTGCGCTGCGCGGTGCGCATCATGGGCACGACCGTGGCGCGGGACGGGGTGATCGCCGAAGGCGGGGGCGGGGTGGCGGCCGACTGGGGGCCACTCACGCGCGCCGGAAAGACCGCGGAGATCGCCTCGTTCACCCGTTCGCAGGAGTATTGCCGGCGGGGCTAGAGCAAGCCG
>CAZPPH010000338.1:0-1917 GCA_964588375.1 uncultured Rhodobacterales bacterium | reverse complement strand
GGGTCAGGGCATGCCCGCCCACGTCGCTCGGTCTGGCGTCCCCTCGTGGAGGCTTGTCGCGAACCTTGCCTTCGGCGTGGCGCTCCACGCAGATGTCGATCGGCAGGTCCGCCCGGGGCTCTCCCGCATCCATCGTTCGCCGGGACCTGCGCATAGGTCGATTCGGCACTTGCAGCGGCTCGCCCCATTCAAGGCGCGTGCGCGTCGCGCCGGTTTCGCGCCCTGATCCGGTCACGATTTCCACATCTTTGTCGCTGAAACTTCGGCAATGAGCCGCCCACGCACCAGATTGGTCCCCGGCGTTCAACGCTGCGTCGCTGCCCTTGTTCTCGCGTTGTCGCCGGTCCAGCCGGCGAATGCGGCCGAACCGCTTCACGCGGTCTTCGCGCAATGCCTCGGCCGCCTGTCGGCGGAGATGGAACATCGCTGGCTGATGCAGGATTCCCGTGCAGAGGCGACCGAGGCGCATCGCGCCACGATGATCGCGCTCACCGAAGCCGTGACGCCGGCCGGCCTCGAACGCCGGACCATGCACATCCGGCTCGAGGCCAAGTTCGCCCACAAGGCGCTTCTCGCCCGGGCGGCCTTCAACGAGGATCCCCGCGATGCCCGGTGGGCGGCGGCGCAGGCCGAAAGCGAGGCGGCGCGCTGCGTCGGATTGCTCCTGAGCTAGGCACCCGGTCCAACATCGGACCGTCCAAGATTTGCGACATTGCCCGACAATGCGCTGAAAATTGCGCCATTCCGGAAAGTCGACCCCTGACGACCCCCCCGCGACCGCGAATGCGCTTCAGGCTGCCCACGGTTGCGGACAGCTTGACCCGCGCCGGGCCAGAGAGGCCGGCGGCCGCACGGCGGAGTCTGGCAGAAGCGCCACTCCCCGTCGCGCCGAGGAACGAAATTGCGCGGGGGAAAACATGACTGGGATGCGCTCATCTCTGACGACCTATCCTGCGCGGGAAGCATGAAGGATAGTGTGATGTCGACTACTCGACTTTTGACAACCGCGGCCATTGCGGGCCTCGTCTCGACCGCCGCGGCCGCGCAGGACTGCCCGATCAAGGTCGGCGTCCTGCATTCGCTCTCGGGCACGATGGCGATCTCCGAGACGACGCTGAAGGACACGATGGAAATGCTCATCGAGCAGCAGAACGCCGCCGGCGGCGTGCTCGGCTGCGAGCTCGAGGCGGTCGTCGTCGACCCGGCGTCCGATCAGCCGCTCTTCGCGGAGAAGGCACGCGAGCTCCTGAGCGTCCACGAGGTCGACGTGATCTTCGGCAACTGGACCTCCGCCAGCCGCAAGTCCGTTCTGCCGGTGATCGAGGAGCTCGACGGCCTCCTGTTCTACCCCGTCCAGTACGAGGGCGAGGAAAGCTCGAAGAACGTCTTCTACACCGGGGCCGCGCCCAACCAGCAGGCGATCCCGGCCACCGACTATTTTCTCGAGGAGATCGGCGTCGAGAAGTTCGCCCTGCTCGGGACCGACTACGTCTATCCCCGGACCACCAACCGGATCCTCGAACAATACATTCAGGACCAGGGCATTCCCGAAGAGGACATCTTCGTGAACTACACGCCCTTCGGCCATTCCGACTGGTCGACGATCGTCTCCGAGGTCGTCGCCCTCGGCGCCGACGGCAAGAAGGTCGGTGTCATCTCGACGATCAACGGTGACGCCAACGTGGGCTTCTACAAGGAGCTCGCCGCCCAGGGCGTGTCGGCCGACGACATTCCCGTCGTCGCCTTCTCGGTCGGCGAGGAAGAACTCTCGGGCCTCGACACCTCCGACCTCGTCGGCCATCTCGCGGCGTGGAACTACTTCCAGTCCGCCGATACCGAGATCAACGACGCGTGGGTTTCGGCCTGGAAGGAGCGCATGGGCGAGGAGCGGGTGACGAACGACCCGATGGAGGCCCA
>CAZPPH010000337.1:0-1938 GCA_964588375.1 uncultured Rhodobacterales bacterium | reverse complement strand
CGCGGACGTGCCCGAAGGCGTCGAGGTGCGCGACGCCGAGCCGATCCTTTCGGGCAAACGTATATTGCGCTATCCCCACAACGGCTGGCCCTCGATCCACTCCAACCTCTTCCGCTACGCCATGCTGGCCCAGACTGAGTATATGTGGTGCGACTTGGACGTGTTTGCCTTGCGTCGTTTTGATTTTTCCAATCGACACGTGTTCGGCTATGCAGCGGAAGGGCGTGTAAACAATGCAATCCTCTCCTTGCCTTCGGACTCGCCGACACTGGCAAGACTGTTGGTACTCTCCCCCGAGACACGTGGCTATCCTCCAGATGCAAGCTATTGGGATAGAGGCAAGCTCTGGCTCGGCTCATTGGGACGCGGCGCACGCTTGGAGCATTGGGGACACGGGGCAACAGGACCGCGGGCTCTCACGCACTTTCTCAGAGAATCGGGCGAGATCCATTTGGCTCAACCGACCGAAGTCTTCTATCCGGTTTCTTGGGAGGATCATGCAAAACTGGTTGCACCCGATGTACTCGAGCCAGCCGAATTTGAGAAAGGTTCGTACGCCATTCATCTATGGGGATCACATATTCGCCGCGTCATGAAGTGGCGTTACCGCGGCGAGATACCGGCTAAGTCACTTCTTGGAAAGTTGGCGGCGAGATTGGGGGAAGCGCGGCCTACAATCCGCACACCAGTGAAATCGGGGTTTAAGTCTCCATGACCACGGTGTATTCAATGCTGGGTGCGCCCGAGTGGCGGAATGGTAGACGCAGGGGATTCAAAATCCCCCGCCGCAAGGCGTGCCGGTTCGAGTCCGGCCTCGGGCACCAGAACTCTGCACCAAGCCAACGGTAGGGGCAACATGTGGAAACTGGCAGGTTGGACAGATAGAGCTGCGGCTGGTTGCGAACCAACCCAAGTCTCAATCCTCATAGTTGGTCATCCACGTTGCGGAACTGCGTACTCCGCCGACTTTTGTGGCGGACTCGGGCTTGGAATTGGCCACGAGGAAATCGGGATAGACGGCATATCTTCGTGGATGTTCGCAGTCGACGATCGACGAACACCCTATGGCCGCGGACAATTTGGACGACGCCGGAGAGCCGTTCGTTGGCGTCACATGGTTCACGCAGTTCGCGATCTTCGGAGCGCAGCAGAATCGGTAGTGATCGAAAACCGCCATGCCAAGGCTTCGTTGAGATTTCGATCTAAGCATATCCAAAGGTTATTCGGTGTGGATTTGAACGGAGCAGGAACCGACCTCGAGCGAGCAATATGGTCGATTGTCTACTGGAGCCGGATAATTCGCGCGCAAGACCCGAGCCACGTATTTCGAATCGAGGATGGGGCTTGTGGCTTCGTTGAATTTCTGACGAAGTCTGGATTGGCGAAGACTGTTGATACCATCCCGGAAGTTCCCCCTTCAAACGTGCAGAAGAAATACAGCAATGGATTCTGGGGCCGTGCTCCATCCCGGCCGATATATGGAAATGCGGATTGGGAAGGGCTGGAGAGCGGAACGCGAGAGTTAGTCGAGGAATACTGCTCAATCTATGGCTATCCGTCGCCACTTGGTGTTCAGTCCCGGCATCTGGTGGATCGGGTCGACGATTAATCGATCCGGCTCTGAAGTCCAGATTTTGCAGATGTACTCGTATGGTGTGAGGCCGCTGAGGGTCTTGAGGCGGCGCGCGAAGTTGTACGCATCGAGGAAGTCCGCGAGGTGGCTGCGTAGCTGTTCGTGGCTGTCGTAGTGGTACCTTTTGACGGTCGCGTCCTTGATCGTCCGGTTCATCCGCTCGACCTGGCCATTGGTCCACGGATGGTTCGGTTTTTTGTGCCGATGTTCGATACCGTTCGCCTCGCAGATCATGTCGAACCGCACCGGAACGACGATCATGCAACCCGACCAAGAGGCCCGGATAGTAGCTTAGAAACCGCCAG
>CAZPPH010000336.1:0-1945 GCA_964588375.1 uncultured Rhodobacterales bacterium | reverse complement strand
GTCCGGTCATCCGGGACTGCCAACCACGCCACCACACAGAGTTCAATTCCTGCAGGTTCGAGCTATACCGGAATCTTGCTCCATACCTTGAGGTCGCCTCCGGCATCTTTCCCTTGAGGGCACCGGCTAAAACCTGCTGTAGTGATCGAAAATCGAGAAGGGTCTTCGATGAGCGAGCCACTGATTTCCATCCTGACTGCTTCATACAATTCCGTGGAAGGGCTCAAGAAGACAGTTGCGAGCGTTGAGACACAGACATTCCGAGACTTTGAGCATGTCGTGATCGACGGAGGCTCAACCGATGGATCCGCGGAATTTCTCTCTGAGCAAGGTGATAAGGTGAACTGGATCAGCGAACCGGATGAAGGGATCGCCGATGCAATGAACAAGGGCATCAGACTTGCGCGTGGAGACTGGATCTTGGTCCTGCAAGCCGAAGACACATTTGTGGATCAACACTCGCTTGCCGGGGCTGTTAGGCGCCTCGGGGTGTCGCAGCCGATAGTGTGTTTCTCTGTTATCGTCATCGATGGGCGGACGCGCCGTGTCGTGGCGCCGTCTCGAAACCGAATGCGACACTGGTTCAAGCCGCTTCCACACCAGGGCGCATTTTGCAGGAGGTCGCTTTTTGACGCTGTCGGCCCATTCGACACCTCGTTTCGTATAACAATGGATTTCGAGTGGTTCCTGCGAGCATTGAGATCGGGGATCGAGGTCAAGGTCTTCCACGACGCAGTATCCGTGATGCCGTCAACTGGTGTGAGTTCGCGGCGCAAATGGCGTCATGTGCGAGAGCGCTTCCGGGAGGAACGGAGGTCGCACATGATGAACTGTCCGAATGCCGCGATGCGGGCACTCTATTTAACCTACTGGCCACTTTACCTATTTTACCGCAGGGCAAGAAGTATCGTTGGCGCAGGCACATGAATCCTCCACGTGTCAGCGTCATAGTTGCTGCCTACAACGCCGAAGCTCTACTCGAGCGCACTGTAACGTCCGTTCTCACTCAGACCGTCGCCAATACAGAAGTAATCATTATAGATGACGCTTCGACAGACCGTACGGCTGCCATAGCAGAAGACTTGGAGCGAAGAGACCCGCGCGTCCGGCACCTGCGGCTAGCAACCAACTCTGGACCCGGTCCGGCGAGGGCAGCGGGCCTCGAGGCTGCCATTGGAGAGTGGATTGCGGTTCTCGATGCCGATGACGTGATGCGACCTGACCGCCTCGAGATCCTTCTGAGAGAAGCAGATTGTCACAGTGCCGATGTCGTGGCGGACAATCTAGCGTTGATCGATCCGGCGACCCTGATTCAATCCGACATAGCCTTTCCCATCGGGACAGAAGACAGGCTAATCGTCGATGCCCAGACTTTCCTGAGAAACTCGGTTCCTGGCGGGCGAGTGAACCTTGGCTGGATGAAGCCAATGATGTGCGCGAGTTGGCTGAGAAGGCATGGGATTACGTGGAGAGAGATCAGGCACGCCGAAGACATGCTGCTCATGATGGAACTCCTGCTTTCGGGGGCGCGTGTTTTGCTTCTGGGCGTACCCGCCTATCATTATACAACACGGGTGAGCCGATCGACCGGCGGAGCATCTTCCTATTCCAGAACAATCAGGGATCCGGACGAACAAATCAAAGCTGTGAGAGTACTTCTTGAGGAGAAGGCACCTCAATTGCCTCGTATGACGAGGACGCGACTCCACAACATGGAAACAGAGATCATCGTGACCAATCATATTCTAGATTTCCTGGCGGCTATACGCGAAAAGCGATTCCATAGCGCGGCCGGACATCTGCTCCACGCTTTTGCCTATCCAGCAGCATTTTCAAGATGTCTCTATGCTCGATACGGCCGGAATGCGAACACGATAAGATGACGCCGTTCGAACTCGAAGACTGATACCTGAGTAGAGGGCAATGGATTCTGCCGCGATGGACC
>CAZPPH010000335.1:0-1964 GCA_964588375.1 uncultured Rhodobacterales bacterium | reverse complement strand
CATCTCGAGATGCGTGTCGCGCCACGGCCCGAATTTCGGGTCGCGGCCCATGTATTCGTCACCGACATTCAGCCCGCCGGTGAAGCCCGTCTCACCATCGACCACCACGGTCTTGCGGTGGTTGCGGTAGTTGATCTGGAACCGGTTGCGCGGCCGGTTGCCTGAACGCGGATCCGCCACCTTCACGCCCGCCCGCCGAAGGGCGTCGAGATAGGAGGACGGCAGCGACTTCGATCCCACCGCATCGGCCATGAAGCGGACACTCACGCCACGCCCGGCCGCGGCGATCAGCCGGTCGCGGAACACGCGGCCCAGCGCGTCGTCATGGACGATGAAGAACTGGACGAGGACATGATGCCTTGCCGCGTCGATGGCCGCGAAGATCGCGTCGAAGCTCGCCTGCCCGTCGATCAGGGGCGTCAGCGCGTTGCCCCGCACGGCCGGCAGCTCGGCGATGCGCTCGAACGGGGCAGGGTCGACGGGGGGCGGCGTTTCGGGCCTGTGCGCGGCGCCGAAATCACGCACGCCCGCGATCACGCGCTCGCTGCTGCGGCGCGAGATCAGGTAGCCGCGGTAGCGATGGTGGCCGAGAAACAGGTAGAGAAGCACCGCGACGTAAGGCGCCGAGAGCAGGAAAACGACCCAGCCGACCGCCCCCTGCGGCGTCCGGGCGGAGCTGACGGCGCGCCATGCGCAATAGAGGGCGGCGATCTGCAGCGCGGCAAGCCCGGCGAGGGCGAGACTGACGAACAACCGGGACACTCCTGAAAACGCTGCGCCTCCATCACTCTATACGGCATCGGCGCTGGCGATCCACCCCGGCCCGCGCTCCCGGCGGCACGGGAGTTGACCCGCCGCGGCTTTGGCCGCAGCTTGACCCCAACGCCGCCGCCGCCGGGATACCCCTTGAAAAACGCGCCTTTCCTCAACCTTGTCCTGGCCGTCATCCTCGTGATCGCGGTGGGCTGGCTTCTGGTGGTGGGCCGGCAGATCATCCTGCCAATCGTGACGGCGGTGATATCGGTCTACATCATGCTATCGGCCTCGCAGGCGCTTGGCCGGCTTCCGCTTCTGCGGCAGGCGCCGCCGGTCCTTCTGCGCGCGCTGGTGCTGGTCGCCTTCACGGTCGCCATGCTCGGGCTGGCCGTCGTCGTGGCGGGCACCGTGCGGGACATCGGCGAGACGCTGCCGCGCTATCAGGCGAATATCGACGCGATGGTCGCGGCGCTGGCCCAGCGCTTCGACGTCGAGGCGCAGCGGGTCTGGGCCGAAATCCGCGCCGTGACGCTCGACCGGTTCGATCTGCAGCAACTTCTGCTCGCCGCTCTCGGCGGCTTCACCTCGGTCGGGATCACCGTGTTCCTCGTGGTCATATATGCCGGATTTCTGATCGGTGAGCGCGGGACCTTCCCGGCCAAGATATCCGCCGCCTTGACCGATCCCGAGAGCGCCGCGAAGGCCCAGCGCGTCATCACCGACATCAACTCGCAGATCAGCCAGTACCTCGCCGTCAAGACGCTCATCAACCTGATCCTCGGGGTGCTGTCCTTCTCGATCCTCTGGCTGCTCGACGTTGATTTCGCGCTCTTCTGGGCGATCACCATCGCGCTTCTGAACTACATTCCCTACGTCGGCTCCTATCTCGGGGTGGCGTTTCCGGTGATCCTTTCGCTGGGGCAGTTCGCCTCGCTGCAGACGACGCTGATCGTGCTCGCGCTGCTGGTGGCCGCGCAGACCTGGGTCGGCAACGTGCTCGAGCCGCGCTGGATCGGGCGGCAGCTCAACATGAGCCCCTTCGTGGTGCTGGTCGCCCTGTCGGTCTGGGGCGCGCTGTGGGGCATCCCCGGGGCGATCCTCGCGATCCCGATGACCTCGATCCTGATCATCGTCACCTCGAATTTCGACGCGACGCGCTTCATCGCAGTTCTGCTGTCGGAGCGCGGAAAGACCGGTGTGCCGGAACC
>CAZPPH010000334.1:0-1967 GCA_964588375.1 uncultured Rhodobacterales bacterium | reverse complement strand
GAGCATCGGTCTCCAAAACCGAGGGTCGTGGGTTCGAGTCCCTCCGCCCCTGCCATTGAAAATAAGGGATTTCCCGGTTTCAGTGGCGGACTAGGCCCGAGCAGTTGGTCGCTCAGTTGGGAAAACATGTTCGGCTTTCGTGCGCCCCACACTTCCTGATCCCCGATTCCGCAAGCCGGGAGTCCCGGCTCATGTAGTGCGCGTCGAGGATTGCGCCCACGTCGCGGAGACTGTGCCCGGTGATCGTGCCGATCTCTGCCTCGCTCGCCCCGGCGACCGCCAGCCGGGTCACGGCGGTGCCCCGGAAGTAGTGAAACGTGCGCCGCGTGACGCCCGCCTTCTTGAGCGTCTTCACCCACGTGGTGCGGAAGCCGTCCGCCGTCCAAGGCGTGTCTGTTCTTGTTGTCAGGACCTTGACCGCCTTTCGGGGCGTGGCGTCAGGGACGGACCTTAGCAGGCCGCTCACCGGGACGACGACACGGCGTCCGCCCTTCGGCTGACGGAGTCTGATCGTCTCCCCGTCATAGGCGGACCCCGGGGCCGGAGGAGGTCGCCCTGGCGCTGGCCGGTCCTGATGGCGAGGAGGAACGCGAGGCGCATCCGGTCGGGGGAAGCCGCCATGAATCTGTCTTTGTGGTCTTTCGACCAGACAGATTCGATGCGGGTTGAGCGGTAGAGTTCACCAGGTCGTTCGCAAGGATTCTGTTTGACGAGGCCCCAGTCCGCGGCCCATGCGAGAATCGCGGCGAAGGAGCGGAAGATGTAGTCCGCCTGCCGCCGTCCCCGGGCGACCGCAAGCCGATCGCCCCAATGCCGGGAACTCGCCACGGGTTCGGCGGTCGGACAGGGTGGCAATCGGAAAGGTGCCGAACTCGGTCTCGATTACCTTGATGTTCCGTACGTAATCGTGCTGGGTTCGAGGCGCGAGGTCCGCGAATTTCTGGCCGCCGAGGTAGGTGTTCAGCACCGCTTGAAGGGTTCGCGCCGGAACGGTAGCCTTTGTCGCGAAGGCTTCGTGATGGGCGGTAACGAACTCAGGGTCATCGGGCTTGCCAGGTAGCCGCGGGCCACCCGTCCAGGCATATTAATATGTCACTCTCGAGCCGTCAGCCAACTGCTTGGCGACGCGATTAGGTCCTTTCAGTCGGACGCGCGTTCTTCTTTGCCCTCCATTGGTCGAGCGGCGACTGACCGCAAGTGTCGGCGCCTTTCTGTCCTTTGGTGATGACAGCAATGGCTCCGTCCGGCTGCAACTCCACACGGTCCACGTCGAGACCCGCCGCTAACGCGGCCTTGAAGGCACGTGTCACGGCGCTTTGCGTAAAGGGAGCAGCCCGACGCCCCATTCTTCAGAGCCCCTTCAGGACTTCACCGAACAACTTCGTGAGTCGAACGGTCAAAAAAGAGGCCGTGGCCCCAACGCCCGAAAAGTATGTCCACATCTGCTCGGTGGTCGTTTGCGCGGGCAGTGCGCCCGCGCAAACGACCACCGACCGGCTTCGGCCAGACCGCCGAAGCTCGATAACGAGCAACCAGTCTGTACCGACTTCGGCACGTCACACCACGGTCCCCAAACCGCTCGCAATCGACCATCCGCCAACGGTCCGAGCAGACGCTGGATAGCTATCCGGAGGGACTCGAAGTTGCTCAGCTTCTTCAAGCGCGCCGGATGCGACCATGGCGTCCATGGCGAACGCTAAGAACTTACATGGAATACCGGCGCGAAAGGCCTCAGACGCTGGAAAATCCAGCGTGCCCCGATTGTCGATTTTTCGACCGCCGTTGAGGGTTCCGAACCCGCTTGTCGGCGCGAGGTGCCGTCGGGCGCCCGGCCCACAGGGGGGAGCGGAGTGAGCCTTGCCGCTATTGGTCAGCCTGCCGGCAGAACGTTCCGCACCGCCGTCACCGTTGCCTCGTCGATCTCGGCGACGAGGTGGAGACGGGCCAGCCGGTCGCGAAGATCTGGC
>CAZPPH010000333.1:0-1976 GCA_964588375.1 uncultured Rhodobacterales bacterium | reverse complement strand
ACCTCGAAGGGCTGGCGGCGGCCGGCATGGACGATGTCGTTGATCGTGATGTAGATCGCGTGCTCGCTGTCGGGCCACTTGAGCTTGTAGGTCTGGCCCTCGAGCGCGGTCGGCCGGTCGAGCGGCTCGGTCATGTAGACCACCTCGCCGGGCGTGCGCGCCTCGGTGACGGCGGTGCTCGCGGCCGGCGGCGGGGTGTCGGTATTTGCACCAGGATGAAGAGCCGGGCCGTCGCCCTCGCCGAAGAGAAGCCATCTCGGAGTGACCGAAAGCGCTTCGGCCACGGCCCGGGCGTCGCGGTTCGTGGGCTTGGTCTCGCCATCCCACGCCGCGATCGTGTCGGCCGGCACGCCGGACGCCGCGGCGAGGGAGGGGATGTCGTCGATGCCGACCGCGGCGGCGGCGGCCTCGATGCGGGCGGCGATGGTGTGGAGGGGGGGTGTGGGGTCCGGCAGGTCATGGCTCTCACCAGACAGAAGCCAGCCAGGAGAGACCCCGAGCACCGCGGCGATTTTCGGCGCATCGCTTCTCGAGGGCTCTCGTTCACCCTTGATGAAGCTGGTAATCAAGCTCCGGTCCATCCCGGCCTGATCGGCCAGCTCGGATGGTTTCAGTCCTTCGCCCTTCTGCATCGCCCAGACCAGTCTCTCGGCGACTGTCGGGAAACTGGGCAGTTGATCGACCTGTTCCTTCGCGGGCGCCTCCGAAACACTCAGAACCGAGCCCGTCACCGCGTTCGGCCGGTATGTCGTGCAGCCTTTGCAGCCGGTGTCCCAGGCTTCCATGTAGACGTTCTTGAACGCCTCGAAGGAAATGTCCTCGGGCACGTTGATCGTCTTCGAGATCGAGCTGTCGACCCATTTCTGAGCGGCCGCCTGCATCCGCACGTGGTCGGACGGGGGCAGGGTCTGGGCATTGACGAAATGATCCGGGAACGGCGCGTCGCCATGAAGATCGCGCCAGAGCCGGACGGCGTAGTCGACCACCTCCTCCTCGATCCGCGTTCCGTCCTTGCGCAGGACCTTGCGGCGGTAGGAATAGGCGAAGACCGGCTCGATCCCCGAAGAGACGTTGCCGGCGAAAAGGCTGATCGTGCCGGTCGGCGCGATCGAGGTGAGAAGCGCGTTGCGGATGCCGTGCTCCGCGATGGCGGCGCGAACGTCCTCGTCCATCTGCGCCAATGCGCCGCTTTCGAGAAAGCTCTTCGCCTCGAAGAGCGGGAACGGCCCCTTTTCCTTCGCGATCTCGACCGACGCGAGATAGGCCGCGCGCGCCAGCGCGTGGAGCCAGGCTTCGGTCTGCGCCGCCGCCGCCTCGGAGCCGTAGCGGAGCCCCGTCATCAAAAGCGCGTCGGCGAGCCCGGTGACCCCGAGACCGATCCGGCGCTTTGCGGCGGCCTCGGCGGCCTGTTCGGGAAGCGGAAAGCGCGACGCATCGACGGTGTTGTCCATCATCCTGACCGCGATGGCGACGAGTTCCGCGAGTTCGGCCTCGTCGAGTGCTGCGTCGACGGTGAAGGGGTTCTTCACCAGACGGGCGAGGTTGATCGAGCCGAGAAGGCAGGCGCCGTAGGGCGGCAGCGGCTGCTCGCCGCAGGGGTTCGTCGCCGAGATGGTCTCGGCGTACCTCAGGTTGTTCATCTCGTTGATGCGGTCGATGAAGATCACCCCCGGCTCGGCGTAATCGTAGGTCGACTGCATGATCCGGTCCCAGAGCGCGCGGGCGTCGACCGTCCGGTAACTCCTGCCGTCGAAGACGAGGTCCCAGGGCTTGCCGCCCTTCACCGCCTCCATGAAGGCATCGGTGACGAGGACGGAGACGTTGAAGTTTCGCAAGCGCAGCGGATCGGACTTCGCGGCGATGAAGTCCTCGATATCGGGATGGTCGCAACGCATGGTCGCCATCATCGCGCCGCGGCGCGAGCCCGCGGACATGATCGTGCGGCACATCGCGTCCCAGACATCCATGAACGAGAG
>CAZPPH010000332.1:0-1982 GCA_964588375.1 uncultured Rhodobacterales bacterium | reverse complement strand
GGACTGGAAATCACTCCCCGCGTTTCTGGCCGTCGCGCGCGAAGGCTCGCTGCGTCGGGCGGCAGAGCAGACCGGCGGCACGCACGCAACCTTGCGGCGACAGGTCGAAGGGCTCGAGGCGCAGCTCGGCGTGCAGCTTTTCCGGCGCAGGGCTGGCGGGCTCGACCTGACGGCGGCGGGCCGCAAGCTCTTGCCGCAGGCGCTCGAGGCGGAGGCGGTCCTGCGGCAGGGGTTCAATGCCGTGCGCGGTCTCGACAGCGAGGCGTCCGGCCGGATCCGGCTCTCGGTCGATCCGATGACGGCGCATTTGCTGCTCGCCCCGGTCCTCGGCGAGTTCCTGACGCTCTATCCGGACATCCACATCGACATGAACCTGTCCTACGAGATCGACTCGATCGAGAAGCTGGAAACCGATGTTTCCATCAGACATGTGCGCGAGCCGACCGGCGATGCCGTGGGCCGCAAGCTGTTCCCCCTGTCCATCGGGGTCTTCGCCTCTCGCGACTATATCGACCGCCACCTTCACGACGCGGGCCCGCGCGGCGAGGGACTCACCTGGCTGGGCTATGGCGAGGTGCCGGAATTGCAGGCGATGATCGCCGCCTCGCCGTTTCCGCGTGCCACGGTGCGCCATTCCATCCCCGATCCGGCCATGCACCTACACCTCGCCCGCGCCGGGGCAGGCATGACCTTTCTGGCGGCCTGGGTGCAAAGCGTCTTTCCCGAGTTGCAGCGGGTGCCGGGAAGCGACCTAGACCAGAGCCGCTCGACATGGGTCCTGATGCACGGCGACCTGCGCCGCGTGCGCCGCGTCCGGCTCTTCGTCGAGTTCCTCTACGAAAGCCTGCTTGAGCGGCGCGCCGATTTCATAGGGCACTGATCCTTGGCGATGACTCATGGGGGTCCTTCGTTTGCCGGAGACGCGGCTTGGAGGCGTGCCGCCAGCAGTCGTTTTCAGAGCCTCATGGCACGAGGCAGACGTGGTGCGGTATCGGCCCCGAGCCCCGTCAGGGCATGGTGCGGCAGCAACGGATAATCGCCAGGAGCGCGTCCCGCCGGGCTCTACACCCCGCAAGACAGGGCTTCGACGGACGGAAAGCCGGCATGAAATCTGTCCTGCCTTGCGGCCTCCGCTTCCCCTGTTATCGTTGCACATGGCGACGGTGACGGCGACATTTGCCCAGATATTGGCGGCTGCTGCCGGATACACACTGTCGGACGGTGGCATTGTCTATGCCGAAGACCGGGTCGTTCACCGGGTCCGTGTGGGCGGCGGCAACCGGATGACCGATGCAGACTACTTTTCCCTTGTCGACTGGATCACCAGTGCCCATCCCGACCGCGCGGCGCTCGTCCTCGCCTATGCGGACCGTCTGCACATGGACGACCTCGGGGCACTGGGCCTTGCGATCAGAACCGCACCGACCCTGCGCGAGTCCCTGATCAGGGCGGAAGGGTACTTCCGGCTCATCACGGATACCGTTCGATACCGGCTCGACGAAAGCGGCGCGCTCGCGGCCTTCCGCATCGAAAGCCGGACGGCACCGCACGCGGTCCTGGATTTCCGCAACGAATGCGCGCTCGCGGCCTTTGCACGGAACCTCGTCCGCCTGGGTGGCGACGGCCTCGTTTTGGAAGAAGTCAGTTTCAGCCACGCCAGCAAGGCCGACCCCGACCAGTATGCAGCGGGCCTCGGATGCGCCGTGCGCTTCGCGGCAGAGCAGGACGCGATCATCATGCGGTCCGACATGCTGGACTTGCCGAACCGGCTCGGGGACCCGGCCGTCGCGGCTTTCATGACGGCGCATCTCGACGGTCAGATCGAAGCGATGGCCGAAGAGGAGTCACTGGCTGACACCCTGCTCCAACGGCTGTCGACGAGCCTGAGTAACGGCGCACCCTCCGCGGCCGAAGTTGCCCGCGACCTCGGCATGAGCGAACGCACGTTCTACCGCCGCCTGTCCGAAGACGGACAGACCTAC
>CAZPPH010000331.1:0-1985 GCA_964588375.1 uncultured Rhodobacterales bacterium | reverse complement strand
CATCAGGCGCTCTCCCTCTTCCGGACTGTCCGCTGCTCGATCCGCTTCTCGTGCGCGCCCTCGATCAGGCGGTGCACGTAGATGCCGGGGAGGTGGATGTGGTCGGGCTCGAGGCTGCCCACCGGCACGATCTCCTCCACTTCCATCACGCAGAGCTTGCCGCAGGTCGCCGCCGGCACGTTGAAGTTGCGCGCGGTCTTGCGAAAGATCGCGTTGCCGGTTTCGTCGGCCTTCCAGGCCTTCACGATGGCGAGGTCGGCGAAGATGCCGCGCTCGAGAATGTAGGTCTCGCCGTCGAAATCCTTGTGTTCCTTGCCCTCGGCCACCTGCGTGCCGACGCCGGTCTTCGTGTAGAAGCCGGGGATACCCGCGCCGCCCGCCCGCATCCGCTCGGCGAGCGTTCCCTGCGGGTTGAACTCGATCTCGAGCTCGCCCGAGAGGTATTGCTGCATGAAGAGGTCGTTCTCGCCGACATAGGACGACAGCATCTTCCTGACCTGCTTCGTTTGCAGGAGGATGCCGATGCCGAACTCGTCCACGCCCGCGTTGTTCGAGGCAAAGGTTAGGTCTTTGGTGCCCGCGTCGCGGATTGCCTGAAGGAGAAGTTCGGGAATGCCGCAGAGGCCGAACCCGCCCGCCGCGATGGTCATTCCGTCGCGCAGGAGGCCGTCGAGCGCCTCGGACGCGGAGCCGTAGACTTTCTTCACCGACATACCTCTTTCGCCGACCTTCGCGCGACGTTTTGGCCGCCGGGTCACCCGAAGTCAATCGCTGCGCTGCGGCACGCCGCTCTTTCCGGCCGGGTCCGCACCCCGGCGTCAGGAGACCTTCTTCTTGCGAGCGGGAGCCTTCTTCGCGGACTTCTTCGGTGACTTCTTCCCCGCCTTCGCCTCGATGAGTTCCAGGGCCTGCTCCATGGTGAGGTCTTCAGGCGACGTTGCCTCGGGCAGCGTGGCGTTCACCTTTTCCCACTTCACGTAGGGTCCGTACTTGCCGTCCATGATCGCGACCGCACCGCCATCCGGGTGCTCGCCGAGGTCGCGCAGCGTCTTCGCCGCCCCGCCCCGACGCGTCGCCGCCTTCGCCGCAAGCACCTCGACGGCCCGGTTCATGCCGATGGTGAACACGTCCTCGATGGTCTCGAGGTTTGCGTTGAGCCCGCCCTTGTGGGACGTCGTCTCGGCGTGCTTGAGGTAGGGTCCGTAGCGGCCGATGTTGGCCCAGATCGCCACCCCGTCCTCGGGGTGATGCCCGACGAGACGGGGCAGCGTCAGCAGCTTCACCGCCTGTTCGAGGTCGACCTCCTCGGCCGGCCATTCCTTCGGGATCGACTGGCGGGGCGGTTTCTTGTTGTCCTCGGTCACCTCGCCGCGCTGAACGTAGGGGCCGAACCGTCCGTTGAAGACGTAGATCCTGTCGCCGGCGTCCTCACCGAGAAGCTTGCCTTCGGGCGGGATCGACCGCGCCGCCTCGTCCTCCGACTGCGGCGGACCGAAGGGCCGGGTGTAGCGGCACTCGGGATAGTTCGAACAGCCGATGAACGCTCCGCCGGAACGCGCGGTACGCATGGAGAGCCGCCCCTGGCCGCAATTCGGGCAGAGCCGGGGGTCCGACCCGTCCTCGGTCGGCGGGAAGAGATGCGGCTCCAGCACCTCGTTGATCTTGTCGAGAACCTCGGTGATCCGAAGCTCCGAGGTCTCCTCGATCGCCGCGGAGAAATCCCGCCAGAACCGGTCGAGCACCTCGTGCCAGTCCCGCTCTCCAGCGGTGATGTCGTCGAGTTCCTCCTCGAGGTTCGCGGTGAACTCGTATCCCACGTATTTGCGGAAGTAGTTGACGAGAAACGCCGTCACCAGCCGCCCCTTGTCCTCCGGGAAGAGCCGGTTCTGCTCTTTCCGGACATAGCCGCGATCCTGGATCGTCGTCACGATCGAGGCATAGGTCGAGGGCCGGCCGATGCCGAGTTCCTCCATCTTCTTCACCAG
>CAZPPH010000330.1:0-1996 GCA_964588375.1 uncultured Rhodobacterales bacterium | reverse complement strand
CCCCTTACCCCCACGGCCCGCTCCCGCCCCGCGCCATCCCCCTCAGCGCCGCGACCCGCTTCTCGATCGGGGGGTGGGTCGCGAAGAGGCTGTCGTGGGCCATCATGTGCAGGGGGTTCACGATGTACATGTGCGCCATCGCGGGGTTCTTCTCGGCGGCGATGTTGTCGATCCGCCCCGAGAGCACGCCGAGGCGTTCGAGGGCGGAGGCGAGCCAGAGGGGCTGGCCGCAGATCTCGGCGCCCACCCGGTCGGCCTCGTATTCGCGGGTCCGGCTGATCGCGCCCTGCACGAGGGCGGCGGCGAGCGGCGAGAGGATCATCAGCGCCAGTGTCCCGACGATCCCGATCCCCCGGTCGCGGCCGCCGAAGAAGAAGGCGAAGTTCGCGAGCATCGAGATCGCGCCCGCGAGGGTCGCCGTGATGGTCATCAGCAGGGTGTCGCGGTTCTTGATGTGGGCAAGCTCGTGGGCGATGACCCCGGCGACCTCCTCGCGGCTCATCGACCGCAACAGCCCCTCGGTGACGGCCACGGCGGCGTTTTCGGGATTGCGGCCGGTGGCGAAGGCGTTGGGCTGGTCCGACCGGATGACCCAGAGCGCGGGCATCGGCAGACCGGCGTTGGCCGCCAGCCCCTCGGTCAGCTCGTAGAGGCCCCGGCTGTCGGCAGGGGTGAGCGGCTCGGCCCCCTGCATCCGCAGGACCACCTTGTCGGAGTTCCAGAAGGCGAAGAGGTTCATGCCCGCAGCGAGGACGAGGGCGAGCACCAGCCCGGTCTCGCCGCCGATGAGAAGCCCCACCACGCCGACAAGCGCGGTCATGGCCGCCATGAGGATGAAGGTGCGAACCATGATGCTCAGGCTCCGCTAAGATGACGTCGCCTTCCAAGATAGGTGACGCGGGGCGCGCGGGGTAGACCCGCGCGATGTGAGACAGTCGCTCCCGATGGGGAACGCGACGGGCCGGCCTCGCACCGGACCCGAAGGCCGCGTGCGTGGCCCTGCCGGGGAGATGCGCCGCGATGGCCTTGTCGAAGGAGCCCCTCGACGGGCGCGGCACGCGAACGCGTCCCGCGCCCCCAGGAGCCGACCCGCCATGAAAAAGGGCGCTCCCCGGCGGGAGCGCCCCTTGCTGTCGTTTTCGCCGGCTCAGCTCTCTTCGAGCGAGAGCGCGACGAAGCGGGGGTCGCCGCCCCGTCGGACGAGCAGGAGAAGCGAGCGTCGACCCGCCTCCGTAGCGGCCTCGATACGCTCCTCGAGGTCGGCCACGGACGCCACGCTCTGCTGGCCCGCCTCGGTGATCACGTCGCCCGCCCGGAGGCCCTTCTCGAAGGCTTCGCTGTCTTCGCCGACCTCGGTCACGACGAGCCCCTCCGACCCTTCCGGAAGGCCGAGCTCGGCACGCAGCTCGTCGGTGATCGTCGAGACGGTCACGCCGAGCACGTCCTTCTCGATGGGCTCCGCGGCAGGGGCGGAGGCGGGCACGGCACCTTCTGCCTCCTCCCGGCGCCCGAGCGTCACGCTGAGCACCACCCGGTCGCCGTCGCGGACGACCGCCACGGGCACATCCGCGCCGACGGCCGAATTGGCAACCTCGTTGACGAGCTGGCGGGTATCCTCGATCTCCCGGTCGTTGAACTCGACGATCACGTCGCCCGCCTCGATGCCGGCGTCCTTCGACGGCCCGTCGGGCACGTCGGTGACGAGCGCGCCGCGCGCCTCGGTGAGGCCGAGGCCCTCGGCAAGGTCCTCGGTCACGTCCTGGATGCGCACGCCGAGCCAGCCGCGGCGGGTCTCGCCGAAGCGCTCGAGCTGGTCGATGACGTTGGTCGCCACCCGCGAGGACATCGCGAAGCCGATACCGATGGAGCCGCCGGTGGGCGACAGGATCGCTGTGTTCACGCCGATCACCTCACCGTCGAGGTTGAAGAGCGGACCGCCCGAATTGCCGCGGTTGATGGCGGCGTCGGTCTGGATGTAGTCGTCATAGGTGCCCGA
>CAZPPH010000329.1:0-2006 GCA_964588375.1 uncultured Rhodobacterales bacterium | reverse complement strand
TGTCGTCTTCAGTCTGCTGAAATCGGCCATCTCCGACCCCTCGCCACGCGATATGGTTTGGCAGGTTCCGTCAACCTTTACAACCTGGTCTGTCAACGCCTGCGGAGACGGTCGACCTCGCCGGCCCGCGCTTCCCGCAAGAGCCCATGGGTGTTTCGGCAAACGCTGCACGCCGATTGAAAACAGCGTCACGTGACAGACGATGAAGTTCCTGTTTTCGGACTTCGTCCAGGTGGCGTCGTTCGGCCCGTATGGAGATCCTTGCGCACCTGATGTCGACCCGGCATGTCCGCTCCTCAGCCGGTGAGATAGGGTTCGAGGACCGGATAGAGTTCCAGCGCCGTGCGTACGTGCATATGCGGCGAAATGTACGCACTATGATTGCTCACCGAAAAAGTCTCGGAACGCCTGATCGAGGTGTAGTCACCCGTGAACCGGTTCAGGAGCCGTTTGTCGGACCCTTGCTTGCCTGTCACCTCGACGGTCGTATCGCAGAGCGATTGAAGCTCGGAATAGACCCGTTGGGTGATCAGATGCGGGTGGGTCCCCACCACGCTTTCCAGCGTCCAGTCATCCGTGTCGAGATCACGGACAGGTGGATTGCGCCCAACGTAGAGAAGCACCTTGGGCACATTTATCGCGTCGCATAGTATGCGGTATTGGGCGAGGTAATTCTCAAGCGTTTCCGCAATCAGGGCCGAGAAATCCCGCCGTGAAATCTCCGGCGCGATCTTGAGCAAGGCGTGGTGACCAAGGCATTCCTCGCTCCGCCCATCCGGGTAGGTGAGTCGGACCGAAGCGCGTCCATTGAGCGCCGACATGTATCTGTTCTGCATCGAGGACCGGGCCGACATCACCTGGATCACGCAAACCGAACTGCGATTGACCAGATCCGTAAGTCCTGGCTTCTCCACATACAGCCCGGGTCCTGCGCCGCCATTGCCGAGATTGATGACACGAGCCGAGAGCATCTCACCGACGAGAGCAGGAAACGGATGATTGACGAAGGCGCCGAACACCTGCGCGGCTCCTAGAAACGAAATCGCAGGAGCGGTCCCGTCGAGACACACAGGCGGTCCACGCAGCGGAAAGTCGACCCCGGGCACCGACCAGAGGCCATAATCGGCAATGTGGCTGCTTTCCATTTGGTATGTAAGCGACATCGACCACGCTCCTTACAGGTGGGATTTGTCGAAGGCCGCGATCTCATCGTAGTTTGAAACGACAGCCGGGATCGTCCAGGTGTTCTGCTTGCGGATCGGCAGTTCGAGTGGGAGGTCGGGTATTGCAGCCCCGGTCAACCGGGCGATCTCGGTCGCGCAGAGGTGGGGATCGCCTGCGATGTCCTCGTAACCGATCTCGTGGATATCCGCACCTCGGAACCGTTCGCGGAACGACCGCACGTAGTCTTGCCGTGCGGCGATGAATGCGGCTACCTCAGCGGGATCGAGCCGGAAACTCGGTCGCGACGGGCTGGTGACATCGCTCGGAGTAATCCAGCGCCCGGTGGCCTCCGCGAGCTTGCGGGAGATCAACGTATCTAGGATGCGGCGGCGAAGGAGGTGAACAATCCGCGCCTCCTTGGCAAATCGCTCCCAGATCGGGCTTTCGGGCCTCGCGTGGTAGTAGAATATCTTCAGGGCGAGGGGGCGCGATCCGACCGCTTGGCGGAGAATCTTCCACAGTGCGACCGGCTCCTCCTGTCCGAGCACGGCGAGCCTTGTCATGGGCATGCCTGTCAACTCCGCAAGCTCCGGAAGGTTGTCGCCGCCTTTTCGGAAAACTTCGCGCAAAACCACAGCATCCGGCACCATTTCCTTGTAAACGCTAAGGAAATAGTTGGTGCCCGAGCGCGAACCGGACAATACGACCAATGGCTTTGACATCCCGCGACCCCGGCTTCGACGCCGGCTTTCCCTAGCGGGCGCGTCGGGCGCATGTCAAATTGCGCTGCACCTAGCCTCGGACGACGTAGACCGAGCACGCCGCATGTGTCACCACGTGGC
>CAZPPH010000328.1:0-2044 GCA_964588375.1 uncultured Rhodobacterales bacterium | reverse complement strand
TCTTCGCCGTTGAGGCGAAAGCTGATCTCCATAGTCAAACCCGCCGCGTTACCCGTGTTCCCGCGTCAGGCGCGCCGTCGATGCGGCGTAGAGGGCGCGCCAGCCGCGATGAAAGCGCGCCGGGCCGGGCTTGGCAAGGCCTGCCGGGGTTTCGGGCCCGCGCCTGCCTAAAGTCCCGCCGCCAGCCGGTCGAGTTGCCCAAGGGTCGTACCCCAGCCGTCCTCGAACCCCATCTCCAGGTGTTCGTTTCGCTGTGCTGGCGTGGGGTGCATGACATGGGCATGGTAGATTGTGCCCCCATCGACCGGGGTCAGCGTGACGTCCACGCACATGAAAGCCTCGCCCTTGGGCCGGAACCCGGCCAGCATCGCGTCGGTGTAGACGAGCCGCCTCGGATGGACGGCGAGAAGAAAACACCCGTCCCCCGGCATCAGGGCGCCGTCGGGCAGCTTCATCACGCAGAAGGCCCGGCCGCCCGGTTCGAGCACGTTCTCGCATTCGGTCACCTCCACGCCGGGCGGGGTGAACCATTGCCTGAAGAGGTCGGGCTCGCTCCAGCACCGCCAGATCGTTTCGGGCGCGGCCCTTATCATCCGCTCTATCTCGAGGTCGGTTTCGGGGTTCATGTCAGCCATCGGTCATTTCCCCATTCAGACAGGTTTCGAGGTGACCGAGCAGCCCTTCCCAACCGCCCCTCCGGCCATTCACGCCATCGCTCTCGCCGATCTCCGCCAGTGTCTCGGTGAAAACCAGTCTGGTGCCGTCCCCAGTCTCTTCGAAGGTCACCGTCGCCAGCGAGGCCGAATGCACCCGGCCGTTCATCGCCATGGTGTAGGCGAAGTCGATCCGCCGTTCCGGCTCGATGACGAGAAAGGTCGTGGCGTTCTCATGCACCCCGGCGCCGGGTCCCTCTTTCAACTCGAAGCTGCCTGTCTCTGTGCCGCCCACCCGGAAGTCGAGGGCATAGGCCCGCGTTTCCCAGCCCGGCCCGTCGCTGTCGACGAACCAGGCCCGTTTCTTCTCCGCCTCCGCCCAGCAGGCGAAGACTTCCGCCGGGCAGGCCGCAAGGTCGCGCGTGAGTGTGAAGCTCCGGTGAGCCGCGCTCATGCCGTCCCCTCCCGATCCAGAGCGGACGTGTAGCGTTCGAGGTTCGCGAGGCCGCCTTCCCATCCCGTCCGGGTGTCCCCGGCCACGTCCACCCCCACGAAGGACGAGACGGCGACCGTCACGCCGAGAACGGTTGCCGTGCCCGCCGGCGTGAGCCGATAGGTCACGAGGCTCGTGAAGATCGCCTCACCGCCGATCTCGACCGTCTCCGTGAAAACCGCGAGGAGCGGCGCGTCGAGCCGGTACCACCTCGTGTCGACGGTGAACTCGGGGGCTTCGGCCGGTCCGCAGCGGTGCCGGTCGCGCCCGCCTTCGCGCACATCGGCCTCGACCAATTCGAGCACCGTGCCTTCCGAGGGCGCGCCCCATTGCTCGCGGTGCCGGGCGTCGGTCAGCACCTCCCAGAGCCGTGCCGGCGGCAGCGCCAGCCGCCGTTCGAAGTCGAGACTCGCCGTGTCGGGTTTCATTCGCCGTTCCTCTCCTCTCGCGCCATCCGCTCGGCCAGCGCCTGAAGCCGGTCGAGCCGGCCCTCCCAGACCCGCCGCTGCCGGGCGAGCCAGTCTTCGGCCACCGCGAGCGGGGCGGCCTCGAGATGCACCGTTCGCACCCGGCCCGCCTTCTCGCTGCGCACGAGGCCCGCCTCTTCGAGCTTTCTCAGGTGCTTGAGAAAGGACGGCAGCGCCATGTCGTGCGGCGCCGCGATCTCGCTCACCGTCGCCGGCCCGTCCACCAGCCGCTCGATCACCGCCCGCCGCGTGGGGTCGGCCATCGCTCCGAAGAAGGCGTTCAAATGCTTATCCATGTGGCTAGGTTTCACAAAGTTTCCTTGCCTGTCAATATACTTTTCCACTCGGCTAACCATTCCCGCTTTTTTCCTCCTTCGCCCACAACATATGGTGGCGCCATGACGAAAAGCCCCCGATTCATCCACCTCCGC
>CAZPPH010000327.1:0-2062 GCA_964588375.1 uncultured Rhodobacterales bacterium | reverse complement strand
CGAGGCGGATGAGCGTGCGCTCGATCACCGCCATTTCGGGGGCGTTCGAGGCCGATCGCAAGGTCAGGTCCGCGTCCATGAGATGGGTCACCGCCTCTTCGAGCCTGCGCACGCCCCAGGTCTGGGCCTGGCGTGCCATGCGGTCGCGGCTTGGCCATGGAACCCGCGCCCTTGCGATGCCGGCCGTCGCACCGCCGGGGTCCGCGGCGGCGGCGTGCAGCGCCCGGAAGTGCCGCGCGGCCCCGATGGCGATGGTGACCGGCGTCGCTCCCTGCGCCTCGAGGCGGCGCAGAACGGGGCCGATCTCGCCCGCGCGGGCCTCGGCGGCGGCGTGCAGGAGGTCGTCGAGCTCGGCTTCGACGGAGGACGGGGAGACGGCGGCGACATCTTCGGGGCTCGCCGGCGTCTCGTCGCCGTACTTGTAGAGGGCGAGCTTCGTCACGGTCTGGCGGAAGTCGCCGGGGTCGAGGACGTTCGCGAGATCGAGAAGCATGCCCATCGCCTCGCGGGTGGGCTCGGCGAGGCCCGAAGCCTTCAATGTCTCTTCGATTTCATCGCGCGTGGGCGGATTGTCGTAGATCGCGGCGGCGGCGGCGTTGCCCGCCCCCTCGAAGAGCTTGCGAAGCCCCGCGGGCTTCAGCGCACCGGCGGTGACGACGATCATCGCGTCGCCCGGCTGCCAGTCCTTCAGGGCGGTGGCGATGACGTCGGCCTGCGTGTTGGTGGCGTCCTCGACGAGCACCGCGCGGGGACCGGGGAACATGCCCGTGGCGCGGACGGCGTCGACGAGGGCGGCCTTGTCTTTCGTGAGTTCGGAGCCCGGCAGACGGGTGAGGCGCATCTCCTCCTCCGCCTTCGCGCCAAGCAGGTTCTTCAGGAGCTCCTGGCGCTTCAGCGCCACCCGCATCGGGTCGGCGCCGTAGATGAGGATGCCGGCGCGCGCGGGGTCGGGCTTGCGGAAGAAGGCGTTGGCGTCGCGGGTCGAAAGCTTCACGCCCAGCTCTCCGCGGTGGAGACGAGACGGGTGACGATCTGGTCGGCGAGGATGGCCATGAGCCGCGCCTCGGCGTCGCGTTTCGCCGCGCGGGTCGCGACGGTGGTCGCGGTGGCCGAGTAGCTGGTGAAATTCTGGGCCTGGCCCGACGTGAGCGCCTCGTCGGTCTCTGGGTCGATCAGCGCCCAATCCGCCTTCCCACGCACCCTGAAGCGGGTGATCTCCTGATCGGCGGTGATGGCGATGCCCTCCTCGGCGAGGGCCACGTCTGCCGCAAGCCGGTAGCGGGGGGCGGAGGGTTGACCGAGACGGCGTTCGAGTTCGTTGACCAGCACGAAACCGACAGGGTCCGACGGCGGGTCGACAAGCACCGCGCCGCGCAGGGACCGGGCGACCGAGCCCGGCGCATAGACCGGCTCGTAGCCGCAGCCGGCGAGGGCGGCGAGGCCGAGAAGAACGGTGCGGCGATCAGATGACGACATTCACGATCCGGCCCGGGACGACGATGAGCTTCTTCGGCGCGCGGCCCTCGAGCGCCTTCGTCACAGCTTCGTGCTCCAGCACCAGCTTTTCAACCTCCGGCTTGTCGAGGTTCTTGCCGACGGTGATTTCCGCCCGGCGCTTGCCGTTGATCTGGATCGGCATCGTCACGATTTCCTCGACGAGTAGCGCCTCGTCGGCCACGGGCCAGGGGGCATCGGCGACGAGGCCCTCGCCGCCGAGCATCGCCCAGATGTCTTCCGCGAGGTGCGGGGTCATCGGCGACATGAGTTGCGCGAGGCCGAGGGCGGCCTCCCGGCGCGCGGCATTCGACGCCTTCGCCTTCGCCAGCGTGCCCGTGAAGGCGTAGAGCGTGGCGATGGCGACGTTGAAGCCGAAGCTCTCCACCCCGAGCGTCACGTCGCGGATCGACTTGTGCAGCGCCTTGCGGAGGGCCTCGTCGTCGGCGCCGGTGTCGCCGCCTTCGGCGATCTCGGAGGCGATGCGGTGGACGCGGGAGAGGTGCTTGAAGGCGGCTTCGGCGCCCGAGGCCGTCCATTCCACGTCGCGCTCGGGCGGGCTGTCGGA
>CAZPPH010000326.1:0-2072 GCA_964588375.1 uncultured Rhodobacterales bacterium | reverse complement strand
AGCATGTGGTCGACGAGCGCGCCGGTCTTTCTCGAGGGCAGGACGTTGACGAGGCCCTTCGGGACGCCGGCCTCTTCCAGAAGCGGCATCAGGGCGAGCATCGTCAGCGGGGTTTCGGACGCGGGCTTGATGATGACGCCGCATCCGGCGGCCAGCGCCGGCGCGATCTTTCTCGTGCCCATGGCGGCGGGGTAGTTCCAGGGCGTGATCAGCACGGCGAGGCCGGCGGGCTTGTGCTGCACGACGATCCGCGCGCCCGAGGCCGGGGCATGGGTGATGAGCCCGTCCGCGCGCACCGCCTCTTCGGCGAACCAGCGGAAGAACTCGGCGGCATAGGTCGCCTCGCCCATGGCGTCCGCGCGCGCCTTGCCGTTCTCGAGCGTGATGAGGCGGGCGAAGTCCTCGAGACGGGCCGTCATCAACTCCCAGGCCTTGCGCAGCACTTCCGAGCGGTGGCGCGGCGTCTTCGCCGCCCAGTCCCTCATCGCCCGCTCGGCGGCGTCGAGCGCGGCGTCGGCGTCGGCGATATCGGCCGAGGCGACCGAGGCGAGCACCTCTTCGGTCGCGGGGTTGATGACGTCGAAACGCTCCGCGCCCTTGTGCCATTCGCCATCGATATAGAGGTCGGTCCAGTCCATCGGTGTGTTCCTTGTCAGAGCAGGTGGCGGAGCGGCTGCTCCATCCTTCCCGCGAAGTCGGTCAGAAGGCGGATCGCGCCGGCGGCATCGAGCCCTGAAGCCGCGCATTCGAGCGTGATCGTGAGGCCCCCGCCGGCATGGGTCAGGGTAAGCACCGGGGCCTCCTCTGCCCCCATCTCGACGCCGCTGAGCGCGGTGCCCCGGAGGTCGCGCAGAACGAGAGCGGGGGCGTCGCCGGTTTCCGCCACGGCCGAGAGCGTGCGACCCGGCGGCACGGTGAAGGCCCGGCGCGCGCCGGGCCGTTCAATGGCCACGGTTGCGGCTCCGCCCGGGTTCAGGCTCGCTCCCGCGAACCCCGCGAGGATCGCGTCGGCATCCTTCAGCCCGTGCGCCTCGGCCGCCCATGCGACAAAGCCCGGCAGGCCGTCGGAAGCGACCGTGGCCGTCAGACGCCGGGACGATGCGGATGCACTTGTCGCCGGCGCCGCCGCTGGATCTGGGAGGGCGCGCAGCGCCTCGAGATCGGCCACGTGGAACGGTTGCGGATGGCCCGCCTCGGCCAGCCGCCCGAGATCGAGCCCCTGTTCGAGCGCCAGCCGGCGCGCCTTCGGCGAGGCGAGGATGCGCCCGCCGGGTGGCGCTGCTTGCGGGGCGCGCGCCTTTTCCGGAGCGGGGTCTTTCGTCTTGGGAGCAGAGGCGGCGGCGGGCTCGGGGACCGCCCCCTGCGCGGGGCGCGCGCCGGCATTCTTCGCGGAACGGCTCAGAGGTGCCTCGGGCTTTTCCGCCGAGATCACGGCGACCGCCTGGCCCACCGGAACCTCCTCGCCGGCCTCGGCCAGCGTCGCGGCGAGATAGCCGTCGAGGCCGGCGGGCACTTCCATCGTGCTCTTGTCGGTCTCCACTTCGAACAGGAGGTCGTCGGCGGCGACCGCCTCGCCGGGGGTCTTCAGCCAGCCCACGAGAAGGCCCGAGTCCTGCGCCATGCCGAGTTGCGGCATGGTGACGGCCTTGCCCTCGGGCAGTGCTGCGCCGGCCTCGGGCTCTGGCTCTGGCTCTGGCTCGGGCGCGGAGGCGGCTGCCGGGGTCCCGGCCTCATCTTCGGCCGTCTCCGAGATCCGCGCGATCACGGCCCCCACCGGCACGTCGTCGCCCTCGTTCGCGGATATGCCGGTGAGATAGCCCCCCGTCTGCGCCTCGACCTCCATCGTCGCCTTGTCGGTCTCGACCTCGAAGAGCGCGTCGCCCTTGGCCACTGCCTCGCCGGGGGCCTTCAGCCAGGCGACGATGCGGCCCGCGTCCTGGGCCATGCCGAGTTGCGGCATGGTGACGTCATGCGGCATGGATGAGCTCCCCGGCGCAGAGCCGGCGCGCGTTCTCGACGACGCTCTCGGGCGTCGGCACGGTGAGGTCTTCGAGGGCCGGCGAGAACGGCAC
>CAZPPH010000325.1:0-2089 GCA_964588375.1 uncultured Rhodobacterales bacterium | reverse complement strand
GCCCAGGCCAGCATCGCCAGCGAGAACGACAGGACGGGAGCGATGAAATAGACCGACCGGTCGGCCCCGGCGGGCACGACGATTTCCTTCAGCACGAGCTTCAGCATGTCGGCGAGCGACTGCAGGAGCCCGAAAGCGCCCACCACGTTCGGTCCGCGCCGCATCTGGACCGCCGCCCAGATCTTCCGGTCCGCGTAGAGGATGAAATAGGCCGACAGCAAAAGGAACGTCGCGAGGAGAAGGCCCTGCGCCGTGATGAGCACCACGATGCCCAGTGGGGTCGTCAGGAAGTCAGCCATGCGGCCTCACAAATGGTTCCTTCATGCGTCTCTGCGGACGCTCAGTTCGTGTAAAGCGCACTTCCCGGCGAAGGAAAAGGGCGCGGGGCGGATTTGATGCCGGAGACGCTCGATTTTCCCGTCTATTCGGCGGCGAGCTTCGCGGAATCGCGTTCACGCGCGCCGGAGGCGAGTTGTCCCATCAATTCGGAGGCGCGCATGATCGGGTTTGCGAGGTAATGCTCGGTAACCGTGGAAGCGAAATCACCCGCTCCCATTGTGCCGGCTTGAAGAGGTTTCCATTCATTTTCAGGCACCTGATCGACAAGCTTCAGGTGCGGGACCTCCGCCACGAGCGCCTGGCGAAGTGCTGCGAGGCTGTCGTAGGGCAAGGGCGCGCCAAGCTCACCCGACAGGGCGCGCAGGATCGCCCAGTTCTCCTTCGCCTCTCCGGGCGGGTGGCCGGCCCGAAGCGCGAGCTGGGGACGTCCTTCGGTGTTGACGAAAAGCCCCTGTTCCTCCGTCCAGGCCGCTCCGGGCAGGATGATGTCGGCACGGTGCGCGCCGCGGTCGCCGTGGGAGCCCTGGTAGATCACGGTCGGGCCACCGGGGATGTCCATCTCGTCGACCCCGAGGGCGAAGACCGTCGCCGCTCCGTCGAGCGCGGCGGAAACGCCGCCCTCTGTCACCGCGCCGGCGTCCATCGCGCCGACCCGCGAGGCGGCCGTGTGGAGGACCATGAATTTCGAATCCGTGGCCTCGGCATAGGCCATCGCTTTCGCCAGAACCGCGTCGCCGTCCTCGCCGCAAAGCGCGCCCTGCCCCACGATGACGAGCGTCTCGCGCTCCTTCGCCTTCTCGGGCTCCATTCCGAAGAGAGCCTCCAGCGCGTCGCGACCGGTGCCGAGATGGACATGGTCGTAGGTGAGGTCCACGGGCTCACCGACAAGGCCCACATTCGCGCCACGCGTCCAGGCCTTGCGGATGCGGGCGTTTAGAACCGGGGCCTCGATACGCGGGTTGGTGCCGATCAGCATGATCGCCTCCGCATTGTCGATATCCTCGATCGCGGCGGTGCCCGTGTACGCCGAGCGGTTCCCGGCCGGCAGTTTCGCACCGTCTGTTCGGCATTCCACGACGCCGCCCCGCCCTTCCACGAGCCCCTTCAGCGCGAAGATCGCCTCGACCGGTGCGAGATCACCGACGAGACCGGCAACCTTGCCGGCCTTCATCGCTTCCGCGGCCTTGCCGAGCGCCTCGGGCCAGCTTGCGGGCCGCAGCCGGCCATTCTCGCGGATGTACGGCTTGTCGAGCCGCTGGCGCCTCAGCCCGTCCCAGACGAAGCGCGAGCGGTCGGCGAGCCATTCCTCGTTCACCCCGTCGTGGTTGCGGGGGAGGATGCGCATGACCTCGCGGCCCTTGGTGTCGACCCGGATGTTCGAGCCGAGCGCGTCCATCACGTCGATGGTCTCGGTCTTCGTGAGCTCCCAGGGCCGCGCGGTGAAGGCGTAGGGCTTCGAGGTGAGGGCCCCCACCGGGCAGAGGTCGATGATGTTGCCCTGCATCTCCGATTCGAGGGTCTGGCCGAGATAGGATGTGATTTCGGCGTCCTCGCCCCGGCCGGTCTGACCGAGCTCCGGCATGCCCGCGACCTCGGTTATGAAGCGCACGCAGCGGGTGCAGGAAATGCAGCGCGTCATGTGCGTTTCGACGAGGGGGCCGAGTTCGAGGTCTTCCACCGCCCGCTTCGGCTCGCGGTAGCGCGAAAAATCGACCCCGTAGGCCATCGCCTGATCCTGAAGGTCGCATTC
>CAZPPH010000324.1:0-2102 GCA_964588375.1 uncultured Rhodobacterales bacterium | reverse complement strand
CTGCCGCGCTGGACCTTCTGGAACACGGTCCGAACCGTTGCCTGCGGTGTGTCGGCCGCGCTCCTGCTCTTCGGGCTCATGTGGATGACGCAAGCCCAGGCGCAACGTGCCTGACGACCCTCGAACGGGGCGGGGCCGCTCTTGTGGCCCGCCCTTCCGCCCCGGGGCCGCACTGGCGCGGCTCAGGTCCCCCCAGACGATCGGAGAGGCCCGATGAACACGCTCGAAAAGGTCAACATCGCGATCCTGCTGGCGACGATCACCTACATCATCGCCATCAACAACCTTCTGAGCGGGACGGACCAGATCGCGCCCGCGTTGCGCTGGTTCATCACCTTCCTCACGAGCGTCGGCCTTTTCCGGCTGCTCATCATCTTCGTCTATTGGGTGATCCGCATCTCCGACACGCTTCTGGCGATGTATCACCAGGGGCGGTTCCTCAAGGGTATCTGGACCTATCGCTACGAGGTGGACGGGGTCCCGCATATGGGGCTGTGGCGTATCTCGCAGGATCTCTCGTCGATCTCGATCACCGGCTACGGCATCGATGCGCGGGGCCGGATCGACAGCCATTTCCGGAGCATCAGCCAGCTCTTCGAGCATCAGGGCGTCGACGAGATCATGTTCGCGCGAACCGACACGGCCAGTGGCGAAGAGCATTTCGCGAAGACCACTCTCTACATCGACAGGCTCGGCCGACCCAACTGGCGGTCGGGCCCGACCTTCATGCGGGCCCAGTCCGTCCTCTACGGCCACGACGAGGACGGCGTCCGCCACGCCGACATCATCCTGAGGCGCGCAACTCCCGGCCTCAGCGAAGCGCGGATCGTCGAGGAGATGTGCAGCGCAGACATCGGCGCGCCGACTGCCCCGACCGACGCAGCAGTGAGCCGTCTGCCGGCACGCAGGCAGCCCACCTCTGCCTGAAACTCGGCGGGCGATCGGTGGTGGCGGCGTTCACGCCACCACCACCACGTTCCCGCGCTTGTGCCCCGTCTCCATGTGGCGGTGCGCTTCGACGAGGTCGGCAAGGGGGTAGACCCGGTCGATGACGGGGGCGAGCCTGCCGTCCTCGGCCATCTCCACAAGGGTTCCGAGCATCGGGCGCAGCACCTCCGGCTTGAGCATCCCGGTGGCCGAGAAGCGTGCCTTGCGCGGTCCCGCGATCGCCGTGCGCAGCATGGCGCCAAGCAGGCCAAGCCCCAGGACCGGGCAGACGTAGCGGCCCGACCCTGTCAGGCTGCCTTTCGCTGCGGCAAAGGACGAAACGCCCAGCGTGTCGTAGATCACGTCGTATCGCTCGGTCCCGAGGGTGAAATCCTCCGACGTGTAGTCGATGACCCGGCCGGCCCCCAGCGCGGCCACCATATCGGCATTGCGGGCGCTGCAGGTGCCGGTGACCTCGGCGCCCATCGCGGCGGCGATCTGGACCGCCGCGCTGCCAAGGCTGCCCGAGGCGCCCAGGATGAGCACCTTTTGTCCCGGTTTCAGTTCGGCCACCTCACGCAGGAAATTGAGCGACGTCAACGGCCCGTCGCACATGACGGCGGCTTCCTCGTGCGACAGGCTCGCGGGTTTCGGCATCAGGACGTCGGTTTCGCGCAGACAGATGTGGCTTGCATTGGCGCCGAAGTTCAGGCCCGCGAGACCGAAGACATCGTCGCCCGCTGCGAACTGCGTCACACCCGGGCCGGTCGCGAGGATCTCGCCCGACAGACAGGTGCCCACGAGATCATGACGCGGGCGGCGCAAGCCGAGGAAAAGCCGGGCGAAGCGCGGCGTACCCGCCCGCATCATGCCGTCGGCGCGCGAGACCGCAGAGGCGCGGATGCGGACCAGCACCTCGCCGGTGCCGGGGGTGGGAATGGGGCGGCTGACGGGGGCAAGCTGGTCGGGGGAGCCGTAGCGCCCTACGCTCCAGGCAGTGAGGGTGGCGGTCATCGGGGTCATCCTTCGGTTTCGTTGACGAGGACGGTATGACGGGCCATAATCGATCCGAAAACTGCCGTTAATGAACCGTACCGGTTTAAAAGTGAACCGCGCTGATGGACTGGAAATCACTCCCCGCGTTTCTGGCCGTCGCGCGCGAAGGCTCGCTGCGT
>CAZPPH010000323.1:0-2128 GCA_964588375.1 uncultured Rhodobacterales bacterium | reverse complement strand
TGTGGCGGTGATCGCGGCGGGCCTCGCGCTCGCCCTCTTTGGCAATCTCGTGCGCATCCCCGATATCGTCACTTACGCCTTTGTCATCTGGGTAGGCGGCGTGGTGCTGACCGTGATGGGCTGGGAGCGGGGCCGGATGCACCAGCTTCCCGTCATCCACCTGATCTTCATGCTGCCGCTGCCGCAGTTCCTCTACTGGCAGATGACGATCTTCCTGCAGCTCGTCTCGTCGGAGATCGGCGTCTGGGTGATCGACCTGATGAGCATCCCCGTCCGGCTCGAAGGGAACATCATCGATCTCGGCGTCTACAAGCTGCAGGTGGCCGAGGCCTGTTCGGGGCTGCGCTACCTGTTCCCGATCCTGTCCTTCTCCTATCTCTTCGCGATCCTCTATCGCGGTCCGCTCTGGCACAAGGCGGTGCTTCTGCTCGCCGCCGCGCCGCTGACGGTGCTGATGAACTCTTTCCGGATCGGGATCATCGGGGTGCTCGTGCACCACCGCGGGATCGAGCATGCCGAGGGCTTCCTGCACTACTTCGAGGGCTGGGTCATCTTCGGCGCCTGCATCGCGATCCTTTTCGCGATGGCCTGGGCGCTGCAGCGGCTGCGTCCGGCCCCCCTGACCTTCTTCGAGACCATCGACATGGACACTGAGGGATTCGCGGATCAGTTCCGTCGCATTCGCAACACGAGGCCGTCCGGTGCGCTGATCACCGCCACCTTCTGCTCGCTGCTTGTCACGGCCGCCTTCGTGCTCGCCCCGAGCCACGAACGCGTGGAGGTGGAGCGGGACGGCTTCACCCTGTTCCCGCGAAATCTCGGCACCTGGTCGGGCTCACCGCAACTGCTGGAGCCGTCGGTGGAGCAGGTGCTCGCGGCCGACGACTATATCGACATCACCTATGCTGCACCGGGCGAGGGCGCGCCGGTGAACTTCTTCACGGCCTGGTATGCCCGCCAGACCGAAGGGCAGGGCCTGCACTCGCCGGAGGTCTGCCTGCCTGTCGGCGGATGGGAGATTTTCTCCCTCGAGCCTTACACCGTTTCCATGCCGGACACAGTTTATGGCACTTTCGAGGTCAATCGCGCCGTGATCCAGAAGGAACTCAGTTACCAGCTCGTCTACTACTGGTTCGAGCAGCGGGGCCGCCGCATGACGAACGATTTCAGCGCCAAGATGACAGTCGTCTACGATAGCCTCACACGCGGCCGCACCGACGGCGCACTGGTGCGCTTCGTCACGCCAATCCGGTCGGGCGAAAGCGAAGCTGACGCAGACGCCCGACTGCAACGCCTGATGGCCGAAGCCCTCCCTCGCTTGCCCCGTTTCGTGCCGGAGTAGCGCATCTTTATGGCAATCTATCATAATGCGGTCGGTGACCGTGGAGAACCACGATGAAGGACCGGACGGTCAGTTCATTCCGCAAGCGACGCGGGCAGGTACTTGCGGCCCGAATTGCGCGGCTTTCGGATGAACTGGGCCGCCCTCTCTCAATCATTGATGTCGGCGGACGCCGCGACTACTGGGACAATGTAGGTTTCAACGGCGTAGGCCAGATTACACTCGTTAACTATGATCCGGACGAATTGCACCGCACGAGCGAGAAAGAAGAGCTCTTCGAGGATGTCATCGGTGACGCGCGCGCGCTTGCCGATATCGGTGACGATGCCTACGACTTGTATCATTCCAACTCGGTCATTGAACATGTGGGAACATGGGAAAACATGGAGGCCATGGCCCGCGAGGCAGTGCGCGTAGCGCCCCATGGCTGGCTGCAAACCCCGGCGTGGGAGTTTCCCGTCGAGCCGCACTTTCGGCTGCCGTTCATGCACTGGCTGGCGACACCGGCGCGGGCGGGACTGTTGAGGTTCTCCGCGCCGTATCGCAGCAAATCGCGCCCTGAGCGCCGTTTTCACGCAGAGCGAATCAACCTGCTCTCACGATATGAATGCGGGCTCCTCTTCCCGGAAGCCCACATCGAGACCGAACGCGTTCTGCTCTTGCCAAAGAGCTACATCGCCGTCTGGTGACACTCTGGACGTTGCCAAATGGGTCTCGGGCACTGGTGCATGTGACCAACTCCCCTTCAGGGCGAACGGCGGAAAAGCCAACTGCACCAACGGTTGT
>CAZPPH010000322.1:0-2131 GCA_964588375.1 uncultured Rhodobacterales bacterium | reverse complement strand
CGCCTACTCCGCCGCCATCCGCTGCGCCGCGCGGTCGGCCGGATAGAGATAGTCCCGCGTCAGCGGCACCGCCTCCTGGTCGTGGGCGAGCTGGAACTGGAAGACGCATTGGCGATTGAAGCGGAATGTCAGCTCCGCGGCGACGAGATAATACCGCCACATCCGGTAGAAGCGTTCGTCGTAGAGGGCGAGGGCCTCCTCGCGGCGGGCCGTGAAGCGGTCGTACCAGTGCCTCAGCGTCTCGGCGTAATGCAGCCGCCAGACCTCGACGTCGCAGGGATAGAGGTCCTCCTTCTCGACCGCCGCCATCGTCTCCGACATCGACGGGATGTAGCCTCCGGGGAAGATGTACTTGTCGATCCAGGGGCTGGTGATGCTCGGCGGGTCGGTGCGTCCGATGGTGTGAATGAGCGCGACCCCGTCGGGCTTCAGCCGGTCGTGCACGTTGCGGAAGTAATCCCGGTAATGAGGCTGGCCGACATGCTCGAACATGCCCACCGAGACGATGCGATCGAAGGTTTCGGTGACGTCGCGATAATCCATCAGCCGGAAATCGACGCGGTCCCGGAGACCCTCGGCCTCGGCGCGGGACCGGGCGATCTTCAACTGTTCCTCTGACAGGGTGACGCCGACGACCCGCGCGCCGTGATCGCGCGCCAGCGTCAGGCCCATGCCGCCCCAGCCGCAGCCGATGTCGAGCACGGTCATGTCGGGCTCGATGAGAAGCTTGCGGGCGATATGCGCCTTCTTGGCCGTCTGCGCTTCCTCCAGCGTCATGTCGGGCCGCGCGAAATAGGCGCAGGAATACTGCTTGTCGCTGTCGAGAAAGAGGTCGTAGAGACCGCCCGACAGATCGTAGTGGTGCGCGACATTGCGGCGCGCCTTGGCGGCGGTGTTCATCTGCGACACCCAGCCGCGGAACCTTCTGATCCCCTGCATCGCCTTCTGGATTCTGGGACGATTGCCCGCCGCGACGTTCTGGGTGCCGAGGGTAAGCAGGCCGTAAAGGTCGTCGTTCTCGATGACGAGGGTGCCGTCCATATAGGCTTCGCCCAGCGCGAGTTCGGGCCGCATCACGATCCGCCGGAGCGTGTCGGTGTCGGTGATCCTGACCGCGACTTCCGGTTTCGTCCCGTCGCCGTAGCGCCGGGTGCGCCCATCGGGCAGCGTCACGGTCAGCGATCCCTTCCGAACGGATTGGTTGACCGCCGTTTCGAACAGACGTTCCAGCATATCCACCCCCTCTGCGCCGCATGGGCGCGGCCTTTGACGTGGCCAGGCCCAGAATTGTCCGCAGCGGTTACATCGGGCCAGACTGCGACACTTTCGCAAAACGCGACTTTCCGGGCAAGCGTTCCATCGTGCAGGGAAATTCTTGCGCGGAGGCTTGCGGATGGGGGGGCGGCGACAGCGCCGATCCTGCCCGTGCCTTGACTTCCCACGCCGGTCGCGGTGTATCGGCCCGACCTGTCCGACAGCCCCCGGAGCCGCTCATGCACGCCTATCGAAGCCACACCTGCGCCGGGCTCACGGCCGCCGACGAGGGCGAGACCGTCAGGCTCTCGGGCTGGGTGCACCGGGTTCGCGACCACGGCGGCATCCTGTTCATCGATCTGCGCGACCATTACGGCATGACCCAGGTGCTCGCCGACCCCGACAGCCCGGTGTTCGCCGAGGTCGAGAAGGTGCGGTCGGAATGGTGCATCCGCATCGACGGAACGGTGAAAAAGCGCGACCCGGAACTCGTGAACCCGAAGATCCCGACCGGCGAGATCGAGGTCTTCATTCGCGGCATGGAGGTGCTCGGCGCGGCGGACGAACTGCCGCTGATGGTCTTCGGTGACCAGGAATACCCCGAGGAGACCCGCCTGAGGTACCGCTATCTCGACCTTCGCCGCGAGGCGATGCAGGAGAAGATGGCGTTGCGCTCGGACGTGGTCGCGAGCATCCGCCGGCGGATGTGGGACATCGGCTTTCGCGAATACCAGACGCCGATCATCACCGCCTCGTCGCCCGAGGGCGCGCGCGACTTTCTCGTGCCCTCGCGCCTGCACCCGGGGCGGTTCTACGCGCTTCCCCAGGCGCCGCAGATCTTCAAGCAGCTCCTGATGGTGTCGGGCTTCGACAGGTA
>CAZPPH010000321.1:0-2143 GCA_964588375.1 uncultured Rhodobacterales bacterium | reverse complement strand
ATGATCCGGGGGCGTCGCGGGCGCCTTGAGTCCGCATGCTCCAGCGATTACGTACCGGCCTCAGGTCGGCGGCAGGAGTGGTCGAAATGAAAGCGCGCGTTCACATCATGCTGAAAGAGGGGGTGCTCGACCCTCAGGGCGAGGCGGTCGCGCGCGCGCTCGGGGCGATGGGTTTCGACGGGATCGAGGGCGTGCGCCAGGGCAAGCTCATCGAGATCGACCTTTCCGCGCCGGACGCGGACGCCGCCCGGGCGGAGGTGGAGCGGATGTGCGAATCGCTTCTCGCCAATACCGTGATCGAGACATACAGCGTGGAGATTCTGGGGTGAAAGCCGCCGTCCTCGTCTTTCCCGGCTCGAATTGCGACCGTGACCTCGCCGTCGCCCTGCGGGCGGCCGGCTTCGACGTCGCGATGGTCTGGCACAAGGAGGACGCGCTTCCGCCGGGGACCGATCTCGTCGGGGTGCCGGGCGGCTTCTCCTTCGGCGATTACCTGCGCTGCGGTGCCATCGCCGCGCGCGCACCGATCGTTCCGGCGCTGGCGGATCACGTGAACAAGGGCGGCTATGCCATTGGCATATGTAACGGTTTCCAGGTCCTCCTCGAAACCGGCCTGTTGCCAGGGGCCCTCATGCGGAATGCCGGCCTGACATTCATCTGCCGCGACGTGTCGCTCGAGGTCGCCACGAACGACAGCGTCTTCACCGCAGACTACGCGCCCGGCGAGAAGATCGTCCTGCCGGTCGCCCATCACGACGGGAACTACCGTGCCGATGCCGGGACACTCGCGGCACTTCGGGCCGAGGACCGGATCGCGTTCACTTACGGCGAGGAGGTCAACGGCTCGTCCGAGGCAATCGCGGGAATCCTGTCGGCCAATCGCCGGGTGCTCGGGATGATGCCGCACCCCGAACGGGCCGCCGATCCCGTTCTGGGGCGTATCGATGGTGGGCGTCTTTTCGCCGGTCTGGCGGCGGGACTGGCGCCGGAAGCAGCGACCGCTTGAGCGGGCTCTCGCGCGGCATTAGTCTCACACGATGAGCGATATCACGACGAGCGGGCGACCGAACGCGAGGGGGGCGACCCGGTGGCGGGTGCGTGCGGTCCTTCTGGTGTCCATCGCCCTCGCCGTTTCCGTGGTCTGGGTGACCAACCAGCTGATGACCGAGCGGCTGACCGAGGGCACCCGGTCGCGCGCCGAGGTGCGGCTGGCCTCCTATTCCGGCAACATCCGCTCCGAGCTTCAGCGCAACGCCATCGTTCCCCTGCTGTTGTCCCGCGATCCCTCGCTGATCGGCGCCCTCAACTCGGGGGATTTCTCGCAATCGACCCGCCGGCTGATTTCCTACCGCGACGAGATCAACGCGGCCTCGCTGATGCTGCTCGACGCGGAGGGCCGCGTCGTCGCGGCGACCGAGCGCGAGCGCATCGAGCAGACCTTGCGCGAATATCCCTTCTTCATCGAGGCGCTGCGCTCGAACGACACGGTGTTCACGACGAACGAACTCGAGAACGGTTCGACCATGTTTGCCTATTCGCGGAAGGTCGTGGGCGGGTCCGGACCGATCGGGGTGATCGTTGTGGGCGTGGACCTCAGGAAGTTCGAGAATTCCTGGGCGGGCTTCAACGACGCGGTGATCGTCACCGACTCGAGCGGCAAGATCATCCTGTCGACCGAGGGCCGGTGGCGGGGCCTGACCGAGGTCGAGGCGCTCGCACGCCGTTCGGCCCCCTCGGCCGTCGAGCGCGCGATCCGTGCGACCGCGGACTGGGCGGCGATCGAGGCCGATGCCTTCATGGCCGGCACGGCGTTCATGCGCCAGGAGGCCAGAATCGGGTTTCAGGGGTGGCGCATCGCGAGTTTCACCACCTACGCGAGCGTCCGCGAGCGGGTGAACACGGTGCTGGCGCTCGAGATCATGGGGTTCGCGATCCTGCTGTCGGGCATCTTCTACCTGATGAATCGCAAGGCGACGTCGCGGCTCAACTTCCTGCGGCGCGAATCCGAGGAGCTGAGGGCGCTCAACGACCGTCTCCAGCAGGAGATCGCGGAGCGCGAGCGTGCCGAGAAGAACCTCGAGGTCGCCGAGCAGACGCTCCAGCAAAGCTCCAAGCTCGCGATCCTGGGCGAGATGTCGGCGGC
>CAZPPH010000320.1:0-2155 GCA_964588375.1 uncultured Rhodobacterales bacterium | reverse complement strand
GGGCTGCTGCCCGACGGCTCGCCCGACCTCTATTTCCGGGGCTTCTATTGCTGGAATTCCGAAGTCGGGGCCAAGACGCTCGGCATCGCCAGCTTCTACCTGCGGGCTGTCTGCCAGAACCGCAACCTCTGGGGGGTCGAGGACTTCCAGGAGATCACCATCCGGCATTCAAAATACGCCGCCTCGCGGTTCGCCCACGAGGCTGCCCCGGCGCTGAGCCGCTTCGCCGAGTCCTCGCCTGCACCCTTCATCGACGGCATCCGCGCGGCGCGCGAGAAGATCGTCGCGCGGTCGGATGAGGACCGTCAGGATTTCCTGCGCAAGCGCGGGTTCTCGAAGGCGGAGACGGGGCGGATCGTCGAGACGGTGCTGGCCGAGGAAGGCCGCCCGCCCGAGAGCGTCTTCGACTTTGTGCAAGGGATCACCGCTGTTGCTCGGTCGAAGCCGCAGCAGGATGCGCGGCTGGTGATGGAGGGGAAGGCGAAAGCGTTGTTGGAGAACTCAAGCTGATCTTAACTCACAAGAATACTTGGAATTTTCAAAACCACAGCTCTTCAAATCCTAGCACGCGGCACTTGACCGACTGGAACTGAAAGGTCACTTTAAAAGTAGAGTGATGGGATAGGACTAGAGCAATGTTGGGCGACGTAAAAGTTGACGAAGAGAACAGATCCAAGCGTGCACGAATGAATTCGGCTCATGTCTGGGATTTGGAGTATAGCAAAGTCAAAAGCATCCCGTCGTCGCATCGAATTGAGGCATCTCATGCCTTGAGGAAGGCAACTACGACAACGAACTTTTTGGGTTCGAAGGCGCTTGATCTAGGTTGTGGAAATGGTCGGAATTCAATTTTTCTTCAAAAACTTGGATTCAATGTGGATGCTCTTGATTTCTCCCAAGTAGCTCTCCGGCTCGCCGCAGAAAACATTGACACGCATGGCAGCCCAGAAAGGGCGAACTTAGTGTACCACGATCTTTTTGACGGCATTCCATACGATAACCGAAGATTTGATCTTGTTCTAGACGCCTACTGCACTTGCCATTTAATTGATCCAATAGAATATTCAGAGACTCTGGATGAGATAAATCGCGTACTGGCAGTTGGTGGTGTATATGTGAGGATACACCTGGACTCAAGTGACCAATACTATAAAGAAAGAATCCACTCACGGGATGAGGTCAGCCAGATAAGCTATAATCAGGAGAATAACACGTACAAGCGGCACTTCTCGGTTGGGGAGTTGGCGGCCCAATTTGATAGCAGATTGTGGTCCTCGGAGTCGCTTCAAGTTTCTTTTGACGATTTTGTCGGTGGCGAGAAGTATCAGCGCAGCGTTTCTGTGGTTGTTAGCACAAAGCTATGAGTGAAAAGCGTATTGATCCGACTTCTGGTCAGTTTATTGACCCTTTGTTTGCTGTCATCATTGCAGCTGCATTGGCTGAAACGATACTGCCTTGGGCAAAGCGCACTGAGTTTCCAAGTCTTTTGGATGTTGCAACTGTAGCTCTTGGCTTCATAAATCTACTTCTGAGTTGGTTCGGATATCATAAGTCGGTAATTCGGAGGCCGATAAAAGGTAGCCTTCGGTTCATCGTCACGGTAGTTCTGCTGCCTGCTTACCTGCTGACAATAGTTATGTATGAGAGCGGCGCCCTCTTCATTTCTTCATCATATTTTTTTGTATTTGCTCTATGGCATTTCTGGGAGTGGATGAAGTCGGTAGAGTACCCTGAGGTCGACTTTGGCCTCATCGCGAACTGGTTTCGAGCCTATAATGTCCTGGTATCCTTGGCTCTTATGATTTCCTTGCTAGACCACTATTCACTGCTACCAACAGAGAATTACTCCGATGGCCTACTGAATGTGACTTGCTTGGCGCTGATAGCTGTAGCTATTTTGTGGCTGCGTACAGCAAAGAGCTTGAAAAGGGGAGATGGTGCAATACACGGAATTGCAAGCGCCATTGTTTTTGCTTTGTTCGGTCGGAAGATTGGCGCTTCAGATGATGAAAAAGATCAGCCTGAGGAGTCGGCATAGAAGTACGGCTTTAACGTTCTGGTGTTTGTAAATCTATTCCTGCAGATTCCCCCTAGAGTGAGAGGGTTGCCGGGTTTTCCGTGACGGGTTTGGAGGTCGGGAGAGAGGCTCCCGGCT
>CAZPPH010000319.1:0-2157 GCA_964588375.1 uncultured Rhodobacterales bacterium | reverse complement strand
GGGGTTGTCGTCACTTTTCATCTTTGCCCCTCCCCCCGGTCTCAACATGCCCGACGATGGCTTGCCCGCCGTCTTCGACGTTGACGTGCTGGACCGTGACCGTCTGCTTCCCGCCCGTCCGGTGTTTGCGAAGAGCCTCAACCTGGGCTGCAAAGGTGCGGGTCAGCTTGTTGTAGCCCGTGTAGTGCGCCTGCACCTGGGGGATGGTTTCGGAACAAGCCAGCAATCGCGCAGATCTGATCGTGGCGACGTGGGTCGCGGCCATCTGCACGGCCAGCATCCGCTCGACCGGATCACGAGGGGCGAGATCCTGTACGATCGACAACATGAAAGCGCGTTCGTCGTTTGCTTCACCCGCGTTGCCAGCTTCGTCGCCCTTCAGGACCTTAAGGCAGTGGGATAGGAAAGCGCTCGCCTGCAAATCACAGTCGGTCGCGAAGATGCGCTTCAAAGCATCCTCGTGGGACAGCCCGATCTCGTGTCCGTCGGATGCTGACCCGCTCAGCTTCACACCGAGGTCGCGGTAAGCCGCGTCATCCCTCAGCTTCACCTCGCTCTTGCTGTTCTTCTTGGTCATGCTCTCCCCCTCACCCCCAGGGAAAAGGGTGTATTATGATCTTTGGCAGATCTGCCAATTTGATCCGACAGCCGGTAGAGGCCCGACTTCCGCCCCCTGATTGGCGCGGCCAGTTCCTCGACGAACCCTCTCTGCAAGAGGACATCACGAGCGTTCTCAATACGCCGACGCGGCCAGGGCGGGCTTCCAGCCGCACTCATGGCGGTCGGCGCGATCGCGAAGGACTGTCGGTTGCTGTGCCAGCGCTGAAACATCTGAAGCAGCGTGAAGGCTTCGGGCTGATCCAATAGGTCGTCCATTATCTTGTCTCCCTCCATGACTTGGGGTTTGCGAAGGCCGAGGTAGTTCCGTCCCGACGCCTCGTATTTCCACGCGGACTTTGCGCACCGTTCGATCTCTGCCGCTGTGAGGGGATCAGGAAACGCGTCCGCCCATGTGGCAGCGACGTCCACAAGAGCCGCCTCGTCATCGCAGTGCCGGGCCTGGGCCATGCAGTAGCGCCAGAGGGCATCGTTGCGCCCGCCCTTCTGCACCGCCTCTGGAATGCGAACAAAGCCCTCCCGGGGCGCCCTGATGGAGGGGAGTGCGGGAACATCATCAAGGCTCCCGGAGAGGAACCGGTAGGCCGAGGACAGGTCCTCGCGCCGTGACGGGGGAGCAATACTGAAGCCACTCCCGAGGACGTCGATCGGTTGCCCGTTGAAGGGTCGGATATGACGCCCTTCCCCATTGTGCCGATACCAAAGCTTGGCCTTGCCGCTCGCCGTCCTGATCTTGATCGGGGTCTCGCCGAACTGCTCAAGTGCAAGCGCAAGCCAAGCATCGCCGACGCCGTCGACATCAATCTCGGTCAGGCCGGACGGGGCGCCCATGAGCAAGCCCACGCCATCTGCATCGCCCAACTTGGGTTCAGATGCCCACGCCCGCGCGCGATATGGGTTTGCATTTTGCCAGCCCTTGACGGCGGGGCGCTTGTCGCGCGTGTTCACTGGGAACACTGGCAAACCGGCAGACGCATAGGCCTCGGCGTGATTGGCAAAGACTCGGACCGGTGCGTTCATGTCGGAACTACCTGGTCAACGTCCCCGGCGAACAACTCAGCGGAGATGGCAGCGACATCCTCCGGCGGGATACCCAGGGAGCGGCGATTTAAGACGGGGCCGAGCGCCATCTCGTCGAGGACGTAGGCTTTACCCTCCCAAGGCCGTGGGCGCGCTCCGCCCCGCCTCCGCTGGACGATGAACTGCAGATTGTCCTTGCATCGAACCACGCGCCAACGGCCCGAGCGGACCAGGACGCGCTTGTAGTCGTCGGCTGTCTCATGGAAAGTTCCTAGGTTGGACAGTGGCGAAATTTCCCCAACGCTTTCAATGCGGGGATTTGTGCCAGTTGGACATCTTAACCTATTGAACGCATTAGAAAGTGTTTGCCCCTCCGGGCCTACCACCCGCGTTTCGAGCAAACACGGGCACAAACCCGTGTCGGGAGCGGGAAGCGGCGATCTTTCCGGGGAAACCGGTGAGAGCGCGCCACGCCAATCGCTACCGCACGAGGATTGCCCTGAAGTCGTTGACGTTGGT
>CAZPPH010000318.1:0-2179 GCA_964588375.1 uncultured Rhodobacterales bacterium | reverse complement strand
GCACCCGCCCCGAAAAGCCGGGTGGTCACGGTCGATTCGTATTCGGGGCGGAATCCTTCGAGAATGGCGCTCGCCGCCTGGCTCGGCACGCCCTTCGTGCAGAAGAGGTCCTTGATCCCGAGCGGTACGCCGCAGAGGTCCGGCGCGTCGCCGGCCTTCAGCCGTTCGTCCGCCGCACCGGCCTGCGCGCGGGCGAGCTCGGGGGTCTCGTGAACGAAGGCGCCCAGCGGCGCCGCCGCCCCGATCTCGGCGAGACAGGCCTCGGTCAGCTCGGCGGAGGTCACCTCGCCGGCCCTCAGCCGGTCGCGCGCCTCGGTGATTGTGAGGGAAGTCAGCTCGCTCATTCCACCACCTTCGGCACCGCGAAGAAGCCTTCCCGCGCATCGGGCGCGTTCGACAGCACCTTCTTGGCCTGCCCGCCGTCCGTCACCACGTCCTCGCGGCGCTTCAGGTGCATCGGCGTGACCGACACCATCGGTTCGACGCCCTCCACATCCACTTCGCCAAGCTGTTCGATGAAGCCGAGAATGGCGTTGAACTCGCCCGCGAGGGCCGGAAGATCCTCCTCCGGCACGGCGATCCGCGCCAGCTTCGCCACTTTCCGCGCCGTTTCGATGTCGATCGACATGCCGCCTCCGAGCCAGGAACCGCACGGGCTTTAGCCTCCCGCAGCCCGGGCTTCAAGAGCGCCGTCCCGAACGCTTCATCCTGGACCAAATACCTCGGGGGAGCCGCGAAGCGGCCGGGGCAGCGCCCCTACCCCGCCTCCGCCTCCCGCAACCGGTGCCGCCGGTAGACCTCGATCATCCACGGCAGCATGATCGCATTGAACGTGTGCCAGAAGATATGCGTGCCGACCGGGAAGACCTCGCAGAGAGCAAGATCGAGCGACCTGAGGGTGATCGAGACCGAGAGGATCGCGGCCCCGATCAGCATCCCCCGCGCCGTCTCGGGATATCGCCGGGCGACGAAGGGCGCGTAGGCGGCGATCAGAAGCGGCACCGTCCAGTAGAAATTCGAGATCGCGAGGAACGGCACGCGGTCGAGCACGGGTATCAGGAGGGCTGCATAGGGGATGAACAGAAGCGTCGCGCCGACGGCGAGCCACCAGCGCATGCCGATGACATCGCGGTTCACCGCGAAGAGATAGACGAGGATGAAGAGTGCGATCGGCACGACATCCGCCGTCGAGGCCCAGACGGTGGCATGGGTGTGAAAGAGATACGAGCCGATGGCGATCAGCCCCAGAAGCACCGCGAGCACGCGGTTGATCCTGACCTCCGGTTCGGGGTTCCTCCACCAGGCCCAGATCGCGCCGGCGAGATAGAAGAAATTCGTCAGCGCGTTGAGCGGTTCGGACCAGTAGGAAAAATCCGTCCGCTCGCAATAGATGTCGACCTGAGAAAACCAATCCACCCGTGACCGCTCCCCGTCCCCTTTGCTACGTTCTCCTACAGATAACGCGGAGGAAGACCATGAAAATCACCTGGCTCGGCCATGCGGGTTTCCGGCTCGAGATCGAGGGTGCCATTATCCTCATCGACCCCTGGATGACCGGCAACCCGATGTTTCCCGAAGACCGCCGCGCCGAAGCGATCGGCGGCGCGACCCATGTGCTGATCACCCACGGCCACGGTGACCATACCGGCGACGCGGTGGCGCTCTCCCGCGACCTCGGGGTGCCCGTGGCGGGCATCTTCGACCTCGTGTCATTCTGGGAGAAGAGCGAGGGGATCGGGGGGATCGGCTTCAACAAGGGCGGCACGGTCGATCTCGGCGGGGCCGCCGTCACCATGGTCACCGCCGCCCATTCCTCGTCGCTCCCCGGCCCCGAGGGGCCGATGCCTGCAGGCGCCGAGGCCGGTTACATGATCGCGGGCGAAGGCCACACGATCTATGTCTCCGGCGACACCGACATCATGGCCGACATGGAATGGATGGGAGAGCTTCACAAACCCGACATCGGCATCCTCTGCGCGGGCGGGCATTTCACCATGGACATGGCGCGGGCGGCCTGGGCTGCGAAACGCTATTTCGACTTCCGAACCGTGATTCCCTGCCACTACCGCACCTTCCCGCTTCTCGAGCAATCCGCCGAGGCGCTGAAGGCGGGCCTGCCCGGCGTCGAGGTGATCGAGCCGGAGGTGCTCGAGCCCATCGAACTGTGAGCGTCGTGCCG
>CAZPPH010000317.1:0-2190 GCA_964588375.1 uncultured Rhodobacterales bacterium | reverse complement strand
ACCCGTTCGATATGCCTAGCAGCCGTCAGGTTGCGGCACGAAGAAGCGCACTTTCGACGGGCGGAATGAGCGCAAACATAGGGAAGCCAGCCAATTCCCGATCTTCGGTCATGGAGTCACGTTGTTATTACGGATATGCGCTGTAGCGGATTAATTCACCCGCAACCGGTCAACCGACCGGATCCGGCGCAGAAACGTCGATCAGAGCCAGCCCGCGGCCTTGAGATCCGGGCGGAAAGAACGGCCCACGGGCACACGGCGGCCGTCGGTCAGGCGCAGGAAGATGCGTTGGCCCTCGCGCTCGACGCCCTCCACGGCATCGGCGGCCACCCACCAGGAGCGGTGCACGCGGCGGCCAAGGCCACCCAACTCGCGCGCGGCATCCTCCATGCGGCACAGGATCATCTCCGACCCGCCGGAATGGTGGACCTTCAGATAGTGGTCCTGCATCTCGAGGCAGAGCAGCCGTTCCTCGAGAGGTGCGGACAGGCGCGCCGTGAAGTGCAAGGGCACCTCCCCGTCGGATTGCCGGGCCTCGGCACCTGACAGGGCCGTACTTGATGTATCGCCCTCGGGCAGTACTTGATCGGGCACCGCCTCGATCCGCTCGCGCATGTCCTCCCACGTGTAGACCGGCAGGGCGATGGCCGCGAGCAGCAACAGGACCTGCCCGAACAGGACCGCGACCTCATCGGGCCAGCCGATCCCCGAGAGCCCGTTGGCCAGTGCCACCACCCCGGTCGCGGGCACCGCAGCGAGACAGGCGCCCGCAAGCGGCACCGTGAGTCTCGGCATCGGCATGCGGTTGCCCGCCACCGCATCAAGCCGCCGAAGGATGGCATCGGCCAGCAGCCAGTTCGCGGAGACCACTGCCAGCCAATAGACCAGCCGAGGCGCGGCGGGCAGCGTATGATACGTGCCGAACGGTCCGATCAGCCCCAACACCAAGCCCACGCCGATCGGCGGGCCCAGGCGGAGGGACAGGCGGGACATACGTTCGCGCATCGCGAGCGTATTCTAACATGTCGTTCGCGCAATTCCCCAGCCGTTTCCGCAACTTCGCTGGCACGGGCCGGGGCTAGGCCGCTACCCCCGCCACATCACGAATCCATCACATGCCCGCATCGGAGGTATCACCCCATGATCCAGACGATCCTGTTCCTGCACATCCTGGCCGGCGTCTCGGCGCTGGCGGCGGCTGGCGTCGCCGTCGGCAGTGCCAAGGGCGGCCGGCTGCACCGGCGCTCGGGCAACGCATACACGCTCGCCATGGTCTTCGTCGGCCTCAGCGCGCTGGTGCTGTCGGTGGTTCATCCGAACCCGTTCCTCTTCGCCGTGGGCGTGTTCAGCCTCTATCTCGTCTTCACCGGCTGGCGCGCCGCCATCATTCGCGACGGGAAGCCCCGGCGCCTCGATCATGCCGGCGGGACAGTGATGGCGTTGGCCGGGCTGGGGATGCTCGGCTGGGCTGCGCAGGGCGTGCTGGCGGGAAGCGGCGCGCAGCCGGTGATTCTGCTGGCCTTCGGCTCCATAGGGCTGACCATGGCGCTGGCGGACTGGCGCGACTGGGCGCGCGGGCCCATCGCCGGGAAGGCGCGCATCGCGCGGCACCTCGGTCGGATGCTGGGCGCGACCGTCGCCACGATCACCGCTGCGGGCGTCGTCAACCTGGGCTTCCTGCCGGACTTGGTGGTGTGGCTCGGCCCGACCGCGCTGATCATCCCCGTCATCTTCTGGTGGACCGCGCGCGTGATGCGTGGCGCCGTTCACGCCTGAGCCAAGGAAAGGAGACATGACAATGCTCGCACGCCGTCTGACCCGCATCGCGCTGTGGACCCTCGCAGCGCTTGCCGTCCTGTTCCTTTCCGCCTTCCTGTGGCTGCGGCAGAGCCCCTACTGGGCCGGGATCACACTGTTTTCCGAAAGCCACCGGGTGGAGAACTTCCGCGCGATGGACCGGGTGTTTCCCGCCCGCGCCGTGCCCCGCGCAGGGGATGTCTGGGCCTTCGACCGCGCACCGGCGCCTCTGCCCGCGACCTACGCCTTCGGCAGCGAGACCCGCGACCTCACCGCCTTCCTCGAGCGAACCGAGACCACCGGATTGCTCGTCGTCCACCGGGGCGCGATCACGCACGAAGACTACCGGCAAGGCGCCGACGAGACCTCGCCCTTCACCTCTTGGTCGATGGC
>CAZPPH010000316.1:0-2196 GCA_964588375.1 uncultured Rhodobacterales bacterium | reverse complement strand
TGGGCGTGGAGGTCGAAGTTGATGCGACCGCCCTCGGCGACCCACGTGTATTCGGCGACGTCGCCCTCGGCCATGACGAGCTTGATCTCGGCCGAGGCATCCGGGGCCAGCGTGAAGGTCACCGTATCGGTCCAGACCTCCTGCGCGTGGGCGGCGGAAACGACGAGCCCGAGGAAGCCGTCTATGAGGTTCGAGGACTGGTCGCCGTGGATCAGTTCGTCCTCGGCCGCCTCGCGGGCGAGTTGCTGCTTGATCTCGCCCATTTCGGTGAGGCCGAGCACATTGCCCACGCCGGTCGGGTCGATCCCGTATTCCGCCGGCAGGTAGACGCCGACCCCGATGAAGGCCGCGCCGATGACGGCGGCGATGGTCGAGCGCCGCAGTTGTTTCGGCGTCGGCAGGATGGCCGGATCGGGTTTTTCCGCATTGAACTGCATGGCGTCACGCATTCTCTCGAAAGTGCTGCTGATCATGTCTGTTTCTCCTTATGCGGCCGCAAGAAAGCCGTTGATCTGATAGACGGTGAGCCAAAGCCCCAATCCCACCATGATGACATTCGCGACCACGGCCTGGCTCATGAACCGCTCGGACCGGCGCCAGTAGCCCATCACGATGAGGATCACGAAAAGGGCGAGGATCTGGCCGACCTCGACGCCGGCGTTGAACGCCAGAAGGTTCCACAACAGGCCGTCGTCCGAGATGTCGTATTCGATGATCTTCGAGGCGAGGCCGGTGCCGTGGAACAGGCCGAAGATCAGCGTCGCCGCCTTGGTGTCCGGCTGGAACCCGAACCATTTCCGGTAGGCGCCGAGGTTGTCGAGCGCCTTGTAGACGACCGACAGGCCGATGATCGCGTCGATGATGTAGGCGTTGATGCCCCATCCCCACCAGACGCCGGCGAGCATCGTCACCGAGTGCCCGACCGCGAAGATGCTGACATAGATGGCCACGTCCTTCATCCGGTAGAGGAAGAAGACGACGCCCAGAAGGAACAGGATGTGGTCGTATCCCGTCACCATGTGCTTGGCGCCGAGATAGATGAAGGAAATGACGTGTACCCCCCAGATTTCCTGTATGTAACCCGCGTCACCGGGGGTCACGTCATGTGCAAGCGCCTGCGCCACGCTTGATGCGTAGAGGACGAGAACGCTCAGGATCAGGGCAGTGACGCGCCGTGACAGGCGCGGGAACGGGCCCCGAGAAGTCGAAGTCATGATTAATGTCTCCATTCGTGCTGATTGCCGACAGAATGGCCGCGCGAGGGCGCGGCCCGCCGTCAGGCACGTGGAGGGCGTTCGATCCGGAAGACACGTGTGGGGCCGGTGCTGGCGACCCGCGGGCGCCGGAGGTCCCGGGGCGGCGCAAAGGCCGTCTCCCGCATGGCGAGGGTCAGCACGGCGGGCGAATGATCGTGGTCGGCGGTGTCGTGGCTGTGCCCGTGCATCGCCCAGTAGACATCCTCGGCAAGGCTGCCGTGGGCGTGGCCGTGAGTCTCGATCATCTCGAAATGGTCGTGGATGGTCTCGAAGACGACCGGTGCATGGCTCGCAACCGGCGCGACCGACCAGATCGCGACGGAAAGGGCGAGTAATAGCGCGAACGCCGCATGTGCGATGGCCCGCAAGGTCCCCATGACGTCTGTCCGATGCTCCCCGACTGCCCGCGCCGCCTCATCGGGCGATCTTGTTCTATCCCCCCAGGGAGGATAACCAGTGACTATGATAGACGACCCGCAACATGCAAGCCATCCCGCCGTCATCGCCCGGCTGAAACGTGCCGACGGACACCTGAGGTCGGTCATCTCGATGATCGAGGCGGGCCGACCCTGCCTGGACATCGCGCAGCAGCTTCACGCCGTGGAGAAGGCCGTCGCGAACGCCAAGCGCGCGCTCATCCACGACCACATGGACCACTGCCTCGACGCCGAAGCCTCCGAGGCCGATCGGGCCGAACTGCGCGAGATAAGCCGCTACCTCTGAGGTCACCGATGCTCGAGATCCTCGCCGACCGCACCTACCGCCACCTGTTTCTCGCACAGGTCGTCGCCCTTCTGGGCACCGGGCTTGCCACGGTGGCACTGGGCCTGCTCGCATATGACCTTGCGGGCGACGGCGCCGCGATGGTTCTCGGGACGGTCTTCACCATCAAGATGGTCGCCTATGTCGGGATCGCGCCGATTGCCGGGGCCGTCGCGGA
>CAZPPH010000315.1:0-2242 GCA_964588375.1 uncultured Rhodobacterales bacterium | reverse complement strand
TACGTCTCCACCGCCTATGCAGAGACTCGTTTCAGAGACGTTTCCGCGGACATTGGCGCGATGGGTCTCTCTTGGCTGCATCTGTGGGTTCGGTTTTGGCTTGGATTTCCCTGCTAGCAGGGAATCTGCAGGGAATTTTTGCCGTTTGGAGCCGATTTAGGCTTCACGCGGCCAGATTATCTCATCTGCATCAGGGGCTTGGAAGGCAATTCCCTCCCTGACCGAGCTAGTTATCTCCTGCCGAAAATATCCATCATCGCTAGTTGCCGAAGACCTTAGAGATGAAAGAACGAAGGTCCTCCAATTTCGGATCATCGAGTGGTGTCGAAGAGAAAAGTTTTGAAACAAATTTTGGACCATGCGAGCCGACGTCGGGGCAGAAATTTTCGACTTCACCTACTGGAACGGCGAAGACTCCAAACTCTCTGAGTTTTTCATCGAGCTCTTCGAATAAGGATTGTGCGTCGCCCCTAGGAATGTGCGATCTGCCATACTTCTTTATCATCGCCCAAGGTGATGTCTGCCTTAACAGAGCCTGAATTTCAGATTTGGGGATTCGACCGCCGTGACTCTCGTCTAAAACGACCTTAATCTTCTCGCCTATTTCATCGTCAGATAGTGCTGGGACGCCATCGCGAACAGCGGCGTCCAATCGATTCCAGTTTCCCTCAATCGCCTCCCATTCACCCCCAACGGCTTCAATCAAAGCGCGAAGTAGTGTTGAGTCGTTTAAGATATCAATATCGGCCACAACCTTTACCGTAACGCCCATCTCACAAAGCGCTTGAGCAATTTTTGGTATGGCCGACTTTCCTCCACTGGGAATGTACGCAGTATCAGGCCACTTTTTTTGAGGCTCTATTCGCCCCAGATGATCTGCGATGGAATTATATAAGCGACAGTCGCTGTCGTCCTCACAAATAATCACCTGTTCGTGAAAAATCCCATCGAGAGCATTTGAATATCTAAGTTCCGGCTGATCCCAAAGCTCATTAATTCTTGCCGGACTAGTCATCGTTGCGTTGTTTAAATCATTGTCGCGCTGCAAACGAATGATACGAACGGCCCCACCAGCGCCGTTTAGAAATCCACGTAGAATATCGCTGCTATGCGTCGAGACTAGAATCTGGTTTGCCGCTTCTTCAGCGAGGGTTTCGCCAAGCCGTCGCATTTGTGGTGGATGAAGAAATGCCTCAGGTTCGTCTAAGAGGGTGATATCGTGCTCGATAGCTACAACTTCAAACAAAATGCCAGCATAACTACGCATGCCATCACCTTGACCATCTAGGCGCGGGTTCTTTCTTACTTCTTCAACGTACTCATTTGAGACTTGATTCGGAATTTTTTCGATATCCGGGGGCGTGCCAACATGTATCGGTAACTGCGGTGATGCTCGGTAATCCATAAACAGTTCCTGTTGAAACGACTTGTTGAATAGGTCGCTAATATTTTTCATCAAGTCTTGATCATCATACATTAAATGTTGTGGCTTGGATTTATGGCCATCCGCGCCAATACCATTTTGGACTGCTGTAATCGATAGTCGCCCCTCTGCTCCTAAATTCTTGCAGAATATTTGTCCTACTGCCCCAAGATATGTTTGGTTGAAGTGCGATAAGTTGTTCGTGTGTATGCGGTAACTTTGATAATCAATCTGCTCCTTTTTGCGTATCGCATTTTCTTCTAAGAATGCCCTTAGATCATCCAAACTTCCCTCTTTCCTTAATTCCAGATGCTTTACCACCTTATTATCTTCGAATCTTATTTGTTTGTTATGCCAGCATATAATCGCAATAACTTCTCTTAAAAATTCTGATTTTCCCGAGTTGTTAGGTCCAACAATCAGTATCTTTTCGTTATCCTCGAAATCAAATACCTGGCCTCCACTAAATCTTATCTTGGAAATGGATACCTTTGGTTTTTTGACCTTTGCTTCAGTATCTTGCATGCAATACGCCCGTTGTTTTAACCTCGGTGAAGGCTGAACATCGGACTTGGTTCAGCCGCTGTTGAGTTTCGTTCGACCATTTTGCAGGACAGGCGTCGTTTCGTGAAGGGCGAACTCTACGCGAGAAGGCGATCCTGGATCAGACGCCCCACTCTCACCAACCTTGTTTGCCTCCTTCCCAATCATCCCGACCGATTCGACCTGTACATGCCGCCGCCGCGTCAGACCATCGTCCGCGAAATCCCCATTCTCGAACTTGTCCTCAGTGCTCAGATGAAACTGGGCCAGAGCTTC
>CAZPPH010000314.1:0-2283 GCA_964588375.1 uncultured Rhodobacterales bacterium | reverse complement strand
TCCGGTCCATCCGCTGGGTGACGAGAAGTCCCAGCGTCTGCATCGCGTTGCGGCCGGCGAAGCCGTAGACACAGGTGTATTCGCGGCCCATGTCGGGGAAGCTCTCGACGAGAAGCCGGTCCCGGGCGGGAAGCTTCGAGACCCGGGCCTGAAGCCCGAGCCAGTCCGCGGTGTGTGTTGGAAGGCCCGAGAAATCGCCTGTCCGGAACATCTCGAGAATACGGTCGGAAAGCTGTGTGGATGTCGCGAATTTCGTGCCCATGAAGGTGGCGATCTTCGGCGGCTTGTCGGGGTTGCGGCTGACCTCCACGGTCATTTCCCGCAGACCCTCGTAGCGCACCACCTGACCCCCTATGAGAAACGTGTCGCCCGGGGTGAGGGTGGCCGCGAATCCCTCCTCGACTTCGCCGAGCGGCGCGCCGCCCATACGGTTTCTCAGCCGCACCTTCAGCGTGTCGGTGTCCTGGATCGTGCCGATATTCATTCTGATCCGCTGGGCGGCGCGGGGGTCGCGCAGCCGCCACAGCCCGTCCGGCCCCTGCTTCAGGCGCTGCCAGCGGTCGTAGGCGCGCAGGGCGTAGCCGCCGGTCGCGACCATCTCGAGGCAGGCGTCGAAATCGTCGCGGGAGAGGCCCGCGTAGGCTCCCGCCGAAATGACCTCGGCGAAGAGCGCATCCGCGTCGACCGGCCCGGCGCAGGCGGCGATCAGGAGATGCTGGCAGAGCACGTCCCGCGGCCCCGGCCCCCGGGGTTCGCCGTCGAGATCGCGGGCGCGAACGGCGTCGAGCGCGGCGACGCATTCGACGATCTCGAAGCGGTTGGCGGGGACGAGAAGCGCTTTGGATGGCGCATTGTAGCGGTGATTCGCCCGGCCGATCCGCTGCACCAGACGCTTGACGTTCTTCGGAGCACCCACCTGGATGACGAGGTCGACATCGCCCCAGTCGATCCCGAGATCGAGGCTTCCCGTACAGACGATGGCCTTGAGGCGACCCGCCACCATCGCCGCCTCGACCCGCTCGCGCTGCTCCCGCGACAGGCTTCCGTGGTGGATGCCGATTGGCAGGCTCTCGTCGTTCCGGAGCCAGAGGTTGTGAAAGTAGATCTCGGCCTGCGCGCGGGTGTTGTGGAAGATCAGGGTGGTCTTGTGCCGCTTCACCTCGTCGAGCACTTCGGGAATGGCGTAGGCCCCGCCGCCGCCGGCCCAGGGCGGGGCGGCCTTCGTGGCGAGCATGGCGATGTCGGGCTCGGGGCCGGGGTCGGCATGGAGCACTTCGCAGGGGTCGGGGTGGCGGGCGAGAAACCGCGCGATCGCCGCGGGGTCCTCGACCGTCGCGGAAAGCCCCACCCGGCGGAGGCCCGGAACGAGACCTTGCAGCCGGGCGAGCGCCAGCATGAGCTGGTCGCCCCGCTTCGATTCCGCCAACGCATGTATCTCGTCGACGATGACGCGTTCGAGTCCTGAGAACATCCGCGGCGCGTCCTCGTAGGACAACAGGAGCGCGAGGCTCTCGGGGGTCGTCAGCAGAATATGCGGCGGGTCGACCCGCTGCGCCTTCTTGCGCGTCTGCGAGGTGTCGCCGGTCCGGTCTTCGACCCGCAGGTCGAGGCCCGCCTCGGCGATGGGCGAGCCGAGATTGCGACGGATATCGGCGGCGAGCGCCTTCAGCGGAGAAACATAGAGCGTGTGGAGCCCGGGCCGCGGGTCGGCGGCGAGTTCGGCCAGCGTCGGCAGGAACCCCGCCATCGTCTTGCCGCCCCCGGTGGGTGCGATGAGCAGAAGAGCGGGTGCCCCGGACCGGTTCAGCATGTCCTGCTGATGGGGGTGGAGCGACCAGTCCCGGCGGGCGAACCAGTCTTCCAGTTTTGCGGGGAGCCTCATGGGCGGGCAATCTAGACGGACGGGACCGGAGCGAAAGCCCCGGCCCCTTCATCTTGGTAAAAATACCTCTTTTGAAGTCGCGGTCGCGCGCGCGCCCTGTCCTCGGTGCACGATCCTCAGTGCACGATCGTCTCTTCCTTGACGAACATGTTCGCCCAGGCCCGGTCGATCAGGTCGGGGCTCATCTGGTACGGAATGCCCTCGAATTCGCAGATCGCGATCATCTGGTCGATGAGGAAGATCGGCTGGTAGTTCGCGTAGACGTTCTCGATCTCGGGGTATTTGTATTTCATCAGGTAGACGAGGGTGCTCTCGTCGAGCGGCATCTTCCTCTTTTTCGCGACCATCGCGAAGATCTTCAGGAAATCCTCCTGTGAGGGACCGTCGATCTTGATCTTGAA
>CAZPPH010000313.1:0-2307 GCA_964588375.1 uncultured Rhodobacterales bacterium | reverse complement strand
CTCGAGGTGGAGGAGGTCGTCGACCCGCTCGACACCCTCAGGGGTTTCACCCTCGGCAAGGTCCTGAAGGCCGAGCAGCACCCCGATGCCGACCGTCTCCGCGTCTGCATGGTCGCCACCGACGAGGGCGAGAAGCAGATCATCTGCGGCGCGCCCAATGCCCGCGAAGGCATCACGGTGGTGGTCTGCAAGCCCGGCGACTACGTGCCCGGCATCGACACGACCCTCAGCGTCGGCAAGATCCGCGGCGTCGAGAGCCACGGGATGATGGCCTCGGAACGCGAACTCGAGCTGTCCGACGAGCACGAGGGCATCATCGAACTGCCCTCGGGCGAGGTGGGGGAAAGCTTCGCCGACTGGCTCCAGCGGAACGACCCCGCGAAGGTCGACCCGGTGATCGAGATCGCCATCACCCCGAACCGGGGCGACGCGCTCGGCATCCACGGCATCGCCCGCGACCTCGCCGCGCGGGGGCTGGGGCGGCTCATCGAGGAACCCGTCGAGCCGGTGCCGGGGGCCTATCCCTGCCCCATCGGTGTGACCATCGACGCCGAGGCGCTGTCTCATGCGCCCTTGTTCGCGGGCCGGGTCGTTCGCGGGGTGAAGAACGGGCCGAGCCCCGCCTGGCTTCAGGCGCGGCTGAAGGCCATCGGCCTCAGGCCCATCTCGGCCCTCGTCGATATCACCAACTTCTTCACCTACGACCGCAACCGCCCGCTCCATGTCTTCGATGCCGGCAAGGTCACGGGCGACCTCAGGGTGCATCTCGCGAGAGGCGGCGAGGAGCTTCTGGCGCTCGACGAGAAGACCTACCGGTTCACCGCGGGCCATGTGCTGATTTCCGACGACCGGGCGGTCGAAAGCATCGCCGGGATCATGGGCGGCGAGGAATCGGGGGTCACGGAAGCGACGACGGATGTGTTTCTGGAGTCCGCCTACTGGAACCCGGTGACGACGGCACTCACCGGCCGCGACCTCAAGATCAACTCCGACGCCCGCTACCGCTTCGAACGGGGGGTGGACCCCGAGTTCACCCTGCCGGGGCTCGAGCTTGCGACGCGCATGGTGCTCGACCTCTGCGGCGGGGAGGCCTCCGAGGTGGTCGTCGCCGGCGAGGTGCCGAAGGACGACCGCGCCTACCGGCATGACGCGAAACGCATCGAGCGGCTCGTCGGCATGAGCCTGCCCGAGGCCGAGCAGCGCGCCACGCTGGAAGCCCTCGGATTCGAGATGAAGGGCGACCTCGCACACCCGCCGTCGTGGCGGCCGGACGTGCGGGGGGAGGCCGATCTCGTCGAGGAGATCGCGCGGATCGCCTCGCTGACGAAGCTTGCGCCGAAGCCGATGACCCGGCCGACGCAAGGCATCGCCCGGCCGATCCTGACCCTGCACCAGCAACGCGAGCGGGCCGCGCGGCGGACGATGGCGAGCCTGGGCTACAACGAATGCGTGACCTACAGCTTCATCGACGAGGCCTCGGCGAAGCTCTTCGGCGGCGGCGACGAAGCGCACCGGCTGGAAAACCCGATCTCGTCGGAGATGAGCCACATGCGCCCCGCGCTCCTGCCGGGGCTGTTGCAGGCCGCGCGCAGGAACCAGGCGCGCGGGTTTTCCGACCTCGCGCTCTTCGAGGTCGGGGCGGCGTTCTGGGGGTCCGAGCCCGGTGAACAGCACACCCATGTCGCGGGTCTGCTCGTCGGCCACACCGGCCCGCGCGACCCCCATGCAAGCCGGCGGGCGGTGGACGTCTTCGATGTGAAGGCCGATGCCGAGGCGGTGCTCGCGGCCATCGGCGCGCCCGGACGCGTGCAGATCCAGCGGAACGGTCCCGAATGGTGGCACCCGGGACGACACGGGGTCATCAGCCTCGGCCCGAAGAAGCTCGGCGTGTTCGGCGAGTTGCACCCCAAGGTGCTGCGGGAGATGGACGTGAAGGGGCCGGCGATGGCCCTCGTCATCTGGCCCGACGAAGTGCCCGAACCGCGCGCCAAAGGGCCGGGCCGGGCCGCCCTCGCGCTGTCGGACCTGCAGGCGGTGGAGCGCGATTTCGCCTTCGTCGTGGGCTCGGAGGTCGAGGCGCTGAGCGTGGTCAACGCGGCGCAGGGGGCCGACAAGGGGCTGATCGAGAGCGTGACGGTCTTCGACGAGTTCGTCGGGGGAGCACTCGGGGAGGGCCGGAAGTCGCTGGCGATTTCCGTGCGGCTTCAGCCGACCGGCAGGACGCTGACCGAAGACGAGATCGAGGCGGTGGCCGCGAAGATCGTCGAGAAGGTGGGCAAGGCCACGGGCGGCGTGCTTCGGGGGTGA
>CAZPPH010000312.1:0-2352 GCA_964588375.1 uncultured Rhodobacterales bacterium | reverse complement strand
AATCATAGTGGACAGGACATTCGCTCAAGGCGCAGCATCCGGTCACTTTGGGCTCTGAGCGGTCACCTGACCGCCGTTGTCAGATGTCCACTCTGGGCGGCACAGCCGCCACCGAGCATCGGCTGCACTGAAGCAGACGCTCATCTTCCGATCGTGGTGCTGACCTAGGAGTGCGAAGCGTCGCCCGCGTCGCCTCGCTTCCACTCGATATCCGCACTGTACCGAACTTGTACCGGGCATGCTCATACCAGCTCGTCGTCGCCCTCGGCGTTCACACGGGCCTTGCGCTCTTCTTCCGATGCGCTGTCGCGGACGTAGGTGCGGACGAGCCCTTTGACGTCCTTCGAGCCGATCATCCTCGATATCACGACCTCGGGCAGGGGGCGTTCACCCTCCGTCGCCCACTGCGTGACGCGGCTGGCGCGGAGGTCGTGGATGCAGAGGTCGCTCGTGATCCCCGCCATCTCCTTGACCACATGGAAGTCGGCCCAGAGGTCCGCCTCGTTCAGCATCGGGAAGACCCGCACCTCGTCGCCCGCGTCGGAGTAGCGCTCGCGCTGGCGTTCCAGGACCTCGATCGCCGCCTGGGGCAGGTCCATCGTGTGCTCGCCGTTCTTGCGCTTGGCCTCCGGCATGAACCAGGTGCCCGCGTCGAGATCGATCTCGCCCCACACCGCCTGAAGGGCCTCACCCTTCCTGGCTGCGCAGAAGTAGATCAGGCGCAGCATCTCCGCAGTCTCGCAGTAGATGCCAGGGCGACGGTAGCCGCCCTTGCGGTTCGGCCGGGGCTGATCCTCGCGGGCCTCGAACGCCTTCAGCGCGGTGAAAAACCGGGGCCGCTCGTCGGAGGTCAGCACCGTCGTGCGGGGCTTCTTCGCCGTGTAGGCAGGGTCGATGTCCAGGTCCTTGAAGAGGTCGACGTCGACCGCCTTGTCGCTGCGCTTGGCGAACTTCAGGGCCTTCGGTAGCGTGCCCCTGGTGCGGTTGGCCGCCGACGGCCCGTGGTTCGTCGAGATGTGGACCAGGAGGTCCTCGGCGTCGGTCTTCGTGAGATCGCGGACAAGCTTGTCGGCGCCCCAGCGCCGGACAACGCGGTCGAGCATCAACTCCAGGGCGCGGAGGTTCGTCTTCGCGGACTTGCCCTGGAACGGAGACACAGTGCGGCGGCGCTCCAGGTAGGCATCCCTTAGCCAGCCGACGGTGGCGCCCTTCACCGCCAGGGGCGCGGCGCTGCCGCTTCGCTTCGACCTCTCGATCGCCTTCGCGACGCTGGTCGTCACGCCGGCATTGCGCCCCTCGGCGACGGCCCTGGCGGCCTCGGCGCGCAGCTCGCCGATACTGGCGCCGCTCGCGAGCCAGTCCTCAAGGATGTGCAGGCGGCGCTTGGTCTGCTTGCCGTCCTTCAGCCGGAACTGGACGTTGATCGTCCTGGCGCCCTTCGCCGTCACGCGGACGTAGAGCGAGCCCTGAGAGCTGTAGCCCTCATCGAAGCAGTCGTAGGTCGCGCCGCCAGGGCGGAGGGCCTTCAGCGCGTTGACGGAGAACTTGATGCGCATCAGCTCTTCCTCCTCGTGTCACGTATCATCTGGAAATGGTCGGCGCTGCCACCGCCCCACCGGGCGACGGGTTCGATCTCGGCACCCGGCGCGAACACCATCGGCGTCGGGCGCGGCCGCGGATCGAGCGGCTCGCCGGTGTGGGGGTCGAGCTCGTTCGCCGTCCGCTCGGGGAAGATGAACGTCAGCGCGGTGCCGTTGAAGAGGTAGGTGCGGTGTCTCATCTCGATCTCCTCCAGGGCGCGATCGCAGCGATCTCTCCGCGGTAGACGGCGAGAATGCAGCGGCCTCGGTTGGTGAGCCACCAGCTGTCCAGCAGCAGGCGGGTTTGGTGGCGGTCGCTCATTCCGTCTGCACGGGCGTCGAGCGACGCGACAGGTTGTCGAACAGGGTCTCCCGGATAGGCTCACCTTCGGCGTCGACCTCGCCGCGCTTGTAGGCCTCACGTAGCACGCGCAGCTCCTCGAAGATCGCGAGCATGTCGGCCTCCGCCTGAGCCTTGGAATAGCAGGTTGCCATGGTGTCGTTCTCCTCGACGTCTGGTACCCCAGAGACATACGTCACCGCGGCAGGGGTTACCAGTTACCTGGATGAGAAAGGTAACAGATGATCGTTAGCCAGGTACCGGCCAGCGTCTGACGTTCAGCCGCTTGGCGCCGATCGAGGGACAGTAATATGACTTGATTACAGGGGTTTGTTAGTCACTGGCCTGCCAGCGACATACGTTTCCAGGATGGCTCTGTCGTCGCCCATCATGATCGTCGGGAACACTGCCTCCCAGATGTCCCCGGCCCGG
>CAZPPH010000311.1:0-2428 GCA_964588375.1 uncultured Rhodobacterales bacterium | reverse complement strand
AGGCCGACGGCACCCCCGAGCGGGGCGCATTTCTCGACCGCGCGGCGTTCCGGCCCTCGGACCTTCCCACGCTCATGGCCAAGGCCTACTCTCTCGCGCAGACCGCGATGAAGGGCGATTGAGCCTCCCCGTCGCGAAGCGCTATTTTGACGCCGAACCGGGAGCACGGCCGTGACGACCTACGTCGAACCCACGCTGAAAACCGCCCTGCCGTTCTGGTCGGTCCTCCTCTTCGTGCCGCTGGCCATCGTCGGCCCGGCCTTCGGCGGGCTCTGGGTGCTCGCCCTGCCCTTCGCGGTCTGGAACGTCACCCTGCTCCTCGACCTCGCGGCGGGCTCCGACGACGTATCCCTGGACCCGGCCACGCCGGAGCGTGACATCTTCTGGCACCGCGCCGCGACCCTCGTCTGGCCACCGATCCAGACCGCGATCATCTTCGGCTCCATCGCCTGGGTCACCTCGGCGCCGCATCTCTCCGCCCTCGAGGCGGTGGTGATCTTTCTCGGCATCGGCGCCCTCTCGGGCGCGGTGGGCATCGTCTTCGCCCATGAACTCATGCACCAGACGTCGCGCACCGAGCGATGGCTGGCCGATATCCTGATGACCCAGGTCCTCTACGGCCATTTCCGCTCCGAGCACCTCATCGTCCACCACGCATGGGTCGGCACCCCGCGCGACGCGGTCACCGCGCGGCTCGGCGAGGGCTTTCACGCCTTCTTCTTCAGGGTCCTGCCCCAGTGCCTGCGCTCGGCCTGGGCCGCCGAACGGTCACGCCTCGCCCGCAAGGGCCTGCCGGTCTGGGACCGCTCGAACCCGTTCTGGCGCTATGGCGCGCTGCAAGCCTTCTGGCTCCTCACGGCACTCGTGCTCGGCGGCTGGGCGGGCGTCGCGCTCTTTCTCTTCCAGGCGCTCGTCGCGATCTGGCAGCTCGAACTCATCAACTACATCGAGCATTACGGGCTCACCCGGAAGCATCTCGGGGAGGGGCGCTACGAGCGCACCCTGCCGCGCCACTCCTGGGACGACAGCCACAGCGTGAGCCGGGGCGTCTTCATCAACCTGCCGCGCCATGCCGACCACCACGCGAGCCCGGCCCGCCGCTTCCCGCTCCTGCAGACCTACGGGGAGGGCGAAGCGCCGCGACTGCCCTTCGGCTATTCGGCGATGACCGCCCTCGCCCTCGTCCCGCCGCTCTGGCGCCGGGTGATGAACCCCCGCGTGCGCCGCTGGCGTGCGGCCTTCTACCCCGAGATCACCGACTGGCGGCCCTACGACCGGCACGAGACGCCGATGCCCGACTGAGGCGAGGCTCGCCGCCCGGAAAACCCGGAACTTGCCGCTTTTCAGCCGAACGAAATCGGCGACTGCTTCGCGCGGTTGACGTGAAGGGTGAAGACATCGGGCCTTGCATAATGCCCGCTCACGTCGAATTTCCGGCGCGAGGCGGGGGCGGCTTCCACGTCGATATCCGCAATCAGAAGGCCCTTCTCCTTCCGCATCGGGCCGGCGTGCAACCCGCCGAACGGTTTGTAGACCACCGCGTCACCGGGGTTCACCCATTCCTTTGGGTCCGCGAACAACTCGTCGCGGTAAGGCAGCGTCGCGGGCACGTCACCGGCTTCGAGAGAGGTCGCGCACCCCACGACCCAGCACCCCCCCTCGCGCGCGACATGCTGCATCGTCGCAAGCCAAGTCTCCCCGCTGTCCCAGGTCGGCGCGACGTAGATATCGATGTTCTGCGCATAGAGCGCGAACCGCGCGAGCGGCATGTAGTTTTCCCAGCAGATCAGCGCGCCGACCCGGCCCACGGCGGTCTCGACCACGCGCAGGGTCGACCCGTCACCGAACCCCCAGATCATCCGCTCGGGGTTCGTCGGCATGAGCTTGCGGTGGTTGTTGAGAAGCGTGCCATCCGCGTCGATGATCGCGACACTGTTGAAAAGCGTGCTGCCGCTGACCGCGCCGTCGACCTCCTGATGCCCCATAACGACCACCATCGAGTGCTCGCGCGCCGCGGCCTTGACCGGGGCGAGATCGTCCTTCCCCAGATCGACGGAATTGGCCTGCGACAGCGCGAAGAGCTCGTCGGTCTTCTTCATGCCCGCTCCGGGCGGAAGCCTCCAGACGAAGGTCGGATAGCCCGGCAGCCAGGTCTCGGGAAAGACGATCATCCCGCAGCCCCCGGTTGCCGCTTCCTCCATGAGCGCGACGGCGCGCTCGATCGATGCCGCCTTGTCCATGTAGACAGGCGGTTGCTGAACCACGGCGATTTTCATTGTAAGCCCTCCCCAGGCCGATGCTCGACGTTAGTCCCCGCGCATCCGCAATACAAACCTTCGTTGCGGGGCGCGGCCCCCGTCGCCCAGACCGCGAAAAAAAGGGGCCCCGCCGTTTCCGACGGGGCCCGAAGTCGTGCCGTGGTTGGGCC
>CAZPPH010000310.1:0-2491 GCA_964588375.1 uncultured Rhodobacterales bacterium | reverse complement strand
GGTGACGGGCCATTGCATGCAAGGTGGAGGCGTCGAGTGGACAGGAGCCCGCTTCTTTTCGCGTCAGCGTGCCTGCGATCCCGCATATCTCAGGACACCGACAAGGCAGGTCTGAAAGCCGGGTCGGGCCATCAGGCCCCGTCATTGCCGTGCCAGACCTGTCAAATGGCCGATGACGCGCGGCCCCTGCACCTCTAGACTGAACTTGCGCTCGACCTTTTCGCGACCCGCCCGCCCCATCCGCCGGCGCAATTCCGGATCTCCGATCAGCGTCTCGAGGGCGGAGCGCCACTCGTCGGCCGTATTCGCAAGAAAGCCGTTCACGCCATGATCCACGATCTCGGTGTTTACACCGACGGGAGAGGCAACCACCGGCAAGCCCGACGCCATGTACTGGATGAGCTTGTAGCCGCACTTTCCCCGCATCCAGGGCGTATCGGGAAGGGGCATGATGCCGACGTCCATGTCGCGCATGTCTATTGCTTCGCGATCCTCAGACCACGGCTTCACGTTCAGCAAGAGATCCTCTGAGACGTCTTCCCCCGCGCCGACGGCGAGGATCCGGGCAGAGAGGACGCGAAGTGTCTCGAGAATATCGGGCAGAAAGGGAGCGACGCACCCCCGCCAGGTGCCCGGTGTTCCGACCCAGCCGATCGTGACCGTCTCCGACGGCGGCGTGCGGGGGCGAGCATCATAAGCTTCCGTATCCACCACCGTGGGCACGATCTGCACGTTCCTCGCTCCCGCGTTCGTCGCATATGCCCCAATATAGTCGTTTCCCGCCAGCACCAGGTCCGCACGCTCCATGACACGCGCGATCTTCTGTCCCAGAAGGCCACGCACCACCGGGCTTGGATGTTGGTCGTAGCGATGAAAAACCGCGTCATCGAAGTCGACCACGAGCGGAACGCCCTTGGGAAGGAGGAGCCTCTCTGCAGTCGCCGGAAACCACGGGAGGGCTTCCTTCTGGAGCCAGATCAGATCGATGTTCCGGGCTTCCCGCAGACATGCGAGGCGCCGCCAGTAGGCCCGCAGTATCGCGCCGGGGTTCCGCTTCCTCGCATAGAGGGCGTCAAGATACTCCGCGTCGAAGAGACTATCCGTCACCACCGAAAAGCCTGCCTCCTCCAGAAGGGGGATGAACTGCATGAGGCGCATTCGGCTCGATGGGCCGCGACGGTCGTATCTCGAGAGCAGGAGGAGGTTCGATGGATGACGCATGGTCTCGGCCTCTCCCTTCTCTGTTTGAGGCCGGGAGCATGCGTTATCGCGCATTTGCGGCCCGTCCATCGGCGGGCTCGGGGAGGACGGCGGCCTCGTTGCCGAGGATGTCGCCATAGAGCCTTCGATAGGCCTCCGTCCCGCTTTCGAGGGAAAACACTTCTTCCGCGGCGCATCGGCAGCGCGACGACAGCTCAGGGTCGGACAGGAGTTCCTCCAGCCTGGCGAGTGCCGCCGCCATCGACGCTTCTGACGCCTCTTCGACGATGACCCCGACATTGTAGCGCCGGATGATCTCCGCGACGTCCCCCACGCCGCCGTTGGCCACCACCGGCAATCCGCATCCGAGGATCTCGCCCATGCGGGTCGGGGAACTGCCGAGCTTGCTCAGGCCGACAGTGAAGAACATGACCGATGCCACCTGCCCCTGAAGCACGTCCTGCACCCTGCCGGCGTCGGACGGGGCGATGTGCAGTCGCTCGCCGAGTTCGCCCTTCGGGTCGAGGGCGGCGCGCACCTCGTCGGGATCGTCGCGCGTTGTGACCTCGAAAGTCGTTCCGGGATCGCGCTTCGCAGCGACAGCCAGGAATGTCGCAAGCCACTCCAGCCTGAACCAACCGCTCAGCACAGTTCCAAGGCAGCCGATGACCCGCCGTTCCGACCGACACTCTGCCGGCACGAAGCGATCGAGATCAGCGCAGGTCGGAATAACCGCAGTTCGCTGCCCCGACATTTCTTCCGGATAGACACGCTCCAGGTGATCCAGGCCCGCCTGCGTCAGGGACACAACCGCCCCGGCCTTGCGGAGGCAGGCCCGTTCCGCCGCCACGATCGCAAGATGCAGGAGGGATCCGCGTCTCAGACGTCCCGCCGTGATGAGTTCCTCCGGCCAAAGCGCCCGCATGTCGAAAATGAAGGGCACGCCTGTCATGCGCCCGACGATCATTGCGACGGCTGCCGGGATATACGACCTCGCATGGATCAGCTCTGCCCCCTCATCCTTCACCTCGCGCCGCACAAGCCACAACATCCGCAGCATGCTCAAGGCAGGTGCCACCACCTGCGGCCGAGCCCGGAAACGTTGCGGCAGCCAGCGGATGCCGAGCCGCTCGCACTCGGAGCTTGCCTGCGCCATCCCCGCGGCATCGGCCCAGTCTTCGTCCTTCTCATAGGTGATGAGCGTGATGCGCCAGTCCCGCGACAATCCGCGCAGGTAGGCGAGAACCTGGCTCTGGCCGAGTGGCTCGAGAAGGCCGTTGCGCGTGAGGTA
>CAZPPH010000309.1:0-2497 GCA_964588375.1 uncultured Rhodobacterales bacterium | reverse complement strand
TCCGGATCAGCAACTCAGGATCAACCGACGGGCGGCCCGTGTGACGGTGGAAATCCGCAAAATGCGCGCGGATGATGCTCAGGTCGACGAACCGGTCGATGGATCGAAGAAGGTGGTCTTGGGGGACGTGATCCTCAAGCGAGAACTCGTAGAACAATTCCGCCTGCGCTTCCTGCCTCGGTCCCAACATCGCCGCTCCTCCCACCCGTTGGCGGGATTGACTCAGCGCGATGCCACTGGATCAAGCGCGAGTTTTTCAACGGAATATGCAAGAACACCTAATTGCCTTGCGGGATCGCCAGACCGTCTTCGTCAAAGAAGTGTGTCGTCTCGTCGAAGGCAAGGCCCACGGCTTCGCCCGGCCTGACCTTGGTTTCCCCGACCACCCGCACCACGATCTGCTTCAACGTGCCGCCGTCCACGATGACGAAGGTATCCGCTCCGAGGTATTCGAGCACGTCCACCACTCCGTCGCACTGGCCAGTTCCGGGCGCCCCCAGTGTGATATGCTCCGGACGGGCGCCGAGATGTGTTGCGGGTCGGTTGCCCGGAAAGTCGCCGCCGCGCCCGCCTTCGAGGAAGAACCGCCCGCTCTCGGTTCGACACGGCATCACGTTCATCTTTGGGCTGCCGATGAATTGCGCGACGAACAGGTTCGCCGGCTTCTCGTAAAGCGCGCGCGGGCTGCCCACCTGCGCGATCTTCCCGAACTCGAGCACGACGATCCGGTCGGCCAGTGTCATCGCCTCGATCTGGTCGTGAGTGACGTAGATCATCGTCCGGTTGAGGCTCTGGTGGAGCTTGGCGATCTCGTAGCGCATCTCCACGCGCAGCGCCGCGTCGAGGTTTGAAAGCGGCTCGTCGAACAGGAACGCAGTCGGATCGCGCACGATCGACCGGCCGATCGCCACCCGCTGCCGCTGCCCGCCTGACAGCGCCTTGGGGCGCCGGTCGAGATAATCCTCCAGCTTCAGGATCCGCGCCGCCTCGTCCACCTTCGCGGCTATCTCCTCCTTCGGGCGTCCCGCCGTCTTGAGCGAAAACCCCATGTTGTCGCGCACGCTCATGTGCGGGTAGAGCGCGTAGGACTGGAACACCATCGTCAAACCGCGCTTCGCAGGGGGGGCCGAGGTCACGTCTTTGCCATCGATCAGGAGGCCGCCGCGGCTGATCTCTTCGAGCCCGCCGATCATCCGCAGGAGCGTCGACTTCCCGCAGCCCGAGGGGCCGACGAAGATAACGAACTCGCCCGAATCGATCGTCAGGTCGACGCCCTTGATGACCTGCACCTCGCCGAACCACTTCTCGACGGCCTTCAGTTCGATCGTGCCCATTACTGCCTCCCCGTGGAGGGCGAGGCCCAGCCGAGCCAGATCGCTGCCGTCCAAGTGAAATCGCTGCCCCCGCAGGCTGTCCCGTCCATCGGGTCGAAATACTCGTAGAACCCTCCCGCCTCGATCAGCGCCACCGTCTCGCGCCTCAGCCGCTCCGCCTCGGCCTCGCGTCCCATCCCCGAAAAGCCCATGGCGATCAGAGAGTTGACGACTGGCCAGGTGGGCCCCCGCCAGTAGCGGCGCGGGTCAAAGCTCGGCTCGGAAGGGTCGCTGGACGGGATGCCGAAGCGCACCCTGTCCCAGACCGCCATCAGCCGCGCTTCCATCTCCGGGTTCTCGACGCGCGCATACCATGCGAGGAAGGCCCCGGACCCGAGCACGCCTGCGAACTCGCCCGTCCTGAGGTCGCGTGCGTCGTAGCAGGACAGCGCCTCGTTCCAGATCGACGGCAAGGCCGCTTCCAGTTCGCCGGCCCATCCCATGAGATCCGCGTCGCTCTCGCCCAGCTCCCGCGCCAGGGCCGCGAGGTCGCGGTGTGCACGCAGGAGGATGAAGGTCATCGCCGGATCGGCCATCAGGAAGGGGCCGTCGCGCACGATCGCGTCCTGGTCCCAGCCGCAGTCGCGCCCGAACTGGAGAATCGCCAGATACCGGTCATAGTCCGCCTTCCCCGGCCGCATCGACGGATCGATGTGCCCCGTGTCCCGGCGCGTGTAGTCGCCAACGTTCGACCCGTCGACGTTGTGCATCCCAGGATCCCAGTCCGGACAGTTGTCGCGCCCCGACTCCCACGGGTGAGTGACGGCGGCGACGCCAGTGGGGCAGCGATGCGCTCGCCACCACCTGTGCCATGCGAACAGCTTTGGAAACATCGCCCGCAGCCGCTCACGCCCGGCCTCCCGGTCGGTCTCGTAGATCCGGCGGGCGAGCGTCGCCGCGACGGGCGGCTGGCTGATGCCCGAGGTCGGCGGCGTCCGCCGCGTTCCCCACACGTCGGGCCCGGGGAAATAGCCCGGGTCGTCGCGGTGGAAGATGATGTGCGGCACCATGCCGTCATCCCATTGCCCCGAGAACAGCGTCTCGAGCTCGGTCCACGCCCGGTCGATGTCGAAGGTCGAGAACCCCCAGGCGGCGAAGGCGGAATCCCAGTTCCACTGGTAGGG
>CAZPPH010000308.1:0-2498 GCA_964588375.1 uncultured Rhodobacterales bacterium | reverse complement strand
CCCAGCCGGATATGGCGCACCTTATCCTCGCTGCTGCGAACACGCTTCAGCACCACGGAACGGTAATCAAAGCCTTCGTGACACGTGCGTGCCCTGCGCCCGCCCCATGACAGGCCTGCGCCGGCCAATTCTCTCCAAGCCCTTGATCTGGTTGGTGAGCCGTGCAGGATTCGAACCTGCGACCCACTGATTAAAAGTCAGTTGCTCTACCAACTGAGCTAACGGCCCAACCATGGCGCAGACGCCCGGGGGCGCGCTGCACAGGGCGCTCTGCTACAATCGCGCCCGATATGCGTCAAGGGATAAGTCCATGGCGCCGGACGACGAACTTCCCAAGCCTCGTGCGAGCGGCTATAGGCGCGGCCATGACTGCCGCACGCGCCCCTATCGATCTTCCGTTCATGAAAATGCACGGGCTCGGCAACGACTTCGTCGTGTTCGATGCGCGCGACCGCGCCGTCGACATCTCACCCGCGCTCGCCACCCGGATCGCCGACCGCCACCGCGGCGTCGGCTTCGACCAGCTCGCGATCATCGGCCCGGGCGACGCCGGAGCCGACGCGGTGCTGTCCTTTCTCAACGCCGACGGCTCGGCATCGGCGACCTGCGGAAACGCCACCCGCTGCATCGCCCGCCACCTCATGGACGAGACCGGACGCACCGAGCTTGCGCTCCGCACCGACCGGGGGCTTCTCGCCGCCGAGGATGCCGGCGGCGGCCTCACCCGCGTCAATCTCGGGCCTCCGCAGCTCGACTGGCGGGACATTCCGCTCGCCCGGGAATGCGACACTCTCGACCTGCCGATCCCGGGAAACCCGGTCGCAACCGGCATGGGCAATCCGCATTGCACCTTCTTCACCGAGGATATGGAAGCGACGAGCCTCGAGGTGACGGGCGCCCGGATCGAAACCCACCCGCTCTTTCCCGAGCGCACCAACGTCGAACTCGCCGAGTTGATCGGGCCCGGCATGCTCCGCGTGCGGGTGTGGGAACGGGGCACCGGGGTCACCCTCGCCTCGGGATCCTGCGCTTCGGCGGCCGCCGTCGCCGCGATCCGCCGGAAAATGGCGCGCGGGCCCGTCACCGTGGTTCTCGACGGGGGCAGCCTCGAGATCGACTGGCGCGATGACGGGGTCTGGATGACGGGGCCCACGGCCCATGTCTTCTCGGGCACCCTCACCGCCGACTTCATGGAGGGCTGACCGATGGACCAGAGCGCTCCCGTCTTCGCCAACTTCGGCTGCCGCCTGAACGCCTACGAGACCCATGCCATGGAGGAAATGGCCGCCGCCGCCGGGCTCGGCGACGCGGTGGTCGTCAACACCTGCGCGGTCACGTCGGAGGCGGTGCGCAAGGCACGCGCCGAGATCCGCCGGCTCGCCCGCACGCACCCCGGTGCACGGGTCATCGTCACCGGATGCGCGGCCCAGACCGAGCCCGACACCTTCGCCGCGATGCAGGAGGTCGACCTCGTGCTCGGCAATACCGAGAAGATGGACCCCGCGACCTGGGTCCGCGCCGCCGAGTTCCGCCCGGACACCGAACGGGTGCAGGTCGACGACATCATGGCGGTGACCGAGACGGCGGGCCACCTCATCGACGGCTTCGGTACCCGCAGCCGCGCCTACGTGCAGGTCCAGAACGGCTGCGACCACCGCTGCACCTTCTGCATCATTCCCTACGGCCGCGGAAATTCGCGCTCGGTGCCCGCCGGCGTCGTCGTCGACCAGATCATGCGTCTCCGCGACCGCGGCTTCAACGAGGTCGTGCTCACGGGAGTCGACCTCACGTCATGGGGCGCTGATCTTCCCGGCACCCCGCGCCTCGGCGACCTCGTCCGGCGCATCCTGAAGCTCACCGACATCCCCCGCCTGCGCATCTCCTCGATCGACAGCATCGAGGCCGACGAAGCACTCATGGAGGCCATCGCGACCGAGGCGCGCCTCATGCCGCACCTCCACCTCTCGCTCCAGTCCGGCGACGACATGATCCTCAAGCGCATGAAGCGCCGGCACCTGCGTGACGATGCCGTCGCCTTCTGCGAAACCGCCCGCTCGCTGCGCCCGGACATGATCTTCGGTGCCGACATCATCGCGGGCTTTCCGACCGAAACCGAAGCGATGTTCGGGAACTCCCTGAAGCTCGTGGAAGATTGCGGCCTCACCTGGCTCCACGTCTTTCCCTATTCGCCCCGGCCCGGAACACCGGCCGCGCGGATGCCGCAGGTCGACGGCCGGTCGATCAAGGCCCGCGCTGCACGGCTTCGGGACGCCGGAACGGCGGCCGTCACGCGCCATCTCGCGGCGCAGATCGGGCGCCGCCACCGGGTTCTGACGGAGAGCCCCGGGATGGGGCGGACCGAACACTTCGCCGAGGTCCGCTTTGCCGCGCCTCAGCGTGAAGGCGAGATCGTCGCAGTGACCATCGCGGGCCACGCGGACGGCCGCCTGACCGCCTGACCGCCTGACCGCCTGACCGCCTGACCGAAGGATCACCCC
>CAZPPH010000307.1:0-2503 GCA_964588375.1 uncultured Rhodobacterales bacterium | reverse complement strand
GGTGAACGCGCGCTTCGGCACAAATTTTCAGTCGAAAGCGACCAAGGAGACGCCGCCCCCCGAACTGGGATGGCACGCCATGCCGAACGAGATTCGTGACCGCATCAAGCTGAATCTCGACGCCCGGTTCGACACCGAACTCGCGGGCTCGCCGGCGCTTCGCCGCCTCGTCGCCCGGGCCTACGCCGTCCACGCCCGCTACAGAAAAGCCGATGAGCGCGCTGGTTAGTCATCCCACCGGCAACGCCAATCTGCGGGCCGTTCTGCGCGGGCTCGACGGCGCAGGCGCGCTTGCGGAGTTCTGGACGACGCTTGGCTTGCCCGCGCGCCTTGCCCAGGCCGGTTGGCTGCCCGAACGAGCACGGCGGCGACTGGCACAACGCAGCTTCGCGGAGGCATCATGGGCGCAGACGCGGATCCGCCCTTGGCGCGAGGCCGCCCGGCTGGCGGCGCGCGGGGCCCATATCGGCACGCTAACCCGCCACGAGACGGGCTGGGCTTCTGTCGACGGGGTCTATTGCGATCTGGATCGCGCGGTTGCGCGCCGCCTGCGTGCGAGAGGCTGCCCGGCGCGGGCCGTCTACGCTTATGAGGACGGCGCGTTCGAAACCTTCCTCGCCGCGCGCGACACCGGGCGCATCCGCATCTACGATCTGCCGATCGCCCATTGGCACACCCTGCGGCGACTTCTGGAGGAGGAAGCCGAGCGCCTGCCGGAATGGGCGCCCACCATGGAAGGGCTGCGCGACAGTGCCGAGAAGCATGCCCGCAAGGATGCCGAGATCGAGCTGGCCGACCACGTGATCGTTGCCTCGAGTTTCACCCGCGACAGCCTGCGCGCGGTGACGGGCGAACGGCCCGTCCACGTCACCCCCTATGGCTGCCCGCCCCCAGCCGCGTCGGAACCGGCGCGAAGAGCCGAGGGCGCGCCGATCGAGTTGCTCTTCGCAGGCCATCTTGCTCAGCGAAAGGGAATTGCTGACCTGATCGCTGCGCTCGATTTGCTGACAGTCGACTGGCGGCTGACCCTTGCTGGCCCCCGCCCGGCATCAGCTCCGCCAGCGCTTGATGATCTGCTGGCCGACAGCCGCGTTACATGGCTTGGAGCCGTGCCCCACACCACGCTGATGGAGCGGATGGCGCAGGCGCATGCCTTCGTCTTTCCTTCCATTGTGGAGGGCTTCGGCATGGTCATCACCGAGGCGCTGGCCGCCGGGCTTCCAGTAATAACGACCCCGCATACAGCGGGTCCGGACATCCTCAGCGAGGGCATCGACGGCTTCATCGTGCCGATCCGCAGCCCGGAGGCGCTGGCCGACAGGATCACCCGTTTGGTCGAAGACGAGCCACGCCGCAGTGAGATGGCCGCGGCAGCCAAGGTAAAGGCACAAGAGATGACCTGGGCGCGGTACGAGGCGCAGGTGGCTGATCTGGTCACGGAATGGATGCGGGCGGCATGACGACGGTACTCGCCCCTTCCTATCCCCTCACGAACGTTGGCATGAAGCGCGAGGTGCAGCGTCGCTTCGTGGTCCGCGCGGTGTTTTTCATCTTCATTCTATCGCTGATTGAAGGGCCACTGCGGAAGTGGTTCCTGCCGGGGCTCGCCGGACCGCTGACCCTGCTGCGCGATCCGTTCGTAATCATGCTCTACGCCTATTGTCTCGTCCATGGACTGATGCGGACGCGGGGCTTGGCGGGCATCTGGCTGTCCTTCGCCTTTCTCACCAGTTTGATCGGCGGCTTCCAGTATATCCTGGCTGGCTTGCCGGCGTTCGGCTGGGCGCTGGGTGTCCGTACCTACTGGCTCTACATGCCGCTTGCCTTCGTGGTGGCGAAGAGCTTCCGTCGCGAGGATGTGCACCGCTTCCTGAAACTCTGCCTTTGGATTGCAATTCCCTACGCCCTCCTCGTGGCAGCCCAGTATGATGCACCCGCCAGGGCTTTCCTAAATCGCGGCGTGGGGGGTGATGAGGAGGGAGCAGTTAGCTTGGGCAGGGACATTGTGCGCCCCTTTGGCCTGTTCACCTATACAGGTCCGAACGTGCAGTACACCGCCTTCACGATCGCGGCGTTCGTGGCCTTCTATGTCGGTAACGTGCCGATACGCCGGCGTTGGCTGTTCCTGCTGGTCAGCGGCGCAGCCGTGGGCACGATGTCAGTGCTGACCGGCAGTCGGTCAATCTATTTCCTGGCGGCGATGATCTTGGGATTGACGCTGATTGGCATCTTCTCCGCTCGTATGACACGGACAAACCTGAAACGCGCGCTCGGCATCGTGAGCTTTGCGGGACTTGCCGCTGCGCTGTTCGTCTTCGTCTTTCCCGACATGCTCGATGCGATGGCCAACCGCTTCGACCGCGCCGCCCGCTCGGAAGGCTCGATCTGGAACCGCGCCTTCGGGGGCCTCTTCAAGTGGGTCGACCCACTCTCCACGGCGCCGATCTTCGGCATGGGCATCGGCGCCGGCGCACCAGGCGTCGCCCGGATGCTGGGCTTGCCA
>CAZPPH010000306.1:0-2540 GCA_964588375.1 uncultured Rhodobacterales bacterium | reverse complement strand
AGAGGATTTGCTGCACCGCGCCCGCGAGGACGAGATAGAGGCTCGTGACCACCAGCCCCCAATGCGCCCAGCTCTGGGGGTCGAAGTCGACCCATGCCGCCCAGCCCGCGAAGAACGTCCAGGCGAAGGCCGTCGGCAGCGTCACCAGCCGCCAGCGGGAGGTGCGCACGGGGTGGACGAACTTCACCGGCAGGAACATGGCGACCGAAAGTGCGATCACGATGGCGAGGATCGTCCAGAAGTTCGGGCTGAGCGCGAAAAGCACCAGTACCGCCATGTTCCAGCAGCCGGGAAAGCCCGAGAAGGAATTGTCCTTCGTCTTCATTCGCGTATCGGCGAAGTACAACGCGCTCGCATAGGTGATCACGATGATCGCCAGCCACCCCGTCCAGCCCGGCAGGAGGTCTGACTTGAAGAGCGCATAGGCCGGGATGAAGACGTAGGTGAGATAGTCGATTATGAGATCGAGAAGCTCGCCGTCGAACTGCGGAGCATTGCGTTTGATGTGATACTTCCGCGCCAGCGGGCCGTCGATTCCGTCGACGGCGAAGGCCACGACGAGCCAGAGAAACATCAGGTCCCACTTCTGGTCGACGGCCGCGAGCATCGCGAGCATCGCGAACACCGCTCCGGTCGCTGTCAGAAGATGCACGGCAAAGGCGGCGATACGGTCCGTCATTGCGCTTTGATGGCCCATTCGGAAGCCGAGGGCCAGAGGGGGGTCGGTGTCAGCGGGCCCTCGGGTGCGCGGCGGCATAGACCTCCATCAGCCGTGAGGCGTCCACTGCGGTATAGGCCTGGGTCGTCGAGAGCGAGGCGTGGCCGAGAAGCTCCTGGATCGCGCGGAGGTCGCCTCCGGCGTCGAGGAGATGGGTCGCGAAGGAATGCCGCATCGCGTGCGGCGTCGCCGTCGCCGGCAGCCCGAGGGCGGCGCGCGCCTCGGCCATCGCCTTCTGGATGGTGCGCGGGTTGAGGGCACCGCCCCGGACACCGCGAAAAAGCGGCCGGCCCGGCTCGGGCGGGAACGGGCAGAGCGTGATATAGATCTCGACCGCCGCGCGCGCCGGGGCGATCACCGGGACCACGCGGTCCTTGCCGCCCTTGCCGCGAATGACGATGCTCTCGCGCAAGGGGTGGCTCTCGCCGGAAAGTCCCAGAGCCTCTGAAATCCGCAACCCGCAGCCCCAGAGAAGCGTGAGCACCGCCGCGTCCCGCGCCGCCACCCAGTCCGCCCGCGCCTGCGTCTCGACGCGCTCGATCATCGCGCGGGCCGCCGGCACGGCCAGCGGCCGGGGCAGGGGAGTGGTGAATTTCGGCGCCCGCACCGACAGGACCGCGGTGGCGTCGAACCCGTCCCGCTCGGCCGCCCAGGCGACGAAGGACTTCACCGCCGAGAGGGCCCGGGCCAGCGAGCGGGGGCCGAGACCGCGGCCCCTCTCATGCGCCATCCAGGCGCGCATGTCGCCGGTTCGGAGTTGGGCCAGCGCCGCAGTCCCGCCGGCGTCGCCGCCGTGGTGGGCCTGCAGGAAGGCGAGAAACCGCGCCACATCGGCGCGGTAGGCATCGAGGGTGGCCCCCGATCGCCCGCGAAGCGCCCTCAGCCCGGTGAGCCATGTCTCCAGCGCGTCGCGCTGGCCGCCGGTGAGGTCGAGGCTCACGCGAGCCAGCGGCGCATGAGCTGTTCGAACATCGCGCCGAAAAAGCCCAGGAGTTCGGTGCCGTGGGACGGTGTGAAGTGATAGGGATCGTCCGAGGCGAGTGCGAGCATCGCCGGAAAGCGCCCGTGGCCGATGTCGATGCGCAGGCAGGCCTCCGAGGCGACCCAGTCGGCCCCCCCTCCGTAAAGCCCCGTTTCCCCCGGGCGCGTCTGGCGCAGCACGATGGGCTTGGGCTCGCCGCCACGCCCGCGGCTCAGGTAATCGTCGATGAAGCCCGGCTCGGCCACGCGAACCACCTCGCCGATGCGTTCGAGTGCCTCGGACGCGGTTTCAGCCGCGCTTTCGAGCACCAGCCGGGTGGTCGAGACCCGGAGGATGTCGGTGACGTCCGTGCCGAGCGTGCGAATGAAATCCTCGAAATCCGATTGTTCGATCAGTGCAAGCGTCGCCCGGTGGACCTGCGCGGTGCCGGTGAGGTTCTCGTAGGCCGCCGCAATGACCGTCTGGTGGGTTTCCTCGAGCCGCGAGAGCCGGCTTTCGAGCCGGTCCATCGCCACGCCGCGCAGGTCGATGACATTGGCGGTGCGGGGTCCTTCGCCGGCGGCGATCAGCGCGCGCATCAGGTCGTCATCCTCGAGCAGCGCGCCGGGCTGTTCGAGAAGCCGCTGGCGAAGCGCCGGCTCGATCGGGTCCTGTTCGGTCTGCATGCCACCCCCTCTTTCAGCATGACAAGTCAACGGGAGCGCCAACGAACGCTGGCGATCGACAGGCATTCACTATCGCGGAGCGGGCGACGCCGACTCAACAGGTTTTCCCGCGCGCGCAGGCGGGAGCGGCAAAGCGCGGCCTATTGGCCACGCTTCGGAAACGGTCTCAGAGAAT
>CAZPPH010000305.1:0-2553 GCA_964588375.1 uncultured Rhodobacterales bacterium | reverse complement strand
GTCGAACCCCTGACCTCTTGCATGCCATGCAAGCGCTCTCCCAACTGAGCTAAGGCCCCTTGAAGGCGAACGCCTGGTTCGCCTGCGACGGTGCTGATAGGCCAGACAGTCTTTCCTTGCAAGAAGGAAGTGGATGCCGCTCAGGTGTCCTCTTCGTCCGACGCGACGTCGGCGATGTCGTCGAGCGAGACATCGTCGCTGTCGTCATCGTCCTCCAGAACGTCGTCGCCGAGATCGACGTCGGCGTCCTCTTCTTCCTCTTCGAGAACGACTTCCTCTTCTTCCTCGACCACCGCTTCCTTCTTGGCCGGTTTCTCGGGCTTGTCGGCGACTATGCTGCGCGAGGGCTTGCCGGTTTCGAGGGTGACGACTTCCCCTGTGTAGGGGCTGACGATCGGGTTGCGGTTGAGGTCGTAGAACCGGCGCCCGGTGGTCGGGCAAACACGTTTCGTGCCCCATTCTTCCTTGGGCATCGGGAGTCCTTTCGAGCTGTCAGACGGGTTTTGGGTCGCAAGCATCTGCCACGGGTCGCGGCGGCTGTCAAAGGCTTTTCAGCGCCCGTTGCGGAGCCTAGCATGGCCCCTGCAAAGGCAAGGGTGGCGGGCGACATGGCAGACCTCACGCTGGCGGGCGATCCGCCGATCACCGTGGCGCTGCGGCGGAACGGACGGGCGCGGCGGCTGACCCTGAGAGTATCGGGCCTCGACGGCAGTGTGACCCTGACGGTCCCGCCACACGTGCCCTGCGCCGAGGCCCATGATTTCGCCCGCTCGCGGGAGGACTGGTTGCGGGACAGGCTCGGTGCGGTGACCGGACCCTCGGCGGTGGCAGCTGGAACCGTCCTGCCGGTGGAAGGGGTGCCGACCCGGCTCGTTCTGGCGCCGTCGACGCGGCTGACCCACGAGGACGGGGAGATTTCGGCCGCCTCCCCGGGAGCGGTGCAGGCCTACTTGCGCCACCTCGCCCGCGACCGGCTGACGGCGGCGGTGGACCGGCACACCTCGACCCTCGGGCGCCGTGCGACCGCCATCGCCCTGCGCGACCCGCGCTCGCGCTGGGGCTCGTGCTCCTCGGCGGGGCGGCTGATGTTCTCCTGGCGGCTGGTGCTGGCCCCGCCCGCGATCCTCGACTACGTGGCTGCCCACGAGGTTGCCCATCTCGTTCACATGGACCATTCGCGGGCCTTCTGGGACGTGGTCGCCCGGCTGTGCCCGGCCCATGCCGCCGAGCGCGCCTGGCTCAGGCGCGAGGGCGCGGCCCTTCACCGCTGGCGATTCGGCCATTGACCGGCCCCTGCGGCGCGGCTCTATGCTGTCCGCCGTGCTGGAACAGCTTCACAAACCCGCCGACTCCGCCGGCGCGGCCCACGACCGGGTCTACCGCGCCCTGCGGTCCCGGATCATGCATGGCGCCATCGCCCCGGGCGCGTCGCTGACGCTGCGTGGCATCGGCCGGGAGTTCGGAGTGTCCACGACGCCGGCGCGGGAGGCTGCGCGGCGGCTCGTGGCGGAAGGGGCGCTGACCCTGTCGGCCTCGGGCCGGGTGGCGACGCCGGACCTTTCCAACGAGCGGATCGAGGAGCTGGCGAGCCTGCGCGCGCTGATCGAGCCCGAACTGGCGAGCCGCGCCCTGCCGCGCGCCCATATCGCGCTCATCGACCGGCTGCAGACGATCAACGTGACGATCTCGGAGGTCATCGCGAAGGGCGATGCGGTGGGCTACATCCGCTCGAACCTCGACTTTCACCGCACGCTCTATCTCCGCGCCCAGGCCCCGGCGATGCTGGCGATGGCCGAGACGGTCTGGCTGCAACTCGGGCCGACGATGCGCGCGCTCTACGGGCGGCTCGGGCGCACCGAGGCGCCGGCGAACCACCGGCTGATCGTGGCGGCCCTGCGCGCGGGCGACGAGCCGGGGCTGCGCCTCGCGGTGCGCACCGACGTCACCCAGGGGCTGAGGATGCTCGTGCAATGAGGTTTCTCGCAGGTCTCGCGCTCATCATCGCGATAGGGGCCTTCGCCACGAGGCCGAGCGCGATGGCGCTCGACGAGATGATCGTCAGTGACCTGCAGGTGGAGGCGTCCAATCTGTCTGTCGGGGCGCAAGACACTGTCATCGCGGGCATCGCCAAGCTCGGCTGCGCGCTCAATGCGTCCGAATGCGCCCGCCTTGTCCGCGCGGCGATGAGCATCGAGATTACCGAGCTCTGGGTCGCGCGGACCGCGACCGTCTCGTTCGCCGATGAGGCGGCGCTGACCTGCGTCGGGGCCTTCACCCAATGGACATGTTGGCCCGTCGACTGAAACGGCCCTAGCTGTGGATCGGGCCGTCACCGCAGGCGAGGGCCGCCTCGCGGACGGCTTCGGAATAGGTCGGGTGGGCGTGGCAGGTGCGCGCGAGGTCTTCCGCCGCGGCGCCGAATTCCATCGCCACGCAGATCTCGTGGATGAGATCGCCCGCCATCGGCCCGACGATATGGGCGCCGAGAATGCGGTCGGTGTCCTTGTCTGCGAGGATCTTCACGAAGCCGTCGCCGGCGAAGTTTGCCTTCGC
>CAZPPH010000304.1:0-2553 GCA_964588375.1 uncultured Rhodobacterales bacterium | reverse complement strand
TCTTCGGGGCCGGCGAAAGAGGTGGCGCTATGGCGATACTCGCCCCGCTCCAGCACGACACAGCGCTGACCGGCATTGGCCAGTTCGTAGGCCGTGGTCAGCCCTGTCCAGCCTCCGCCGACGATGACCACATCGGTCCGTGGAAGCTCACGATAGGCCATCGTTCAGCCCCTCCTGCCGATAAGACGCGGCAGGCTGTCGCTGCCGGCGTCGGAATGGGCGATGCCCATGGGCGGCTGGACCTGGCGGTAGCCATGGTCGTCGACCCGCTCGGTGTAATAGGCATGCGCGCCGGGAAAGCCGACCATCCTCCAGCCGGCGTAATCGTGGTTGCCGAGGTAGATCGGGTCCGCGAAGTAACCTTCGTTGGTGAGGCTCAGAAGCTCGTCGAAGAATGTCCTCGCTGACAGGTCCCCGAGTGGTTCGTCGTATTCGGAGAGTTCCCGCACCCAGCGTTCCCGGCCCGCGCCGTCGAGCGCCGTCACGTCGTTTCCTTCGCGCAGTGCCGCGAGCCCGTTGCGGATCAGCTGGGCAGGCGTCGCATCGACCTGCCAGCCCTGTTCGGGCACCCCGTCCGCGAACGGCCCGCGCATGTAGAACCGCGCGGCCCGGCCGTAATCGCCGGCGAGCGCGAAGTCGATATAATCGACGACACCAGCCTGGCTCGCGCTCGGGAATTCGTCTTCGGGAATGAGCACGTCGGTGATCGCTGCAAGCCAGCGCGCCTCGTCATCGGTGAGGAAATACCAGGGAATTCCATCGGCCTGAGCGAAGGCGTGCCGGAACGGGGCTGCACCGGCGGCGGCCGACGCCGCTCCTCCAAGACCGATCCGGGCAAGCACCGCACGGCGCGAATAGGTCTGGCTCATCTTCTGTCTCCGTGCTGGGATCGGTGGGCAAACGCGGCCGGAAATGCGCGGGTTCCGCCGGGAGATGTCCTGAACCGGGCCTGCCCGGGACGCGTTGGGCGGCCATGTTCGTCGGAATCCCACTTGTCGCGCTGGCGGCCATCGGCCTTGCCGCCGCGGCGGTCATCCTGTTCGCCGGCCTCAGGATGACCGGGCTCGCAGACCGGATCGCCGACCGCACCGGTTTCGGCGAGGCGGTGGTGGGAGGCGTGCTTCTCGGCTCGGCGACCTCGTTCTCGGGCACCATCGTATCGCTGACCGCAGCGCTCGACGGACGGGCCTCGCTCGCGTTCTCAAACGGCATCGGCGGCATCGCGGCGCAGACCGCGTTTCTCGCCGTGGCCGATCTTCTCTACCGCCGGGCCAACCTCGAACATGCCGCGGCAGAACTCGCGAACGTCTTTCAATGCGGCGTCCTCCTGATGCTGCTCACGGTACCGCTCGCAGCCTATACCGCGCCCGAAGTGGCTTTCTTCGGCATCCACCCGGCCTCGGCGGTACTCGTCGTCGCCTACGCCATCGGTGTGGTCGCAACCTCACGGCTCAGGGAAACGCCGATGTGGAAACCGGTGAATACCGACGAGACCCGCGCGGACACCCCCGAGGAGGGCGATTCGACCGACAAGCCCGCCCGGGGGCTGATCGCGCGGTTTGTCGCCCTGATGCTGCTGCTCGGCACAGCCGGCTGGGTCGTCGCCCAGGTCGGTGCGGCGGCAACAGACCGGCTGGGACTTTCGGCCTCGCTCGTCGGCGCGCTGATGACGGCGGTGATCACGTCGCTGCCCGAACTCGTGACCACCATCGCCGCGGTGCGCCGGGGCGCGTTGCAACTCGCCGTGGGCGGGATAATCGGCGGCAACACTTTCGACACGCTGTTTCTGACTGTCGCCGATGTCGGCTACCGCGACGGGTCGGTCTACCACGCCATCGGGCGCGGCGATCTCTTCTGGCTGGCGACCGGCATCTTGATGACGGCTGTTCTCATGCTGGGGCTTCTGTACCGCGAGAAACAGGGGCCGGTCGGAATCGGCCGGGAGAGCGTGACACTTCTGGCGATCTATTTCGGAGCCATCGTCATCCAGGCGCTCGCCGGCTGAGCGCGGCCTCTTTCCCGCCATTCACGGCGATTTCATTTTCGCGCGCACGAGATGCGTGCGCTCCCGACGGCAGTTTCATTGGGATATCACCGGTACGCGCGGGCCACTCGACACATGTGCGGGAAACATTCCCGGGGTCGCCGCACGTATCCGATCCATTCTTCCGCAGCACTGCAACCGAATGGCCGGGAGCCACGTTGTGTTCCTGCAGGTCGACGCCTGCACGGAAGACACCCGTTCAACAGCCCGGGAGTAACCCGATGAAACGCCTGCTCAACCCAATCCTCAGATCGCTTCCCGTCTTCCCGGGACGCCTGTTGGCCGCAACCGTCAGGATCCACGCCCTCGCGGAGCCGGAGCTCATTCCCGTGGCCGTGCACGATCGCAACAGAACGCCGCGCCACCGCTAGCGGAACCCCCTTTCCCACTGGCGCGGCTATCGCGATGCCGGGACTTTCCCTCATCCCTGACCGGTATCGCGCGGCGGGGGCCTCCCCAAGCCCCCGCCAACCAGCATTCTTCGTGCGGGCTCGCGGCACCTCGATCCG
>CAZPPH010000303.1:0-2557 GCA_964588375.1 uncultured Rhodobacterales bacterium | reverse complement strand
CTAGGGTCCGACAAGACCGCGAGCCCTACAGAATATAGGCATTCCCATTCCTCCTGTTCCGAGACATCACTACCGCGAAATCTATTCGGCGGAGGACACTCGCCGCTTGTGCGACGAGCACGGCATTCCTTCGGAGCGCGCGTCCGAACTGAAAGCCGGGCTCGATGACGCCGCCGCCATCTGGAGTTGGTACGCCGAGGATCGCGAGGATCGAACCCGCCCGAGCGACGCTGCAAAGCAGCTTCGTCGATTGGCGGAGCGAACGGCAGCGCTCCAAGGCGAGCTCTCCGGCCTTCCGGAGAAGGCAAAAGCCGCGCTGGCCTTGGCCCTGTTCAATGCAGACACACGCGATCTGGACAGCAGACTCGTGGACCCGACTGATCCGAACGCGGACGGCCATGGGCAAGGCGAGACGATCGACCAGGTCGTGGAGACCGATCTCGAGACAGTGGTGCGGGTGCTGACGCGACTTCAGGGCGCCGCCGAGGAGACCGCCGGCGGAGTTGGCCGGCAATCCCCCGGTCAGCGACGCGACCACGCATTGCGCATGTGGATGACGAATGTCGCGATGCTCTGGGAGGAGGTCTCCGAGACTCCTTTCAGCCGGGACGCCGAAGCGGGCGAACCCGTGACACCTGCCGCCCGGTTCTGCGTTGCGGCCTTCAAGCCAATCGACCCGAACACGCCCGCCTCCCGTGTCCTCAACGAGATGAAACACTGCATCAAGGCTCGTCGCGGCCGCACTGGCAGAATTGGAGGCGGAAGCGAACGTTAATTCTTCCAGCGCTTTCGCTCGCGTCGATGCCGGGCCCGCGACTAGGTCTCAAGTATCGCAGATGAGACAACGGAGGCGCAGACATGGATGGCGTCGCGAGCAGCACAAACGAAGCCCCGCCGGCCAGCGACTACTGGGATGGTTTCATCCCCGAGGCAGACGCCGCGGACTACCTCTGCCAGAGTATCCGAACGCTCCAGAAATGGCGCGTCAACGGGCGCGGGCCGGCGTACTTCAAGCCGGGTAAGTCGGTCCGCTACCGTCGCCGCGATCTCCGGGAGTGGGCCGAGGCCCGGCGCCGGCGCCATACGGCGGAGGCTTGAGTTTTGCCCGTGCGGGGTTGGAAGCACCGCGCGGGATTTTGGGGCCGGATGGTCCGAAAGACGGGGCGCGCGGGAGGTCCACCTCCCGGCGCCCCGCACTCTCCAGGTTCCTCCATTTCAACTGGGCGGGCCCTCTCCAGCCTCCGCCGGGCGCCTGCGCCCGGCCCTAAAACCAAAGCTTCCCCGCCGGAGGCGTAGCTGGAGAAACGCATCGACCGAAAGGTCCGGGACGCAAGTCTGAGAGGGGGGTCCTGTAACACCCCCCTCCACCAATACGAGAGCGCAAGGAGACGCAGATGATTGTCGTTCACAAGGGATTTGACGGGCTGGATATTAGCTTCCAGGCACAAACGCCGCTGGACGTCGCAAATCGCCTCGAAGCAGCCAAGGCAGCGGCGCAGGCAGATCGCGGAAACCCGCAACCCCTGGAGATCAACGGCAAACGCATGCTGGTCGCTGAGACGGGGGCCAAGGGCGGTTATCAGTATCGCGTCGACACCGGGGATTTCGGAGCGACCTGGAAGTTCAAACAACCGAACCCAAATGATCCCTGGGGAATAGGGGTCTCGATGAAATCCCTGCCGCTGGCCCTCGATGGCCTTTTCGGCGCACGGGAGCAGATCGAAGCCTTTCTCGACGCTCTAGATATCGTCGTGCCGCCAAACGGTGTCGCCATAGGCCGCGTTGATTTCGCGGTCGATATCCTTGACCCGGAGTTCGAGCTTGTTGCGGATCACTTCAGCAACAAGGAAGGCGCAAGCTTCACGACGTACCAGGAACCATGCGAAACCCGCCACGGGTCGGGCAAGCGCTACACCGGAATAACCTTCGGCAAGATGCCCGGCCGGCAGGTGCAATTCTACTCAAAGAGGGCGGATGTCCTGAAGAAGCGGAAGGTGGAATGGTGGCCGATCTGGAACCGGTCGCTTGCACGCCTAGACCACGCGCCCCTCGATGCCAGTGAGCCGGATGAGAGCAATGTCTGGCGGGCTGAGTTCCGGGCGGGCAAGAAGGAACTAACGAAGCGCTGGAACATCCGGACCTGGGAGGACCTATATGCGCGTGCCGGCGACGTCATGCGCAGGCTCAGTGAATGGGCGACGTACCGAACGCCGAGCCGAACGGACACGAATGCATCGCGATGGCCGCTCGACCCCATCTGGGAACTCGCCCAACAAGCACTTCGTGACGATCTCATCGACCTCACCAGCGAGGTACAACCAGAGGAGATCAAGCGGGTAATCACCGACGAGTACTTGCGGATGATCGAGGGCCAGATCGACGGGCTAGTAGTCAACTGGGCGACCGCAAAAGGATACGACGTCCGTGAGCACCAAGAGGCGTGGCGCAAACTCAGGGAAGGTGCGGGGGATCGTGCACACGAACACCGACTGGACCTCGATGAGCGGTTCTCCAAGGCGAGAAGTCGGTTTCTCTAGGTTTTGGGCAGCGTCCGAAG
>CAZPPH010000302.1:0-2590 GCA_964588375.1 uncultured Rhodobacterales bacterium | reverse complement strand
GGGTCCACGGCGGGAAGGTCCCGCCCATCTCTTGCGGGATTTGCATCAGTGGGGCTCGATGCGTTCGGAGCCGCAATCTCCCGGGCGAGCCGGTCGCACGGGGCGGCGGAACTTTCTTGCGATGACCCCTGCCGGCGTTTCCCCCGGATGCGATTGCCCCTTGCGGCCCGACCCGTCCGTGACCCGGGCGGCCGACCGGGCGACGCCGTTTCACCCCTTTGGGCACAGGCAGCGGAGTCTCGCTATCCGCGCACGCCCCTTTCCCGCCGCAGCTTCAGCCCGACCGCCTGGCGAGATAGGCGGCCGCCCGGGAGGGGGTGGAGATTTCGGGATAATCCGGCTCGGGAATGTCGATGCCGAACCGCTCGTGGAGTGCCGTGACGAGGTTCAACACGTCCATCGAGTCAAGCTCGAGGTCGTCCTGGATGTGGTCGTCGTCACCCACGGTGGACGGGTCGATATCCGGTGCGACACGGGTCAGTTCCTCGAGAAACGCTGCGCGGTAATCGGTGTCGGTCATAGGCTCTCCGGTGCTTGTATCAGTGTTTCGAATTCAGCAATGAAACGGGCGACTTGCCGGCCGTCGCTCACCCTGTGATCGGCCGACATCGTCAGCGTGACCACCGAGCGGGGCACGACCTGACCGTCCACCACCCACGCCCGTTCGTGCGGCGCACCGATGCCGACGAGGGCCACTTGCGGTGGAAAGATCACGCCCGTCATCGCCTCCGCCCCGGTTTCGCCGAGGCTCGACACGGTGATCGTGCCCTGCGTCATCTCGGAGCCCCTGAGCCGTCCCGCCCGGGCGCGGGTGACGAGGTCGCGCATCGCCGCCATCGTCTCGTCGAGATCGAGCGACAGCGCGTCCATCAGAGCCGGGGCGACGAGACCGCCGCCCCTCAACGCCACGGCGACGCCGGGGTTCACGGCCTCCGAGGGGTGGAAGGCGCCATCGGTGTGGTGACCGTTCATCGTTTTCACCTTTGCCGCCGCCTTCGCGGTCGCGCGGACGAAGAGCGCGCCGAGAAGCACCCTTTCCGTGGGCGGACGGTCGGCGTTGAGGTCGGCGAGGAATTCGGTCGCGGGGTGAACGTCGATGGTCTCGGAGAGGTAGAAATGCGGGATCGTCTGTTTCGCCCGCGTCATCGCGGCGGCGATGGCCTTGCGCATTTCCTCCATCGGCGAGGCGGGCTTTTCCGTCGGCGCGGCTTCGGCGGGCCCAGCCGGCTTTTTCGCCGGTCTGCCCTGGCCTTCGAGGTCGCCCATGACGATGACGCCGCCGGGGCCGGTGCCCCGGATCGTCGAGAGATCGATGCCGAGTTCGTGGGCCCGCACCCGGGCCGCCGGAGAGGCTGCGACGGCACGCGGCGCCGGAGCCGGTCCCGACGGAGCGGCTTCCGTCGGTTCGGGAGCGGACGCTTTCGCCGGTTCGGGCGCGGCTTCAGCCGATTCGGCCGCCGGTTCCGGAGCCTCGCCGGGCTCCGGCGCCTCGGGTGGTGCCTCGCCCTCCTTGAGGACCACGGCGAGCGGTGCGCCCACGGGCAGGGTCTGGCCGAGGTCCGCGACAAGCTCGTGGACGGTGCCTTCCTCGAAGATCTCGATCTCGATGGCCCCCTTCTGGGTTTCGACCACCGCGACGATATCGCCCCGCTTCACCGCGTCGCCGGGCTCCACGAGCCATTCGACGAGCTTGCCCGCCTCCATGTCGGCCCCGAGGGAGGGCATGTTGAAGACACCCATCTCAGCGCCCCAGCATGGCTTTCGCCGCCGCAACGATCTTTTCGGGTTGGGGAATGGCGGCGTCCTCGAGGTGCTTGGGATAGGGGATCGGCACTTCCTCCGAGCAGACACGGCCGACAGGCGCGTCGAGCGACCAGAGGGCCTGTTCCATGATCCGCGCGGAGATCTCCGCCGAGATCGACCCCGTGCGCCAGCCCTCGTCGACGATGATCGCGCGGCGGGTCTTTTCGACCGATGCCATGATCGTGGCGTCGTCGAGGGGCCGGAGCGTGCGCAGGTCGATCACCTCGGCCTCGATACCGTCCTTCGCCAGCTCCTCGGCGGCGTCGAGCGTCTTGAAGAGCGAGCCGCCGTAGGTGACGAGGCTTATATCGGTACCCTCGCGGCGCACTGCCGCGCGGTCGATATCGACGGGACCCGCCGCCTCGTCGATCTCGCCGGTCATGTTGTAGAGCATGACGTTCTCGAAGATGAGCACGGGGTCGGGGTCCTGCAGCGCCGTCCAGAGCATTCCGCGCGCGTCCTCCAGCGTGGCGGGGGTGAGCACCTTCAGCCCCGGGATGTGCCCGTACCAGCCCTCGAGACTGTGGGAATGCTGCGCGGCGAGCTGCTTGCCCGCGCCGGTGGCCATCCGGATGACGAGCGGCACGGAGAACTGTCCGGCCGACATGTGCCGGATCGTGGCGGCGGTGTTCATGATCTGGTCGAGGGCGAGAAGCGAGAAATTCACGGTCATCAGTTCGACGATGGGGCGCATTCCGGCGGCGGCCGCTCCGATGCCGGCCCCGGTGAACCCCGATTCCGAAAGCGGCGTGTCGCGGATGCGGTCCTCGCCGAATTCGTCCATCAG
>CAZPPH010000301.1:0-2604 GCA_964588375.1 uncultured Rhodobacterales bacterium | reverse complement strand
GCGTCGTCGCCGATGGTTTTCCAGGGATCGTCGGTCTGCCCGAGGCGCCGCATGACCGAGCCGATGGTGTAGCGGTCCGGCGTCATGTCGGATGCAAGCGCCTCGTCCCACCGAAGCGGCGTCGCGACGGGTGCGCCGCGGCGGGCCCGCACCGTGTAGGGGCCGACAGCGGTCTGGCCGTAAGCGGTTCGGAAGGTGTCGATCAGCACCCTGTCGCCACGCTTGTCCTTGCGCTGTTCGGTCGTGGCAAGGTCCGGGTGGGCCTCGGCGACCTCGGCGGCGAGGCCGCGGGCGAAGGGGCGCAGCGCGTCGACGTCGACCGAGCCGTCGAGGGCGAGCACCACGTGGAGCCCCCGCGAGCCGGTAGCCGAGACGAAGCTCGCCAGCCCCCGGGCATCGAGCGCGTCGCGCACCGCCGACGCGGCCTCCTGCACCTTGCCGAAATCCTCGTCCGAAGGGTCGAGGTCGAAGACCATCCGGTCGGGGTGTTTCGGGCTGTCGGCGCGGGCGAGGGCGAGATGGAGGGTGATGCAGCCCTGATCGGCGAGATAGACGAGCGTGGCCGCCTCGTTCGCAATGGCGTGGGTGACGGTGCCGCCCTCCTTCGGCAGGTCCACCCGCTCGATCCAGTCGGGGAAATAGTCGGGCGTGTTCTTCTGGAAGAATCCACTCTCCCCGATCCCGTCCGGGAACCGCTGAAGCGACAACGGACGGTCGCGGTAATGGGGCAGGGCGGTCTCGGCGACCTGCGCGTAATAGCGCGCGAGGTCGAGCTTGGTGATGCCGTCACCGGGAAACAGGACCTTGTCGGCGTTGGAGATTTCGATCTCGCGGTCGCCCGCGGTGACGGTCTCGGTGCTCACTGCGCGCCCGCCTTTTCCCGCGTGACGTCCTTTGCCGCCTTGTCGCGCCTCAGCCCCAGAAAGCGCGGGTGCCGGAGCTTTCCGGCCTCGGTCCACTCCGTGAAGCCGATCTCCGCGACGAGGTCCGGGCGGACCCAGTTCGCCTCCTCTTCAACTTCGCCCGCGAAGGGCGAGGTCTCGCGGCGGCGGTTCTCGAGGGTGTCGCGAAACTCTTCGAGAAACGCATCGTCGAAGCCGGTGCCGACCTTGCCGGCGTATTGCAGATCGTCACCCTCGAAATACCCCACAAGGAGCGCGCCGAACCCGGGGCGGCTGCCTTTCGGCTCGGTGAACCCGCCGATGACGAGTTCCTGTCCGGAGGCGCATTTGAACTTGAGCCAGTCCCGCGAACGGCCGTGTCTGTAGGGAACTTCGCCGTTCTTCGCGACAAGACCTTCCCAGTTCCTGGCGCAGGCCTCCTCGAAATAGGCCTCGCCTTCCGCGTTCCGGTGCGGGGTGAAACGGAGCGGATCCTCGAATTTCAAAGCCTCCGACAAGATGGCCTTCCGGCGGCGGAGCGGCAGGCCGGTCAGATCATGCCCGTCCAGGTGGAGAAGGTCGAAGAGATAGAAATAGACCGTGATGCCGCTTTCGCGGGCCTTCTCGCGATCTTTCGTCTGCATGCGCCCCTGCAGTCTCGAAAAACTGGTCAGGTCGCCCTCGAAGGCGACCACCTCGCCGTCTGCGACGAATTCGTCGGCTGGCTGCGCCGCGATCGCCTCCTCGAGTTCGGGGTAGGTATCGGCGACCGAATTGCGGTTCCGGGTCAGAAGGCGCACCCGGTCGGCGTTGCGGAATGCGAGAACACGCTCTCCGTCGAGCTTTCGCTCGAAGATCCAGTCGCGATCCGAAAAGCGGTCGTCGGTCAGAACCGCGAGCATGGGATCGACCCATTCAGGGTGTTCGCTTCGGGGCAGATCCTTCGTGAGATCTCCCCGGTCCCCGGCGCTCATCGGTCCTCCTCCGCGATCTCGTCGAGGTCACGCCCCGAGGCGACCGAGAGCGGCTCGGTCGAGACCGGATTGCGCCGTGCATCGGCCGCCTCGTCGTCCATCTTCACGAGGAGCCACTGGTCCTTGTCGTCGTCGAACCGCTGCAGCGCGTAGCCGCCGCTGATCTTTTCGCCCTCGAGCCGGAAGAGGACATGCCCGGCCTCCAGCGCGTCCCGGATCGGGCGAAGGTCGTCGTCTTTCTCGGTGATGTTCTCGTATGTGCCCCGGTCCCAGATCAGGACCGTGCCGGCGCCGTATTCTCCTTCCGGAATCACGCCCTCGAAATCGGCGTAGTCCAGAGGATGGTCTTCGGTCTCCACCGCGAGACGCTTTTCGCTCGGGTCTGTCGAGGGCCCTTTCGGCAGCGCCCAGCTTTTCAGGACACCGTCGACTTCCAGCCGGAAATCGTAGTGCAGGTTCGAGGCGTCATGCTTCTGAATGACGAATATCGGCGCGTCCGAACTGCCTGCGGTCCGCCCCTCCGGTTCCCGGCTTCGCGAGAAGTCGCGTTTCGAATGGTAGCTCTCGAGGCTGCTTTCCCGGTCCGCTTTGTCGGATTTGGCGGTCATGAGCCCTGTCTGGCCTTCCGTGTCTTCAATGTTGCCCGGCGACGAAACGGTGCCCGCGCGAAGCCGCGTTCCGCGCGTGCTCTGCGCCCTCAAGCGGAGAATGCGCGAGACGCGGAGTTGTTCCGCGAACCCCTGGGGGCA
>CAZPPH010000300.1:0-2610 GCA_964588375.1 uncultured Rhodobacterales bacterium | reverse complement strand
ATCCAGACATGGAACATCCGGTAGAGATCGTCGGCGATGCGGCTTTCCGACAGGATGTAGCCCATGAAGACGAACATCGGCACCGTCAGCAGCGGATACCACCGCATGAGCTTGATGCCCTGCGCGAAGGCGATGTCGAAGCCGCCCCGCTCGCCCCAGAGCAACAGGGCGGCGACGACGGCGACGAAGCCGATGGCCCCGAAGACGCGCTGCCCGGTGAAGAGAAGCACCATCATCGCGGCGAACATGATGAGGGCGATGGCTTCGTAGCTCATGCCGGCGCCTCGCCGCGCAGCGTCAGGATGTCCTTGAAAAGCTCCGAGAACGCCTGCAGCAGCATCAGCACCGTCGCGACGACCATCACCGACTTGATCGGCCAGAGATAGGGCCGCCAGATCGTCCGCGACCGCTCCATCACGCCGGTGTCCTCCGCACCGCTCAGAAGCCCGAAGAAGAAGGCCAGCGGGTCGCTTCCGAAATACCCCAGCGAATAGGCGGTGGAACTGAGGCCGCCCCAGAGCAGCACCGACAGGAACACGATGAGAAAGAGCACGCTCACCGCGTCGGTCAGCGCCCGTCGGCGGATCGACCAGTTGTCGTAGAAGAGGTCCATCCGGACATGGCTGCCCATCTGGATCGCGTAGGGGCCACCGAGGAAGAAATACGCGATCATGGCGAATTGCGCGGCCTCCAGCGTCCAGAGCGAAGGCGCGTTGCCGAATTTCGAGGCGGTCGACCACAACAGCACCGCCATCATCACGAAGATGCCGTACATCACGACCCGGCCGATGCGGTAGTTCAGCGCGTCGACGACGCGGATATAGCCGCGCAGAACCCTCATGCGCCCGCCTCCGCCGCGAGCCGCGCAAGGGCCGTCTCGAGCCAGCCGCCGATCCGGTCGGCCACCGCGCCGGCAGCCGCCGGCGTCGCCACGAGGTCGTTGCGCACCTCGATCATCACGTTGAGAAGCCCCCTCGGAAGCGCGTGGCGCTTCAGGGTGTGCGTCACCCCCTCGGCGGGGCCGTAGGGGTCGTTGCGCCGCGTGTCGTAGCCCGAGGCGACCTCGAGAATGGCGTCGGCAAGCCGGCTGTCGGCATCGTGGACGATTCCGATCTCGACACTCCGGCGCGCGCCGTGAAACACCGGCGTGAAGGTATGCACGGTGACCAGCACCGCGCCCGGCCGGGCCGCGAGTGTCTCGTCCAGAAGCGCCTCGAAAGGCCGGTAGTAAGTGCGAATCCGCGCAGCCCGCTCCGTTTCCCCGAGACCCTCGTTGCCGGGAATGCGGTACACCTCGCTCACCGCCGGCATCGCGTCGGGCGCCTCGGGCGGCCGGTTGCAGTCGTAGACGAGACGCGAGACCTTGCCCAGCACCAGCGGGCTATCGAAGCGCCGGGCGAGGCGGAGGGCGATCTCCGCCGCGCCAGGGTCCCAGGCGACATGGCTGGTGCCGACCCCCGGGCTCAGGCCGAGGTTGCCGAGACCGGGAGGAATGTGCGGGCTGGCATGTTCGCAGACCACGACGAGCGGCCCGGCGCCCTGTCCGTTCACCAGCTCCACGATCGGCCGTTCCACGATTTCGGCTTGCCTGTCCGGCACCGACACCCCCATTTCTCGCTCCGAGCATTCTTCGGCGCGGGTTGACCTGTCAAACCCAAAATGAAGAATTTTCTTCATCCGCTGTGCGGATGTGGATATCTTGAGCAAAACGAGAACGGAGTCAGCGCGCCATGGACGAGACAGCCAAAGCCACTGTCGCCGAGCGCCTGCGCGCCCATGCCGCGACCCTCACCCGGTCCGAGCGCCAGCTCGCGGACGTCATCCTCGGCGCCTACCCGGCCTCGGGCCTCGGCACGATCACCTCGCTGGCCGAAGGCGCGCAGGTGTCCACCCCCACCGTCGCCCGGCTCGTCCAGAAAATCGGCTTCCAGGGATTTCCAGCATTTCAGGAAGCGCTGCGTCTCGAACTCAACGAAAAAATCTCGGGGCCGCTCACCAAGCGCGAACGCTGGGTCGACGACGCGCCCGACGAGCACATCCTCAACCGTTTCACGAAGGCGGTGATCGACAATATCGGCCGCTCGCTTGGCGAGGTAGCACCCGGCCAGTTCGACGCCGCCTGCACACTTCTGGCCGACCCCGCCCGCCGGGTCTACGTCGTCGGCGGGCGCATCACCCGAACCCTCGCCGATTATTTCTTCCTGCACCTCCAGGTGATCCGCGAAAACGTCACCTACATCGCTTCGAACTCGAACGCCTGGCCGCATTACCTGCTCGACGTCGGGCCCGACGACCTGATCGTGATCTTCGACATCCGCCGCTACGAGAACTCGACGCTCAGGCTCGCCGAACTCGCCCGCGAGCGGGAGGCGAAGGTCATCCTGTTCTCCGACCAGTGGCAGTCACCGGTCGCCGAGTTCGCCGACATCGTCTTTCAGAACCGCATCGCGGCGCCCTCGGCGTGGGATTCGAACGTCGCGACCATGCTGCTCGCGGAGATCGTCATCGCCGAGGTGCAGGAGCGCAACTGGGCGACGACGAAGGCCCGGATGGAGGCGCTCGAAGAGATGTTCGACCGCACCCAGTTCTTCCGGAAGTTCTAGCATCGGG
>CAZPPH010000299.1:0-2613 GCA_964588375.1 uncultured Rhodobacterales bacterium | reverse complement strand
GGGATTATTTGGTGGAGCCTAGGGGGAGCCCCGGAAAACCACTAAGTCTCTGCTATAGAACACTAAAGGGGTGTTGTGTTTCTTCGTGTGTCACACCCTAGTGCCTAAGTCCGCCGCCGAGCAAGCTGCAAATCATGGGCACGGCAAGAAGCTCTAAGCATAGACGTCGCTGCCTCCCGCTTCCCAAAGAAAATAGATGCCCGGAGAGATGTGGGGCGAGGCTTATGCCCCGCCCTTTCTCTGACGCTCCCGTGTCCCCGCTTACTTCGAGCTGGTCGGCACGCCGAGCCCGCTGTTGAGATTGCCCCCCCGATGCCCGACCTTGTGGGGACGTCCGGTCCAAAAACGGGAGGGGCCGCACGCGGCGGCCTCCTCTCGGGTGAGGGTAAGTTGGCCCCCGGATATGAAGTCGAGCATCAGGCAGCCATGCGAGGCGGCTGCCCAGTCACCCGCGCAAGGAGTTCTTCCTGTCTCTGATCGGCGGGCCGGACCTCACCGCTGCATACTCGACCGGACAGCAGCCAGTTAAGGAGGAGATTCCGCATGCGCCCGGAAGGAAGGTAGACGCACACGTTGGAACGCGGCCTGTACGGCAGACTGGTGCCGTTCACGCCTCCCTTCCTGATGGCGGACCGGAAGAGCCATTGCACCAGCTCTGTTAGCGCATAGGCATCGACGAACCTTCTTGCTTCGTCCGCGCTTCGCTCCATACCGAGGAAGGTAAGGAACTGCGGGTTCGGGTGTTGGTCGTAGAGGTAAATCGCGTGCGTGCAGTCAGAATACTTGTTCGTCCCTCGCGTTGTGTTGGGAACAAACTGCGCCCCGGTGGTGCTCCACGCTGCTTCATAGGTCTCGTGCTCTTCGGAATAGCTATTCTCACGGACAGGTCGGCCAAACAGTCTGGTATGACTGGCGAGCCTTCCGGCGACAGGCTTCTGTGCGGTATTACTCCGGTACCAAAGATCGCGGGCGCAGGTGAGCATCACCGAGTTCAGGTTCACACCGTGCAGTTCCTCGGTCTGTAGCCTACGCAACTTGTGTCCAACGGATGCGCATTGCCGATGCGTCTTGATACCCTTCAACTGCGCTCTGTAGTTCAACGCCTGGCCGGCAAGGCTCGGCACTGACTTGACTGTGAGCGCACTGGCAACGTCCCTTCTCCAAGCGGCTTCCGCAGCTTCTGGAAGCCTCTCGACCTCCAGCGTGAAAAGCCCCGGATGCTCTGCTCTCAGCTTCTCCATGAACTTGAGGAGCAACGAGCCTTCGGACATGTAGGTGTAGAAGGTGACCGACTTCGGCTTAGTCAGCAGCTCGACCGGCATTGTGAGCACGAACAGGTTGTCACTCATCTTGAAGAGAGCACCCGACTTCGCCTTCTCGTATAGGTCCCTACGAAAGGTCCGGTTGCCCTGTTGGTATCGGGCGTCCCAGAGCGGTGTCGGATGTACCATCCCGTTCGGCTTCACCTCCGCCAGACCGAGACCGATGTAGTCTTCGTCAAAGTCCGCAATCCGCACGTTGGGCTCTAAGCTGAATGGCTCCACCACTTCGTCGATGATGAAGTTGTAGTCGGCCAGAAGGTGTTGCGTGGTTACCGTGGGCTTCCCGTCCGCACTGAAGTCCACTGCGGTGGCTTGTTCCATGGGCTGTGTGGCGAGGGTTCCGAGCCTGTAAAATAGAGAATGGGTGCAGACGACAGACTTGCCGCTCCGGATGAGCTTCTCTGCGTGGTCGCTCTTGCTGCCATCTCGTGTCTGAGGCTGCGTGAGGAAGAAGTCTGAGTTCTGCCGTGCCTCTGCGATGAATCTGTCCACCTCTGAGAGATACGGGACGACTGCTACGTACTTCTCGCGCTTGTCGAAGTTACTCACAATGCGCGATGACTTGCCGTATCCACACGGGATATCGACAATACGGATGTGTGCCATGGTTGGCATCCTCTGTTTGTGGTCCGTTGGACCAGATTTCTGGTTGGATTAGGGCGCGGCGGCGCCTATGCGGAAAGACCGTCACCAAGCGCCGAGTTGGCTTGACGAATGGCAGAAACGATCCAGTAACTTTTCTTACAGGTCGGACCGTTTTTACTCATTTAGATCAAGCTCTTGTCGTAGCGGCACTCCGCTTCGAACGGGGTCTGCTTCGACCGATTGGCCGACGGGGCATCCCAGTTAACCGCAGGGCAAGGACCTCGCGATCAATGCGGTGCGAGGACCTTGGTCATCTATTAGGGTGCGGGGCTAGTGTTCTGCACCTGACGCAACATGCCCGTGTGAAAGCAGGCCTGAGGTCAGGAGACAAGGATCCCGAGCGAAAACGTCAGATGGCGGCAGGCAGCCCAAAGCCGACCCACATTTGGTGACCTTCCTGCCGAGGGATCTCATGCAGGTCGGGCGGGAAGCGGACGCTCGCTGCGTGGGAGCCTAAGGTCGGCTGTGCAGACTTCGCGGACCGATGCACCCGCGGCATGCGTGATCATCAAGATCGACATCCGGCACTCAGCCCATCGCTACAGCGCAGCCTGGTTTCCCAAAAGCGGTCGTTCGAAAATCGTCGAATGAGCCAGATCTGAACCGGTCATTCGCTGCGCGGAAGCTTGAGGTCTCACATGCGGAC
>CAZPPH010000298.1:0-2674 GCA_964588375.1 uncultured Rhodobacterales bacterium | reverse complement strand
CCGGGAGCCCGACCCGGGGCGCCATCCCCCCGCGTCTCAGGCCCCGGGCAGGAGATTGCGCGCCCAGCGGGGCCGCCGGGTGACATCGACGAGGCTCACGTTCGGTGCGTGCCGGCCACCGAGCCGCAGGGTGGCGCGGCGCAACGTCGCGATGCCGTCCTCCGAGCGCAGGGGGATGGCGGTGGGGTGGATCGGGTGGCCCACGGTGATCCTGTAGGGCTGACGGTCCTTGTTGAGTGTCTCGTGAAACAGCGTGATGTCGCGCAGTGTCGGGTGGATGAGGTCGAAAAGGTAGAACAGTGCGGAATTGCGCGCGCGGATATTGACCGGGATGACCGGCAGGTTGAACTTCCGCGCGATCATCGCCGCCGACGCCATCCAGGGCCGCTCGAAAAGCCAGAGCCCCCGGCGCCTGGCGAGCCGGCCGGACGGGAAGATGACGCCGAGCCGCCCCGCGTCGATGGCCTTGCGGGTGAAGGCCATGGTCTCGCGGGTCTTCGCATGGCTGCGCTTGTGATCCTGCCATTCCACCGGGGCGATGATTTCGCCGAACTGCGGCAGGATGCGCATGATGTCGGAATTGGCATAGATGAAGAGATCCGGACGGACACGCGCCAGCGCGTGCCACAGCATGATGCCGTCCGCGATGCCGGTCGGATGGTTCGACACGATCAGCGCCGCCCCGTGGCGCGGGACGTTCTCGAGCCCGCGCACGCGAACGTCACGCGCCAGCAGGAGGGCCAGCCGGTCCATGATCTCGGGCGCGGGCATCTGCTGGAAGTGTTCGGCCAACGCCAGCGTGCGATCGTAGCCCAGAAGGCTGTTGAGAAGGTTGCGGGCCGGCTCGGCGACGGCGCTCTCGCCGAAAAGCCAAGGGGCTCGTTCCTCGATCAGAGGGTTTATCCGGTCTTCCATTTGCCGCCTTGGAGCAGAAAGTCGCGACACTTTCTTGACATTAGCGTGTGGTGCTTTGCAACGCACGCCGCAGTGCAGAGGTTCCGGCAGAAAATCGCTCGCACCTCCATCAGGCAGCGAGGATCCGGCTCGTGATCTCCGTCATGTCGCGGCTCAGGCCCGGCGTCGCGGCGATGCGTTCGAGCGCCTCCCGCATCATCTCCTGCCGGTCGGCGTCGTAGCGCCGCCAGGTCTCGAACACCGTCGCCATGCGCGCCGCGGTCTGCGGGTTCACCGGGTCGAGGCGGACGAGCCAGTCGGCGTAGAGGCGGTAGGACGCGCCGCCCGGGGCATGAAAGCCCGCCGCGTTCCCCGCAAGACCGCCGAGGACCGCGCGGAACCGGTTGGGGTTCTTCCAGTCGAACGCCGGATGGGTGGTGAGCGCTTCCGTAACGGCGGCCGCCCGCTCCGGCGCGGCCATGAGCGGCTGGAGCGAGAACCATTTGTCGAGCACCAGCCGGTCGGACTTCCAGCGTCGGTAGAAGACGTTGAGTTCCTCGTGGCCCCTGTCGATGTCGAGGAGGGCCGCGAGCGCGCCGATGCTCTCGGTCATGTTGTCTGCCTCGCCGAAGAGCGCGCGCGCGGCTGCCCCGTCGTCTCTGCGCGTGAGCAGGCCGAGGGCGGCGAGCCTGAGGGCACGGCGACCGGCGGCGCGCGCGTCCGGCGCGTAGGGCCCCGGCACCGCCATGGCGTCGAAGACCTCGGCCGGCAGATCGCCGAGGGCCGTTGCCAGCTGATCGCGGATGCGGTCTCGCTCTCTGCGGATGCGCACCGGGTCGGGCACGGTGCCGCCGTGGTGAAGCGCTTCGGCGAGGTCGTCCTCCCGCGGCAGGGCGAGGGCGAGGGCGCGGAAGGCGGGGTCGAGCGTGTCGTCGCGCAGGATCCGGGCGATGGCCCCGGTCCAGTCCCCGGGAGCGGAGGCGCCCTCGCGGATCGCTTCTATAAGCACCTCCTTGCCAAGCTGCCGCCCCGCCTCCCAGCGGTTGAAGGGGTCGGTGTCGTGGGCGAGAAGGAACGCACGCTCGGCGCGGCTCGCCTCGCGTTCGAGGATCACGGGGGCGGAGAAGCCGCGCAGGACCGAGGGAACGGGTTTCGGCGGTGGAGGCGCGGCGCCCGTCGCGGGGCCGCTGCCGGGGCGCCAGCCGTCCTCTGTCCACCGAAAGTCGAAGCTCTGGCGCGCCCCGGTCATCTCGAGAACCGTGGTCGGCAGGCTTTCCTCGCCATTCGGGGACAGAAGGCCGACGGCGATGGGCAGGACCTGAGGCTCTTTCTTCGGCTGACCCGGAGTTGGACGGGTTTCCTGTTCGAAATGAAGGGTATAGGTCGCGCCCTTCATCTCTTCGGCGACCCTGAGGCGCGGAGTTCCGGCCTGCGAATACCACCGCGCGAATTGTGAGAGATCGCGTCCGCAAGCGTCCTCGAAGACCTTCAGCCAGTCCTCGATCGTCGCCGCCTCGCCGTCGTGCCGCTCGAAATAGAGGTCGAGTGCGGCCCGGTAGCCCTCGTCGCCGACGAGCCGCTTCAGCATGCCGATGACTTCGGCCCCTTTCTCGTAGACGGTCGCGGTGTAGAAGTTGTTGATCTCGATGTAGCTGTCGGGGCGGACGGGGTGCGCGAGCGGGCCCGCGTCCTCGCGGAACTGGCGGCCCCGCAGGGCGAGCACGTCGTCGATGCGCTTGACGGCATGGCCGCGCATGTCGCCCGAGAACTCCTGGTCGCG
>CAZPPH010000297.1:0-2708 GCA_964588375.1 uncultured Rhodobacterales bacterium | reverse complement strand
TGGGCCTGGTGGCGGGAAGAAAACAAAGAGTGGGTGGCAGCTTCGTCCGCGTTGCCGACATAGCCCATTCGTTCTTCGCTGCGGACCGTACGAACGTCCGGTTTTGACGCCATGCCGCGGCTCACCATGGGTCGCCGAAGAATGCCGCAGTTGCACACTCGACTAAGAGATGGAGTCCGCTTTGGGCTCGTTCCGGTCGTTCGCTTCGCTGAGCATGAATGTCCGCATTGGGCCGGGTGTGTCTTGAAGGGCGACCATCGTTTGCAGTTTTGCAGCGGCCGCTCCCAGCGCATAGCCCACGCGCGTACCTTCGTCCAAACGACAGAGGCGCACCAGAGGCTGATTGGGAAACTTGCGTCAGGTGCAGAACACTAGACGCCCGGATAGGGCTACAGGCGGCGAAGCCCGGCCCCCAATTGCTGCCGGGCCTCTCCCCCCGCCCGCGTGCAATCGCTCACGGGACCCCTGTGCGGGCTGAGGAGCGCTACCCTGCCCTCAACCTGTCAAGCACCCGCTTGACCTGCGACGCCTGCCAGCGCCCGCCTCTGGCGGTCTGGACGCCCGCTCGGTTGAGGTGCTCCGCGATCTGACGCAGCGGCCTGCCAGCTTCGCGCAACGGAAGGACAATCCCGGCCACCCTATCGGCCCGTTCGGCAGCATTCGCCTTGAGGACGAGGTTGCGGCGCATGGCCGTATCGCGGAGCCCGCCAAGCTGCACACCGCGCGCCTTCGCCTCTGCGAGCGCCGCCTTTGTCCGGGCTGAGATGAACTGCCGCTCCTGCTCTGCCAAGGCCGCGTAGATGTGGAGCTGGAAGTTGTCAGCGTAGGGCATCTGGGCCACCCTGAAGCTGATGCGCTTGTCTTCCATCAGCGCGGCGATGGTCGAGACTTTGCGGGACAGTCTGTCGAGCTTGCTTACCAAGAGTGTCGCTCTGGTCTTCCGGCACAGATCGAGCGCTGCCGCAAGTTCCGGCCTGTCCATGTCAGCCCCGCTCAACACGTCAGTGAAGGTCGCGATGACTCGATAGGGTTCCTCGCTGAAGCTCTCTAGGAACAGAGTGATGTCGCGTTCCTGTGCGTCCAACCCTAGCCCGCTCTTGCCCTGTTCCTTGGTGCTGACGCGCTTGTAGATGACGTATTCCTGCATGCCCTCGCCTCGTCCTTCGACTGTGTTCCGGGACAGCATCGGCAGGCGTGTTGCAAATGTCAACGACGGTTGTGCGTGTTACACCACGGCTCACCTGCACTTCCTTGCAGTGGATCGGCGAGAAAGCTATTCCATCCTTATGGACTGGCCCGGAGAAAAGGTGCTGACGCGCCTTCTAGATCTGCTGGAGAGCGGGATCGGTGGCGTGGCGCGTCCTTGGCAGGTCAGTCGCGTCGAGGTCGCAAGGGTCAAAGCCCGTAGGCTTGAACGGCTGATCTTGGAGCAGACCGAAAAGGACATCACGGATATTCGTGCGGGTAGAAAGCGTATGGATGCGTCGGGGCAGCTTGTTGACATAGATGGCCCAAGACCGCTGCTATTGGAGGGCCCGGAGAAACCAGAAGGGGCCGAGAGTACTCAGCCGGCCACTTCACGGCCCATGTCGTTCATGCAGGCGGCTCAAGATATGGCTGTTGCTAGGGAAATGCAGAGGGCGGTGAACCTTAAGCGAGTGACGCTCCTCGCTGAAGAAGAAGCTGACAAAATCGACCGCGAACGGGAAGCCAACCCCCAGTCGCAAGAGCATTACGGCAAGGTGGAAGCTGACTGGCTGGCGAAGTGGAGAACGGGAGCCGAAGATGTATCTCATGAGGACATCCAAGGACTGTGGGCTAGGCTACTTGCAGGCGAGGTAAATCAACCCGGCAGCTACTCGTTGCATACCCTCGACTTCCTCAGTCGGATGTCATCTTTCGACGCGAAGCTGATCGAAAGAGTTGGACCATACTTAGTGAACGACTCGATTATAAAGGTCGGAACCGAGTTCTTTGAGGAAAAGGGAATCAAGTTTAATGACCTACTCTACTTGGATGGCCTCGGACTGATAAACGGCGTAACGGCTTTGGGCCTCAAGCTGAATATCCACACCGAAGATCAGGCCGGACGCGTTCTGGGACATGTTCATTGTAACGGCGCAGCTCTCGTCTTCGATTTGGGCCAAGCCGGTGAAGCGCACAAACAACTGTCTTTCGACGCTTACTCGACCACTCAAGTGGTCAGCGAGATCCTTTCACTTGGTTCGTTCGAGCCGGATAATGATTACCTCAACGCCGTGGCGCAGGCGGCCCTAGACAAGGGTGCGCTGAAAGTCATGCGTGGAGTGATGCATCCGAACGGTGACCGCATACATTCCTTGGTCACAATAGCTGAGAGGAAGCCAGCAGAGGATGACTGCGCTACCGGAGACGACTAGTGGCGGGCGAATGGAGCCGCATCTCTAAGGGGTACGGGGGAAGTGCGCTTGCCGTAAGGGGTAGATAGGAGCTCGAAAAAATGTGGCGGATTTTTTGACCGAGAAGGTCGCTATCAGACTGTCGAACTTGTCCAAGCTACTGCCCCTACCTGCATTTTCGACAAGCCTAGTTGAGACATGTACATCCCGGCAACTGCGCAAGAGCCCGAATGACCTTGAGATTGCCATTTGCGGGACCTTGATGCAGGAAGACATTATTGCGGGTATCGCCTTGAACTTGAGGTCTACTCCCAAGACCGAGCAGGTTGG
>CAZPPH010000296.1:0-2717 GCA_964588375.1 uncultured Rhodobacterales bacterium | reverse complement strand
GCGATGTTGGAGTTGGTAACGATGACCGGAATGTCGGCCTGCTGGGCCTTGCGAACGGCGGGGATGACGGCCTCGCCGTTGGTCGGCCAGATGATGATGGCGTCGACTTCCTGCTGGATGAGGTCTTCCATCTGCGCGATCTGGCGGGCGACGTCGCCGCCAGCGTCAAGCACCACGACATCGACGTCCGGGTTGGCTTCTGCCGCCGCGATGAAGGCCTGCTCGTAGGTGGTCTGGTAGCTGTCCACGCCCACGTTGTTCTGTGTGATGCCGATGGTCATCGCACTGGCCGCCGTGGCGGCGGCGAAGAACGCCGTCGTGCCGGCGAGTGCAAACTTGGTCGATACGTTCATGTCTTCGATCCTCCCTAAGGTTTTTTTGATGCGATTGCGGCCGTCCTCCGAGGCCGGAGCGGTCACCCCAACGCAATCTGTGGGTCATCTATGACGAATTATCGCGGCGGCGACCGCATCGCATTTATTCATACTGAACATTTTAATATCCACAATGGATTTTTTAGTCATACTAACCGGATATCATTATGAACAATTTGGGGTCCGCTCCATGCCCGATTCCCGTCGACTCGCTGCCGACGCAAACCCGCCCGGTGAAATGCACCAACCCGCTGCGCAGAATACTCAATATGGACAGCCGGGGGTGGCCGCCGCGGGTGCATCCGCACTGCTGGCCGCGAGCCCCGAACTCGAGCGGGTCCTTCTCTTCCTGCAGGACGTTACCGTCGAGATCGATACTTCTCTCGAGCCCAACACGCCGAATCCCCATCTCAACATGATTCTCCATCTTCTGCGCTCTCACGGAGAGGGCCGGGTCGTGTCGCCCTCCTCGATGGTGGCGGCCTCCGGCGTTCCCTACGCGACCGGCACCCGGAAGCTGGCGGAGATCCAGCGCGCCGGGCTCGTGGAGCAGCGCCCCCGCACGCGGTCCGGCAAGAGCTTCTCGCTGCATCCCAGCCCGAAGCTTCTCGAGACCTTCAACCAGCTCGCCGACCGGATCGACCGGATCGCGCGGCAAACCTTCGGCGGTGCGCAGCAACCGGGCGAATCGGCCGATTACTACTTCGGCGGCTCCTACCAGCCGGGCCAGGCGGCCATTCCGCCGCCCCGCGCCCTGCCCCAGCCCCTGAAGCTTCCCGGCGGCCTGCGCATTCTCGTGCACGGCGACCCCACCTTCATGGTGATGGAGAACCTGAAGCGGCAGTTCGAGCAGATCGTCGGCACGGACATCACGCAGCGCGCGTTTTCCATCGACCGGTTGCGGGAGGAAGGTCTGCGCAACGCCGATCGCCCCAGAAGCCGCTACGACCTCATAGCGGTCGACCTGCCGTGGATCGGGGAATTCGTGGAGGCGGGCGTGATCCGGCCGCTGCCGGAGGTGATGGACGTCGCCCGCCTCGACCCCGCGGATTTTCACACCGCCGGCTGGCGCGCGGCGCACTGGAATGGCGTGCCCTACGGCGTGCCGAGCCAGACGACACCCGAAATGATGTTCTACCGCAAGGACTGGTTCGCCTCGGCCGGGCTCGAACCGCCGGCGACGACCGCGGAGGTGATCGAGGCCGCGCGGGAGTTTCACGATCCGCGACGCGGCCGCTACGGCGTGGCCTGGAACGCGGCGCGCGGCACGGCCCTCGGCCACACATTCATCATGACCTGCGCCGATTTCGGCCAGCCGATCATCGACCTGCCGGAGATCGCCGGGGGCTACGACGCCGACAATCTCGCCCGCGACGGCTTCCGGCCGATGCTCGACACCGACCGGGCGCGGGCGGCCGCGGACTATCTCATGGAGCTTCTCGAATTCTCGCCGCCCGATATCCTCTCGATGTCGTGGTACGAACGCGTTCGCCCCTACGCGGCCGGCTCGGTGGCCATGGCTTACGGCTATACCCTGCTCGCTCCCTATTTCGAGCTCGACGAAACCTGTCCCGCCCATGGCAACACCGGCTATCTTCCCCATCCTCACGGCCCCGAGGGCGTGCCGATCGCACCCGTCGGCGGTTACGTGCTCTGCATTCCCGCGAACCTCGCAGAGGACCGCATGGACGACACCGTCGAAGCGCTCGTCTCGTTCACCTCGCCGGCGGCGCAGAAGCTCTATGCCCAGAACGGCAGCCGGACCGCGCCGCGTTACTCCGTCGGGGCCGACCCCGACGTACGCCGGCTGTCGCCGATCTTCGAGCTCGTCGACCAGATGTCCTGGCGCGACGAACTGCAATTCTGGCCGCGCCCGCCGATTCCCCGGATCTCGGAGATCATATCGATCTGCGGGCATGAGCTTCACGACATGCTGCGCGGGCTCGTCACGCCCTCCGAAGCGCTGGCGCGAGCGCAGCAGCGCGCGGAAAAAGCACTAAGAAAACAGTAACTCAGGGAGGAAACCATGGACCCCAATCGCCTCAAGGGCAAGCACATCCTGATCACCGGCGCGGCCCGCGGCATGGGCGCCGCCAACGCCGAGGCGCTGGCCGAGCAGGGCGCCAACGTCTGCCTGGGAGACCTCGACGAAGCCGAGGCCCAGTCGGTCGCCGACCGCATCAACGGCGCGGGTGGCGGCAAGGCGGTCGCGGTCCGCATGGACGTCACCAAGCGCGAGGACAACGCGGCGGCCGTCAAGGCCACCGTCGACGCCTTCGGGTCGATCAACGTGGCGCTCTTCAACGCCGGCCTGAACAAGCCCCGGTTCTTCATGGATATCGA
>CAZPPH010000295.1:0-2719 GCA_964588375.1 uncultured Rhodobacterales bacterium | reverse complement strand
AGCCCGGAGCCACCCCGTTTACCGTGACCCCGGTGCCCGCGAATTCCCGCGACAATGCGCCGGTCATCGCCCAGACCGCGCCCTTCGATGCAGCGTAGTGCAGGAAACCGGGCTTGCCCATGAAGACTACGTTGCTGGAGATATTGACGATACGCCCGTACCCGGCCTGCCGCATGGATGGCGTTACGGCGCGGACCATCTGCCAGACTCCTTTCACGTTGACCGACATCATCCGGTCCCATTCGCCTTCATCGATGTCCTCGAAGCCACCGATCGCGATACCGCCGTAAAGAGCTGCATTGTTCACCAGCACGTCGACCCCGCCGAAAAATGTCAGCGCTGCCTCTACGATTTCCCCGGCGCCCTCGGCAGTCTGCACGTCGCCCGTGGCTCCTGCGGCATGGTTTCCGGCCTTTCGCAGATCGGCGACGGTCTCGTCACAAGGCGAGATGTCGGCGCAAAGAACCTGCGCGCCCTCACCGGCCAGCCGCGTGGCGAACACGCGGCCAAGACCGCGGGCGGCCCCCGTGACGATCGCAACGCGACCTTCGAATCTGCCGGGCATTACAGAACCTCCCACACGGTCTTGGTTTCGACGAAGCAGTCCAGGGCGAGGTGGCTCCATTCCCTCGTGCCACCGCCGCTGTGCTTGATGCCGCCAAAGGGCACCAGCGGGTCGAAGTGGTTGTAGCTGTCGAGCCAGACCACACCGGTCCTGAGGCGCCGGACGAGGCGCATGCCCCGCTGCCGATTACGGGACCAGAGCCCGGCCGCGAGGCCGTAGCGGGTGCCGTTCGCAATCGATATGGCCTCGTCCTCGGTATCGAAGGGAAGCACGGCCACGACCGGGCCGAACGCCTCTTCCTGCTCGATGCCGCTGCCCGGCCGGACGTCGGAAAGCACGGTGGGCTGCATGAAGGCGCCGTTCTCGAAGCCGGGAACGCTTGCCGGCCCGCCCCCCGCGCGAAGCTTCGCGCCGTCCGCCACCGCCGCCTCGACCAAGCGGCAGACGTGATCGCGATGCGCACACGAAATCAGCGAGCCCATGACGGAGGCGGCATCCAGCGGATCACCCGGAACGATCCGCTTCGCAATCTCCGCGATGCCGGCGATCACCCGATCGTATGCGGATCTTTCGACCAGAACTCTTGAGCCGGCTGAACAGATCTGCCCCTGTCCGTAGAAGACGCCCGAGGCGGCGGCTTGCGTCGCCGCGTCGAGATCCGCATCGGCGAAGATGATATGGGCGGACTTCCCGCCGAGTTCGGCCTGAAGCCGCTTGTGGTTTAGCGCCGCCGCCGACCCGACCATCGCGCCGGTCTGTGTGCTACCAGTGAAGGTGATGCCGCCCACATCCGGGTGCTCGGTCAGGTAACGTCCGATATCCCCGGTGCCGGTGACGACGTTGATAACACCATCTGGAAAGCCGACGTCGCGTGTAAGTCGGGCGAGGAAAAGGGCCGTCAGCGGAGTGAATTCCGACGGCTTGATTACCACCGAGTTGCCCACGGCGAGCGCGGGTGCAATCTTCGAGACGGTCAGGACCAGTGGGACGTTCCACGGTACGATCGCCGCGATAACGCCGATCGGCTCGCGAATAGTCTGCGCGCGCCGGTGCTCGTCGACCTCGATGGTCTCTCCGCGGTTCATGAGGGCGGCGGCAGCGTAATAGCGAAGCCCGTCGATCGCCCGGGATACGTCGCCTTGTGCCTCGGTAATCGTCTTACCTGTCTGCCGTACCTCCATCAGGGCAGCGTCGGCGGCATGCACTTCCAAGGCCGTTGCCAAATCCTCCAGCAGCCTGCTTCGCGCCCGTGGGCTCAGCCGAGCCCACCCGGTCTGCGCCCGGGTAGCTGCCGCGACGGCCTTGTCGACGTCGGGGGCAGTTGCCTTGGCGACTCGCGCCGTTGGCGTGCCCGTCGCCGGATAGACCACATCCATCGTGCCGCCATCGCAGGCGAGTGTCTCGACTCCGCCGATGTACAGCGGAACGACCGACTGGGCGAGAAAGGAGTGCGGGACAGGCAAGTCATCCGTCATGCGTTACATCCAGTTCGGAAAGGCGTGATCGTTTCGGTGCCGGCAGGTTTCCACGGTTTTGTATACTTACCAAGCTCATTTGCACGCAAGACCAGCGTGGACATAGCGGCGGTTGGCACGCCGTCTCTGGGAGCGCGAAGATTGGCCAATCGTCCAAAATGACGCACAAAATACCGGCTGTATCTCTGCATTTGGCTGTCTTTGCATCCTGTAGAAAGAATCTTGTATGCGTAATTGTGTGGCAAGTGTTAGAAAATTGGGTGTGAGCTCCTGTCAACAACGCTCTTGGAAAGGATAACCCATGTCTGCACTGTCCCGCCGCGACACGCTTCGTCTATCGCTCGGGCTCGGCGTTTCTTCACTGGCCCTCGGCGCGCCGATGCGCAGCTTTGCCGCCGGAGATCTTCTTCGTGTCACGCACTACGGAGGGCCCTACGTCGCGCTCGAAACTATCATCGGCGAGCCCTTCATGGACGCAGGTCTGGGCGAAGTCGAGTACGAGCAGGACCAGCCCAACCTAATCCTCGCCAAGTGGCAGGCGCAGCCGGACAGTCCCGTCTACGACATCGGTCTGTTCGAACGTGCGCCGACCCTGCGTGCGGGTTCGTCTGGGCTTGCGCTGCCGCTAACCGAACAGAACGTCCCGAACATCGCCAACGCGCTGCCGGGCGCTGTGGCG
>CAZPPH010000294.1:0-2742 GCA_964588375.1 uncultured Rhodobacterales bacterium | reverse complement strand
CGCGCCAGAACTTCCACTGCGAGCAGAACGAGCAGGTGAAGGGACAGCCCCGCGCGAGGTTCGGGATGGCGACGCGGGTGCCGAGGGGGATGTAGATGTATTTCTCCCACTCCAGCACGGTCCAGTCGGGCTTGATCTTCGAGAGGTCCTTGACCGTGCTCGCCGCCGGGGTCGCGACGATCTCGTCGCCGTCGAGGAAGGCGAGGCCCCTGATCTTCCGCCGATCGGCGGGCCAGCGCCCGTCCTCGATGGCGAGCATCAGCTCGGTACAGATCTCCTCGCCCTCGCCGCGCACGATCACGTCGACATGGGGGGCCTCCGAGAGAACCTGCTTGTACATGAAGGTCGCGTGCACCCCGCCCAGCATCCGCACCGCGCCCGGCACGGCTTCGGAGGCGACCTTGAGGACGTCTTCGGCGCGGTAGATCGATGGGGTGATCGCCGTCACCCCGACCACGTCGGGTTCGATCTCGGCCATGCGCAGGGCAAGGTCGGCATCCGATATGTCGTCGGTCATCGCGTCGATGAAATGGATGTCGTCGAACCCCGACTGCCGGAGGTGTCCCGAGAGATAGGCCACCCAGGCCGGCGGCCACGTGCCGGCGATCTCGGCGCCACCGGAGCGGTAGTTGGGGTGAACGAAGAGGATGCGCATGTCGGGACTCCCTGTGTGTCAGATAATTCTGACACAAGGCGCGGGCCGAAGACTTGACATACCTCAACCCCGAGCGCTGGCTGGGCGGATGACCCAAGGACGCGCGGAGCCGGTATGCGCATGCCACGACCGGAAGAAGAAAAGTGGGTCGGAACGAGGGGAACCGGAGCATGGCGCAGGAACGGGTAGGCGAAACGGACGGCATGATGTGGGCGGTCGTGACCACCGGCACGGGGGGCCATGACAAGCTCGACTACCGTCAGGTGCCCATCCCCGCCCCCGGCCCGGGGGAAGTGCTGCTCGCGGTGCTGGCCGCCGGGGTCAACAACACCGATCTCAACACGCGGCTCGGCTGGTATTCCGCGTCGGTGAAGGACGGCACCGATGCCACCGCCGCCGAACCGGACCGCGCGGACGGCGGCTGGAACGCGGCCACGCCCTTTCCCCTCATTCAGGGGGCCGATTGCTGCGGCCGGGTCGTCGCGGTCGGCCCGGGCGGCGACGCGGCGCGGGTCGGCGCCCGGGTGCTGGTGAGGTCCTGCATGCGCCCGCGGGGCTTTTCGTCGATGGAGACGATCTGGCTCGGCACAGATTTCGACGGCGCCTTCGCGCAATTCGTGAAGGTGCCCGGGGGCGAGGTCTTTCCCGTGGCTTGCGACTGGTCAGACGCGGAACTCGCCACCATCCCCTGCGCCTACGGCACCGCCGAAAACATGCTCCACCGCGCCGGCGTCGAACAGGGAACGCGGGTGCTGGTGCCGGGGGCCTCCGGTGGCGTCGGCTCCGCGGTGGTCCAGCTCGCGAAGCGGCGCGGGGCGGAGGTGATCGCCATCACCAGCGCGTCGAAGCGCGGCGCCCTCGAGGCGCTCGGGGCCGACATGATCCTCGCCCGCGAGGATGACACGGCCGGGGCGCTCGGCCCCGAAAGCGTCGACGTGGTGATCGACAATGTCGCCGGGTCGGGCTTCGGGGCGATGCTGAAGGTGCTCCGGCGCGGCGGGCGCTACGTGTCGTCGGGCGCCATAGCCGGCCCCGTCGTCGAGCTCGACATGCGCCAGATGTATCTCAAGGACATCACGCTCATCGGATGCACGGCCTGGGACGAGCCGGTGTTTCCCGCGCTCGTCTCCGCCATCGAGCGCGAAGAGATCGTCCCGCTTCTGGCCGCGACCTATCCCCTCGACCGGATCGCGGAGGCGCAACGCGACTTCACCGAAAAGCGCCATGCCGGCAAGCTCGTCCTCGTCCCGCCGCCCTGAGCGCGCCGGGCGGTCGCCTGCCACGAAAAAGGGCGCCCGAAGGCGCCCTTCCGCGGTATCCGTCCGGGGTCAGCAGCCGTAGTAGAGCTTGAACTCCACCGGGTGCGGGGTGTGCTCGTAGGCGTAGATCTCTTCCCACTTGAGCTCCATGTAACCCTCGATCTGATCCTTGGTGAACACGTCGCCGGCCAGAAGGAAGTCGTGGTCGGCCTCGAGGCTCTCCATCGCCTCGCGCAGGCTCGCGCAGACGGTCGGAATGCCGACGAGTTCCTCTGGCGGCAGATCGTAGAGGTCCTTGTCCATCGCCTCGCCGGGGTCGATCTTGTTCTTGATTCCGTCGAGACCGGCCATCAGCAGCGCCGCGAAGCAGAGGTAGGGGTTCGCCGAGGGGTCGGGGAAGCGGGCCTCGACGCGCTTGGCCTTCGGGCTTTCCGCCCACGGGATCCGGACGCAGCCCGAGCGGTTCCGCGCCGAGTAGGCCCGCAGAACCGGGGCCTCGAAGCCGGGGATGAGCCGCTTGTAGGAGTTCGTCGCGGGGTTGGTGAAGGCGTTCAGGGTCTTCGCGTGCTTCAGGATGCCGCCGATGTACCACAGCGCCTCCTGGGAGAGATCGGCGTACTTGTCACCGGCGAAGAGCGGCTTGCCGTCCTTCCAGATCGACATGTTGACATGCATGCCGGTGCCGTTGTCGCCCGCGACGGGCTTCGGCATGAACGTCGCCGACTTGCCGTAGGCATGGGCGACGTTGTGGATGACGTACTTGTACTTCTGCAGCTCGTCGGCCTGCTTTGTGAGGCTGCCGAAGATCAGGCCCAGCTCGTGCTGGCA
>CAZPPH010000293.1:0-2749 GCA_964588375.1 uncultured Rhodobacterales bacterium | reverse complement strand
AAGCGCTGTGCCACGCGGTCGAGAACCTTCTGACAATGCGGGATCTCTCGCGTGGCGCCGGTCTTCATCTTCACGACCGCCGCCATGCGTCGCGGGAATGGATACCACCGGTCAAAATCAAGGCCACACCGGTCGAGCAGCATCAGGGGAAGCGTCTTCACCGCAAGCGCTTGTGTCAGGTAGGCCTGCGTGGACGTGGCCGCGACCCAGGCAGTCCGGCTTTTTCGGAAGAGCGCATCCAGATCGATAGTGTAGAAGCCCTGGTCCTTCAGCATACCGCGGTAGTGCAGGTGCGGCAGGAAGAATCCGCCGACACTGGACAGGAAATGCAGGGCATCGCGCGTGTTGACGGACAGGATCCTGCCATGGGTCGACAGACAGGGTTTCGGCGGCGGCAGATTGTCGGAGCGAAACAGCATTCCCGTGCAATTCACGATGATGCTGCCCTCCGGCACGGCCAGTGTCTCGCCACTGCGAAGGCTCATGAGCGGCCCATTCGCAGTATCGCTGATGTCTTCGAGGTAATCGATGAGGCATGTTTCGAGCCCCGACCGGACCTTGGCCAGTTCGGCGCGTGACAGCACGCCATAGAGGAACTGCCGGTTGGATGAGTTGCGCTCGGTCGCGTAGTTCGTCCTGAAATACGCCGCTACCACATCCTCGTTGTCGCCATCGAACAGCATCGCCTGTTCCTGGAAGATGCGGGACAGGGGCCGGCCCCTTGTCCATCGTTCAACTCCGATGGGCAGGTTCTCGTCCCGGTCGAAGAAATCCGTGCCGCTGCCCACTATCGCGCTGACCGGCCGTGCCGGGTCCCGGTCCACGACCTCGATGATCGTGTCCATCGCGGTCTTGCCGCCTCCGATCACGAAAACCGCTGCGCCGGGATGGTCGGCGAGTGTCTTGCGGAGCGACGCGGGTCCGATCGACACCAACGACGTCGACGAGAGCGTCAGCGGGTCTGGCTGCTGAACGTTGAAACCTTCGGCCTCGATCACCTGCGCCGCCATGATCGTCGCGGTGGATTGCGGGTCGTCGTTCGGGTGGCAGATCACGCGCGCGCGCGGGCCGTCCGATGTCTGAACCTCGGTACACGACGACACCGTATGCCCGAAACCGCGGGTCAGGTTGAAGTGTGTCGCCATGGGAACGAGGCATTTCTCTAGATGGCTTTGCACCTCGTCGCGCGCCGCAAGGTAGTGTTTGGGGCGCGACCAGTCCCATTTCATGTCGCCGACCGTGAACATGGGATGCGGTTGATGAAGGCGGACGTAGTCATAAGCCACATTCCACATTCCCCCCGGCGCATCCTTCTGATCGAGCAGGAGCGCTCGGGCCCCTTTGGGCAGGTATTGCGAGGCGGAATAGAGCGCGTTGAGCCCCGCGATCCCCGCCCCGATGACAATCAGGTCGAAAAACTGACCATCAGGCACGCCCGTACGGGCCGTATCAGATTGCAGTTGGTCCAGCATGTGTTACCCCAATTCAATGAGGCACAGTTCGTCCCTGCGGCAGATGCAACAAGGGCAATTTTACCCAAAGCCTGCAATGCGTCTGTGCAGCGCCCGACATCCGGCGTGCAAGTTGACGCAGGGGTAGCGGCGTCCTACGAAGGCCATGGTGTCTGGGGGGACGCGATGGCACAGGACCACCTTTCCGTCGAAGACGCCAGCGCGCTGATAGGGCGGGTATACGAATCCGCGCTGGAAGATCAGCAGTGGCAGAGCCTCACGCAGCATCTTGGTCAGCTATGCGCGGGTCACGTGGCGGCCGTCGTCACGTTCGAGGACGCGCGCTGGGTATCCTCCCATGTCCCAACCCTGCCTGACACAGAGCAGGGGCAGCGCATCCGGAATCTGACCGAGGACGTCCATGCGGGCACGTTCGAGCAGCCCGACGACCTCAACGCTACCCTGTTCATGCGACAGCCGCTCGCGCTTGGCACGCTCTATTCCACGCGCCGCGTGTTCCGCGAGGAGGAGTTTCGGAACTTCGAGGGATACAAGTCCACCATGGCGCCCGTCGGTGCCGGGCATTGGACGGGAACGCACTTCTCGATCACGGAGGGACGAAGGGCCGCGATCATGCTCGTGGAAAACGATTTCGATCCGATGGAGAAGGATAGCGGACAGGCGGAACATCTGATCACCCTGATTGCGCCGCACATGATTCGCGCGGCCCGGTTCGCACGGGCTTTGAACATGGCCCGCGATGCGGCCGCGACCTACTCCGGGTTCATTGACGCCATTGGCTTGCCGATGATCGTTCTCACCAGAGACGGGCAGCTTCAGATGGCCAACTCGCTCGGGCAACGGGTGCTTGACGGCGGACAGATCCTCAGGCTGGACAGTTCGGGCCGGGCCGGCATGGCAGATGTGCGCAGCACCCGGATGCTGTTTCAGGCCATCGCCGAAGCCGGAAACGATAGCGGACCCCATGCATTCCAGGTCGACGGGGACGAGGCGACCATTGTGCTGTGCGTTTGCCCCTACATGCCAACGCTCGCGTTCGCGTCAGACATCGACAGGCGGCTCTTCGCGGCTCAACACCTGTTCGCAGTGCTGATCGGCGCACGTCCCACCGGTGCGATCAGCCTGAAGCTACTGCAGGATGCCTTCGGGCTGACGCCGCGGGAGGCCGAGGTGTGCCGCGGTCTCCTGACCGGCGCGAAACCTTCCGATCTTGCCAGGGAAATGGATCGTGCGGAAAAAACGATCCGCAACCAGATCCAGGCGGTTCATCAGAAAGT
>CAZPPH010000292.1:0-2750 GCA_964588375.1 uncultured Rhodobacterales bacterium | reverse complement strand
CATGCTTTCGCCGGAGGCACCGCCCGAAGGGGCGGTCACCCCAGCGCGGCGTCGCAGCGGGCGCATACCCCGGGGTGGTGATGCGTGCCGACATCGGGCAGGATCTTCCAGCACCGCTGGCACTTCTGCCCCTCGGCCTTTTCGAACACCACGCCCACGCCCTCGACTTCCGGCAGCCGGAAGGCCTCGGACGGCAACGGGTCGCCGGTGAGCGAGACGGCACTGGTGATGCACACGTCCTCGAAAGGAACGGATTTCACCGCCGCGAGGGTGCCTGCGTCGCGGACATGGACCACAGGCGCGGCCTCGAGCGAGGCGCCGATCACCTTGTTGCGGCGTTCGACCTCCAGCGCCGCGGTCACCGCGCGGCGGACCCGCCGGACACCGGCCCATTTCTCCGCAAGGGTCGGGTCACGCCAGATTGCGGGCGTCTCGGGCATGTCCTGAAGGTGCACCGAGCTCGTCTCTCCGGGGAACCGCTCGAGCCAGACCTCCTCCATGGTGAAGACGAGGACCGGCGCGAGCCATGTCGTCAGGCGGTGAAACAGGATGTCGAGCACGGTCTGCGCGGCGCGGCGGCGCATGGCGTCGCCATCACAGTAGAGCGCGTCCTTGCGGATATCGAAGTAGAACGACGACAGATCGCCGGTGGCGAACTCGAAAAGCGCCCGGAAGACGCCCTGAAAGTCGTATTTCGCATACCCTGTCCGGACGGTGGCATCGAGTTCCGCGAGGCGGTGAAGCACCCAGCGTTCGAGTTCGGGCATCTCGGCGGGATCGACCGCGTTCGAGGGGTCGAAGTCGGCGAGATTGCCGAGAAGGAACCGGAAGGTATTCCTGAGCCTGCGGTAGCTGTCGGCGGTCCCTTTCAGGATTTCCGGGCCGATGCGCTGGTCGGCGGTATAGTCGGTCTGCGCCACCCAGAGCCGCAGGATGTCCGCACCGTATTGCTTGACGACCTCGTCGGGACCGATGGTGTTCCCGAGCGATTTCGACATCTTCATGCCCTTCTCGTCGAGCGTGAAGCCGTGGGTCAGGACACCCCGGTAGGGCGCGCGGCCGATCGTGCCGCAGGCCTGCAGGAGCGAGGAGTGAAACCAGCCGCGGTGCTGGTCGGTGCCCTCGAGGTAGAGGTCGGCGATGCCGTCTTCCGAGCCGTCCGGGCGGTCGCGGAGGACGAAGGCGTGTGTGCTGCCGCTGTCGAACCAGACATCGAGAATGTCGAACACCTGCTCGTAGGCCTCGGGGTCGGCATCGTTGCCGAGAAAGCGTTCCTTCGCGCCGGGCTTGTACCAGGCGTCTGCCCCCTCCTGTTCGAAAGCGTCAAGAACGCGGGCGTTCACGGCCGCATTGCGCAACAGAAAGTCGGGATCGGTCGGTTTCGCGCCCTTCCTGACGAAACAGGTCAGCGGCACGCCCCACGCGCGCTGGCGCGAAAGCACCCAGTCGGGCCGCGCCTCGATCATCGAGTGAAGCCGGTTGCGTCCGGTCTTCGGCGTCCAGGTGACCAGCTCGTCGATCGAGCGGAGCGCGCGTTCGCGGATCGTCCTGCCCCAGGTGTCCTGTCCGTCGCCCACCGGCCGGTCGATCTCGGCGAACCATTGCGGTGTGTTGCGGAAGATCACCGGGGCCTTCGAGCGCCAGCTGTGAGGATAGCTGTGCTTGATCTTGCCGCGCGCCAGCAGTCCGCCCGTCTCGACGAGCTTGTCGATGACCGCGGTGTTCGCGTCCCCCTCGCCGCCCTTCCGCGACAGGATGAACTTGCCGCCGAAGAACGGCAGGTCGTCGCGGAATTTGCCGTCGTCGCCCACGTTGTAGGTGATGACTTCCGCGAGCATCCCGAGGTCGCGGTAGAGCTCGTATTCCTCCATCCCGTGCGACGGGGCGCAATGGACGAACCCCGTGCCCTCCTCATCGGTCACGAAATCGGCCGCCCGGAAGTCCCGGGGCGCGTCCCATTCACCGCCGGCCCCTTCGGCGCCCGCGAGCGGATGCGCCAGCGTCATGCCGTCGAGCTGCGCGGGTGTGACGTTGCGCAGGCGGCGGTACATCGAGGGCTCGAGCCGCGCCCGGCGCATCACTTCCTCGGCGAGCTTGTCGGCGAGGATGAGGCGGTCGCCGACCTTCGCCCAGCATTCCTCGGGCGTGCCGGTGACCTCGTAGAGCCCGTAGGAGATGTCCTTTCCGAACACGACGGCCTTGTTCGACGGGATCGTCCAGGGCGTCGTCGTCCAGATGACCACGCTGGCGCCGACGAAGTCATTCGCCGCCTCCGCCTCGCTCGCGATCACCGCCTCGCGCGCCTCGGCCGTGTCCTCCTCGCCCGCGAGCACGATGTCGGGCAGCGAGAACTCGGTGACGGGGAACTTCACCCAGATCGTGAAGCTCTCCTTGTCGTGGTACTCGACCTCGGCCTCGGCGAGGGCGGTCTTCTCGATGGGCGACCACATCACCGGTTTCGACCCCTGGTAGAGGGTGCCGTTCATCAGGAAGGTCTGGAATTCCTCGGCGATCACCCGTTCGGCGTGGAAGTCCATCGTGAGGTAGGGGTCGGCCCAGTTGCCGGTGACGCCGAGGCGCTTGAACTCGTCACGCTGGATGTCGATCCAGCCTTCCGCGAACCGCCGGCATTCCTGCCGGAAGTCGACGATCTCGACCTCGTCCTTGTTGCGGCCCTTCTTGCGGTATTGTTCCTCGATCTTCCACTCGATGGGCAGGCCGTGACAATCCCAGCCGGGGACGTAGCGCGC
>CAZPPH010000291.1:0-2763 GCA_964588375.1 uncultured Rhodobacterales bacterium | reverse complement strand
GTCTTCGACCCCCGCGGCGGGGCCTGGATGAACGGGAAATACGTCCCCTCGATCCTCGCCGCCATCGGCAGCGTCATCGAGCGCCACCTCGTCGCGATCGGCTTCATCGAGGGCGAGGGGCTGGGGCTGAAATCCGACCCCAGGGCCGAGGTCGTCAACCTCGACCCTCCACGCGGCAAGGCGTGCCCCGCCTGCGGGCAATACGACCTGCGGATGGTGGAGGGATGTCTCACCTGCATGTCCTGCGGGCATTCGAAATGCGGCTGACCGACCTTCGTTAACCCGGGCATCACGGTTACGCGCTAACCACGGGGCAAACCCAGGGAGGCGCGGCATGACCGAAGACGGCGAACTTGCGTTCAGAAAGGCGCTGGCCAACAGGCAGAGAAATTTTCCGGGGCAGGGCGACCCGCGCTCGGAGGGCGGGGTGGTCTTTCCCTCTTTCGCGCCGGGCTTTCGCATCGCGCCCGGAGCGTCGGTCTTCACCATCGGCTCGTGTTTCGCCCGCAACGTGGAGCGCGCGCTGATCGCCCATGGCATCGAGGTGCCAACGGCGGGATTCAGCGCTCCGCATGACGAGGCGCCGGGTCAGCCCAACCGAATTCTCAACCAGTACAATCCGGCCACCATGCTGCAATGCGTGCGCGCGGCGGGCCGGGCGGCCGACGACGCCGCGCTCTATCCCGCGCCCTCGGGCGAGGGGGTGATCGACCCGCTCCTGGCCACCGGGAGCCGGGCCGTCACCCGCGAGCGGGCGCTCGCGCGGCGCGAGGAGATCAACGCGCTCTACGCGACCGGTCTCGCGGCATCGGACATTGTTGTCGTCACCCTCGGGCTTACCGAGACCTGGTTCGACCGCGAGGCGGGGGTCCATCTCAACGAGGCGCCACGGCGCGGGGCGCTCAAGGCCCACCCCGGCCGATGGGAGTTCCGCCGGCTCGACATTGACACGGCCCGGGCGATGGTTGCCGACCTCACCGAAGCTCTCGATCCGGTCCGGCGCCGGGTGGTGCTGACGGTCTCGCCCGTACCGCTTCAGGTCACGTTTTCGGGCGGCGATGCGGTGACGGCGAATTGCTATTCGAAGGCGGTGCTGCGTGTCGTCGCCGAAGAAATCGCTCGGGACAGACCGGGGGTCGACTATTTTCCGAGCTTCGAGGCGGTGACCACGGCGGGCCTCGCAGCCTATTGCGACGACCATGTCCATGTTCGCCCCGGCGTTGTCGACCGAATAGTGGGACGCATGGTCGAGGGCTACGTCGGTGAGCATGCGCGTATCGCGATTGCGACAGCGTGAATTGATCAACTTGCGATTGCAACAATGCGGCGTTCCGCGACGCGAGGTTCAATTCGCCCGCCGAAAACGCCAGAAAAGTGTTAACCGTCGGCGGCTTGGTTGCTAATAGGAGTTCAATAAAAAAATTCGCGAGCGAGCAGCAGAGATGAGGGCCACAGAACAGGGAATATTCATCGTTCCCTGGTCACAGACCGAAATAGACGGGTTGAGGGGCGCGCCGCCGGCGCGCATCGAACGGGATGTGTCATGGTCCTGGGACGGTGATCCCGTGTCGCTTGCCGGAGTTTCCGATGCCGTCTTGACGGGGGGGCCGGCCGCGCTTCGGCGCTTTGCCGCACGTGCCGTGCCGCGCCTAATCGGCCGGGCGATCTCGACGGACCCGCTCAGGCTCGACTTCGAGTCCGCGCTGTTCGAACGCTCGTTCACCCTCAGCGACGGACGCAGGCGCTACGAAGCGACCATGGTCGAGATCGCGGAGATCGCGCGGCCGCTTCTTCTGTTCATCGGGTCGCTGCCGCCGAGACGGGCGCGATTGAGGGTGGTGGCGCTCTCGGGTCCCGGCGCGTCCGGCGAGGCCGCCATCAACAGAATGACCGGGGAGCCGACCGGCGTGATCTGCTTCACGCCCGGCACCCGGCTCGAGACACCCGACGGCCCGCGCCTTGTCGAGGACCTCGTCGAGGGAGACAGGGTATCGACGAAGGATGACGGCGCACAGGAAATTCTCTGGATCGGGTCGCGCCGGATGTCCGGCGCGCGGCTTCATGCCATGCCCGAACTTCGCCCGGTGCGTCTGCGCCGCGGCGCCATCGACGGCGAGAGCCCCGCGCCCGACCTCGTGGTCTCGCCGCAACACCGCATCGTTCTCGAGGGCCCGATCGCCACTGCGCTGTTCGGCACGCCCGAGGTGCTCGTCACCGCCCGCGACCTGATGGACGACCGGGGCATCCTGATCGATCGGTCGCTGGCGGAGGTCACCTACGTGCACATCCTGCTGCCGTGTCATCAGATCGTCCGCGCCAACGGTGTGGAAACCGAGAGCTTCCATCCCGCCTCGACGGACCTCGAGACCATCGGCGAGGATCAGCGGCGGCGGCTGCTCGACATCGTGCCGGGCATCGACGCCGACCCCCACCGCTACGGCGTCGCCGCCCGCAGGACCCTGAGCGCAGAGGAGGCCGCGGTTTTCGGGGCCGAGGCCGCGCCGCGCCATTGACAGCCGCCGAAGCGCCGGTATAAGCGCGCACTTCATTGGTGTTGGCGGCTCCCGCGAGGGAATGCCTGTCGCCCCTTCAGGGGAAAGGACAACGCCCTTCATCGCCGTCCGTCCGGGCGGCCTCTCTATTGAAGGAGATCAGCGGTGACGAAACGCACCTCTGCCAAGTACAAGCTCGACCGCCGGATGGGCGAGAACATCTGGGGCCGTCCGAAATCCCCGGTGAACAGGCGCGAATACGGGCCCGGTC